>JBEARB010000274.1:0-17762 GCA_041163625.1 Pseudomonadota bacterium | reverse complement strand
GCCGCGGAGGTCGCCAACGCCGCCGCGGCGGCCGAGCCGACGCGCGACGAAGCCGCCCCTGCGGGCGGCAGTGCGGGCGAGCCGGCCGAGGCGGAGCGCCAAGCTGCGGCCGCCGACACGCCGGCCGAGGCAGCGCCGGAACAAGCCCTGCGCGAGCGCGTCGTCGCCGAGGCGGCAAAGGCGCCCACGACCCGGATCGCGCGCCCGAAGCGGGCGATCGCCGCGCGTCCGGCCGCCGTCGACCCGGCCGGGACGCCCCCGCCGGACGACAGCGTCGTCGCCGACAACAAGCTCGAGCCCGTCGCCGAGAAGAAGGCGGTCGAGATGGACAAGCTCGCCGCGGCCCCGGCGCCGAGCGCCCAGGCCTACCGCGAGGTCGCTGCCGCCAAGGTCGAGGCCGAGGTCGTACCCGCCGCCAAGCCCGCCGCCGCGCCGCGCGTACAGGCCACCGGCACGGCGAGCGCAGCGCCGGCGCCGTCGATGCCGGCGCGTCGGGTCGCCGACAGCAGCGACGACGTGGCTGCCGATCGCGCGGACAAGGACGAGGTCGAGTCGCTGGACGACGGCAAGCAGCTGACGCGCCAAATCGACGCGCTGCGCAAGCAGATCGCCATGGTGAGCTCCAGCTCAGAGCGGGTCCGCCTGCTCGAGCGTCTGGTCAAGCTGCTCGAGCGCGCTGGCGACAATCAGGCTGCCGCGACTGCACGCAAGGACCTCGCGGCGGCCCGCGCGGAGCTGGTCACCGACTCGCCGCGCGCCAAGGCCGCGCCGATGCAGAAGGCGCGCTCTGCCCCGACCGCCCGCTGAGCCGCGCCCCGCTCGCGCCCAGACCGCGCGCCCGTCACGTGGCCGGTGTGTCGCCCCGCGCTCGGCGCTAGCGCCAGCGCCCGAGCCAGCGCATCGCCCGATCGCGCAGCCCTCGCCGGCGGCGGCGATCGACCAGCCGACCGACGAATCCGTCGTCGCGGTCGAGTTCGGCCGACGCCACCGTGGTCAACGCGAGACCAGCCTCCTGTAGCCAATGCTCGAAGCCGGACGGTCCGCTGCCCGGCGCCGGTGGCGAAGGCGTCTTCTCGCGGCTCGGTAGACGCCGGCGGTCGAGCGCCATCAGCCCGGGACGGCGGCCACCGGCGGCCACCATCGCGGCGCCGCCGCGCACGGCGTCGACCAACGCCTGCGCGCTGGGCGTCGGCGCCGCGTCGGCGTCGGCGAGCAGGATGAGCTCGCCCGGCGCCGCGCTCGCCGCTTGCAGCAGCGCCTCCACCGGCTTGGCGAGACCGCCGGGAGCCGCGATCACCTCGAGTCGCTCGGACTCTGCGAGGGCGACGGTGCCGTCGACCGAGCCGAGATCGAGGACGGCCAAGCGCAGATCGAAGGCCGGCAGCACGTGCCGCCAGCCCGCGACTGCCGCCGCGAGCCGGCTGGCGTGATTGCGGGTGACGAGCACCAGCGCGAGCCGCGGCGCGATCGCCGGCAGGTCCGGGCCACACGCCGGCGGCGCGGCAGCGGCGGGTTCGGCGAAGCGCTGGCGGCGCGTGCGTGCATCGACGGTCGGCGCACGCAGCGCCGGGGGCGCGTCGATCCGGGCGACGGCAGCATCGGCGGCGCCGGCGACGGCGTCCTGACGCGGCGTCTCGGCGTCGGCGCGACTGGCGCTGCCGGCCGGGGCGATGCGCGGGCGACTCGGCTCGCGCAGCCCCGCCCGACGCGGCGGATCGTCGACCCGCGGTGCGCTCGCCGATGCCGCGTTCGGAGTCGACGGAGCGACCGGCTCGGCGGACTGGGTCTCGGCCGGCTGGGGCTTCGCCGGCGCAGGTCGGGCCTGCCCTGCGGAGCCGGGCGGAGCGATGCTCGGTCGCGCCCCGCCACCGGCCGCGCGCCCAGCGGAACCGGGCGGCGCGATCATCGGTCGCGCGGCGGGGGCGGCGTCACCACGGCCTGCCGAGCCGGGCGGGGCGATGAGGGGCCGCGGCGGCGCGGCCTCTCCGCGGCCTGCGGAGCCGGGCGGCGCGATGGCGGGCCGCGGCGGCGCCGCGTCGCCACGCGCGGCCGACCCCGCGGGCGCGATCCGCGGTCGGGCCGGCGGGTCGCGTTGAATCGGACGCGGGTAGCTCGGCGCGGGTGGCATCGCCTCGCGCACGGGTTCCCTCGACTCGGAGCCTGCCGATCCGGGCGGGGCGATCCCCAGGCGGGCGGCGAGCGAACCCGGCGCTGGCGTCGAGGCGGGGCGCTCGGGCGTGGGCTCCGACGCGGGCGCCGCAGCAGCGGGCCGCGCTTCCGTCGACTTCTTCGGAGCGGTCGGCTTCGCCACCGGGGCTACCGAGGAGGTGGACGAGCGGCGGCGGCGAGCGGGCTTGGTGGCCTTCGCGGGCGCGTCGGGCTCGAGCGTCGCAGAGGCCTTGCGGCTGCGCTTGGGCGTGGCGCCGGCTGCGGCGGCCGCAGTGGTCGTCGCGGCGGCCGCCTTCGCACGCTTGCGTGGCCGTGCGGGCGCGGCGGCAGCCTCCGGCGCAGCCGTCGTCGTCGCCGCGGCGGCCGGCGCCGACGACGCGCCCAGCATCTCGACCAAGTCGACCTGCCGCGTGTCGTGGCCCTCGCGCGGCGCATCGGTCCGCGCCGCCCGGCGCCGCTTCGGCGCAGGCTTGGATTCGCTCCCGCTCATGCTCCTCCCAGCGTCCGTCGTGCGCCGCTCAGCGGGCGATATCGACGAAGACGTAGCGGCCCACGTGCGCACTCAAATAGCGGCGGGGCTCGCGCAGCGCGATGGTCACGCGCGTCCCACGCTCCTCGAGCTGCTCGACATGGACGAGCTTCACGGGCGTGGGGAAGGCACCGGTCAGGATATCGCGCAGCAGATTCGGGTTGCTGACGCGCACTGCCGGCAGATCGATGACGACGTGCAAATCGTCGGGCCGGTAGACGTAGCCGCAGGCCTCGCCCTCGACGGCGATGAAGACCCGCGATGAGTCGTAGTTGTTCTGGAAGCCGACCCACGAGAGCGCCTGCTGGGTCACCTGGCAGCGGCCGCGCCGCAGAGCACCGCGCTGGGCCCAGTCGGGAATCATCCCCGAGTAGCGGCGCTCCTTGTAGAGCTTGCCCTCGCGATCGACGTAGATCTCGCGCGCGCGCTCGTCGCCGAGCAGCGGGAAGGGATAGGGCGGCGGCGGAGCCTTGAAGTCGCCGAGGCGAAGATCTTCGGCCGAGAGCCAGGACTGCGCCCCAGCAGGCGCCGCGGCATCTGCCCTGGGCTGCGGAGCAGGGTCGGCGGCGTAGGCCGTCCCCACCAGGGCGGAGACCGCTACCAGCGCGATCACCGCCACCATGAAGACCGCGCCGATTCCACAGGCCCCTCGGGAGCCGGTCGTCGCCGTCGTCGAACACGCGCCGCGCATCGTGACCTCGTCTGCGGCGAAGTGCCGCCAGCGCGCGAAGGATAGATCGTTGCGGTCGAGGTGTCCAAACGCCGACACAGCGACGCCCAAAACGCGTGCGGCGCGCCCCGGAGACCCGGGGCGCGCCGCATTCGGACGTGCCGTCGTGGCCCGAAGGCTACTTGACGTCGAGCGTCGCCGTGCCGGTCTTCTCGCCGATGATCTTGTCATCGGTGCCCGACTTGCCGGTCTCCTTGCGGACCTCGACCTCGTAGGTCTCGGAGAGGCACTTGCAGGCGCCGGTGATGTACGGCGTGGCGCCGTCGGCCTTCGCGCCGGTCGGGCCGTTGTCCAGGTACCACTTGTCGACCTCGTAGACGTCGATCTGGTCACCGTCGAGGATCTCGACCGGAGCGCCCTTGCCGTCGCAGGTCGCGACGGTCTCGGAGTCGCTCTGGCAACCACCGATGGTCAGCTCGACCGAGCCACCGCCGAGGCCGAGGTAGCCGGTCGAGATGTCCTTGCCGTCGATGTCGCCGAGCGGGCCGCAGACGGCCGCGATGTCGTCGGCGTCGGCGTGCTGGTTGTCCGGGCAGGCCGGGTTGGCGCCGGCCTTGTAGTCGGCCGAGCCGACCTTGCCCACGCCCATCAGCTTCCAATCACCGCCGACGTTGCGCCACAGCGCGACGGCGTCGATGTCCGGACCGGGGCTGGTCGTCGCCTTACAATCCGGCTCGGTGTACTTGTCGTAGATCACGACCGACTTCCAGCCCGTCGGACCCGTCGTCGTGTCGCCGGTGGTGCCGGTGTCCGAGCCGCCGCCAGTGGCGTCGGTGGCGTCGGCGCCAGTGGTGGTGTCGTCGGTCGCGTCGCCGTCCTCACCCACGGTGGCCGAGCAGGCCGTGGACAGGAGCATCGCGCCGATCGTCAGGAATCCCAGGTACTTCTTCATGTTCGTTGCCTTCCCTCCCCGGGCCTCCCCGGGTCGCGTGGTGTTCGCATCTGAGACGAACGTCCGAGCGATTCGGCTGATTCGCCGCGCGCAGGATGGTATGCGGTCCGATCGCGAAGTCAACGTCCGCGCCTCGATCCGCAGGATCGTGCTTGCGTCGACCGTGGCGAGCCGCGCATACTTTCCCGCCCTCGCGCGCGGTCGCGGGCACCGAGAAAAGAGGACGAACGATGGATTGCCCACGCTGCGGACACGAGAACGTGTCGAGCTTTCGATTCTGCGAGGTTTGCCTCGCGCCCCTCGCCCCGCAAGACGCGGCCAGCTCCGACGTGGTCGGTCGCTTCTTCGACGAAGCGGACCTGCTCGAGGCGAGCCCGATCGTCTCGAGTCGCGGCGCGACCGCGCCGGCGCGCTTCGACCTGCCCTGGCTGCCGGAGGGGCATCGTAGCGACCTGATGGGTCGCGACACCGAGGTCGCCAAGGTCGCCGAGGGCCTGATCACCGGCCTGCAGAACCGCACGGGCTCGTACCGCCTGGTGCGCGGCGAGGTCGGCAGTGGTCGATCGCGGCTGCTCACCGCGGTCTGCGACGCGATCCGCAGCGCGGCCCCGGACGCCCGCTTCCTCGTCACCTCCGCACAGGGCTGCCACCGCCCGTACAGCTTGATCGAGCGCCTGCTGCGCCTTCGCTTCGATATCCCGGACTACCTCGGCGGCACGATCGCCGGCGAGCGCTTCGAGCGCGCCGGCGAGGCGCTGTTCGGGGACGCCACCGGCGCCGAGGTGGCGCGCACGTGCGGCCCGATGCTCGGCTTCCACTTCTGGAACGAGCACGACATCGATTTCGAGGACCGCCTCGAGGCCAGTCGCCGCGCCAGCGAGGCGTTGCACACGCTGTGGATGCGCGACCTCGGCGAAGCGCCCAGCGTGATCGTCGTGGACGACGCCGGTGAAGCCGACGCCGAGAGCCTCACCTTCCTCGCCGACCTGCGTAGCGACGTCGCCGCCCTGCCGGTGGCGTTCATCTTCGCCGCCAACCAACGCGGCACGCTGCGCCGCAGCTGGCTCGAGTCGCTCGACGTCTACGAGCTCAAGCCGCTCGACGCCGCCGCGATGCGCCGCATCTGCGAGACCGCCACGGTCGGCCTCAACGGCGCGACGGACGCGCTCCGTGCGACCCTGATCGAGCACGCCGAGGGTCGCCCCGGCACCCTGCTCGCGGCGCTCGAGGCAGCCCAGAAGGGCGGCGCGATCCAGGCCTCCGGCAACGCCTGGGTGGTCGATCCCGACGCACTCGGCAAGCTGCTCGACCGCGGCCGGCTCAAGCCACGCCACGGAGGTCGCTTCGATCTGCTCAGCGAAGACGAGCTGCTGATCGCGCGGCTCGGCGCGATTTTCGGCCCGCGCTTCTGGCTCGGCGGCGTGACGGCGCTGATCCGAATCGGTGAGCAGGCACCGCGCGCGCTCTCCGAGCTCGGCCAGGACGGCGTGCCCGAACGCGTCGCTGCCGCCACCGCGACCCTGACCGACAACGGCATCTTGGTCCGCGAGCGCAGCGCGCTGCTCGCCCACGAGACCGCGTTCCGCTTCGTCGAGGCCGCCGACGTCGACAAGCTGCTCGAGCTGACCAGCACGGACGAGCGCCGGCGACTGAGCCAGCGCGCCGCCGTCTGGCTCGAGGCGGTCGGCAAGCAGCGCTCGATCGACCTCGCCGAGATCCGCGCGCCGCTCTGGCTCGCCGCCGGAGAGAAGGATCACGCCGCGCACCTCTATCTGATCGCGGGCGAGCGCGCCTTCGAGGAACTCCGCCACGAGGAGGCCGTGCGATACCTCGACAAGGCGCGCGTGCTCGCGGCCGACAGCGCGATCGACGTGCACATCTCCGCCTCGATGGCGCTCGGCGATCTGGCCGAACTCGACGGTCGCGCCGACGAGGCCGAGTCGCTCTGGCGCGAAGCCCTGGCGCTGTCCTGGACCCTGCGGGCGCGAGCTCAAGGCGCGCATGCCCTGGCTCGCATCGGCCGCCAGCTGCGGGTTCGCGGCAAGATCGAAGAAGCGCTCGAGCACTTGGTCGAGGCGGTCCGCCTGTTCGAGGCTGTCGGCGAGCGCGCCAATATCGCCGCCACCTGCGACGATATCGGGCGCGCGTACTGGACCAGCGGTCATATCAAGCCGGCTGCGCGCTTCCTGCAGCGGGCGGCCGAGATCCGCGAGCGCGACGGCGACCGCGTCGGTCTCGCCGGCACCCTGACCAACCTCGGCATCCTCGCGTTGAGCATGGGGCAGCCCGACCGCGCCCGCCGTCACCTCGAGCGTGCCGTGAAGCTGCGCCGCGAGGCCCGCAAGTTCGCCGCGCTGATCGAGTCACTGAACGCGCTCGGTGCGCTGCACCTGCAGTGCGGCGAGACCGACGCCGCCGTCTCGGCGATGGAAGAGGCCTACGACCTCTCGAAGCGCGTCGGCAACCGGCGCATGCAGGCGATGCTGCAGAACAACCTCGGCGAGGTGCTGCTGAGCTCGGGCCGCATCGACGACGCCGAGAACCTGCTCTACAAGGCCGTCGAGGGCGCCGGTCGCCTCGACGACCACAACCTGCTCTCGGACGCCGCCCGCAACCTGGCCGCGGCGGCCCGCGTCCGCGACGACGCGACCCGCGCGATCACCTGGGCCCGACGCTCGGTCGCAGCAGCGCAGCTCTCGGCGCTCTCGCGCGTCCGCGCCGCAGCGATGGGCACCCTGGCCGAGGTGCTCGCCGACGCCGGCGACGTCGACGCGGCGGACAACGCGTTCCGTCGCGCTGCCGAGTTGTGGACCGAGGCCAACGATCGCTCGAGCCTGGTCGCGCTGCTGCAAGCCCACGCGGCCTTCTACGTGCGCCACGAGCGCGGGGACGAGGCCAGCGAGCTGCTCACTCGGGTCGATCACGTGCAGGCGGGCCGGCGCACCTCCCGGACCACCGGACAGACGTCGTAGTCCTTCGGCAGGACACGCAGATCATGGGGAGGTTCGGTTTTTCGATCGAACGATACCGCCGAACACTCCAATCCAACTTGCCTTTCGAGCGCGCTCTACCCCCTCCGCCGGCCCCCCCCCGCGGAACTGACAGCGATGTCATGGTTCGCGACGCATCGCGCTCGAACCGGGGGCGCCAGCAACGGGACAACCCGCTGAACTGAAAGATTCTTCCGACTGTGCGCAACAGATGGCCGTCATCTTGCATCTCCTGTGGAGGTCGGGGTCACCCGACGCGACCGCAGGAGGAAGCCATGCAGACGCCCGCCGCCCGCCAGCCGAGCCCCGAGACCGACCCGATGCCGACCGGCGCCGTCCTGCGGGACGCGCTGCATCCCTCGGGTGAAGAGACGCCGACCCGATCGTCCGCGTCGCCGACCGCCGATCCGGTGGCCGCGTGCGTGTCCGACCCGGAGTCGATGGTCGCTCGGGGCGGTGAGTCGGGGAACCGAACCACCGTGAACTCCGATCCGACCGTGATGTACCTGCAGGGGATCGGTCGCGTGTCGCTGCTCACCCGTGAGGGTGAGGCCGAGATCGCCCGCCGCATGGAGGTCGCTTCTGCGGACATCCTCGAGATCCTCGAGACCAACACGTTCACCCGCCCGCTGCTGCGCGAACTGCCGCTGCAGATGGCCGAAGACATCGAGTTGCTCAAGGCGTGGACGACCGATCATGACTGGCGCGACCGCGACGCACGCATCACCACGCTCGCTCGGGCGGAGCGCTTCAAGGCGCGCACCGAGGAGCTCGACGCCGCCATCGACGAGGCGCGCGCCGCCTGTCCGGAGCAGGGCCCGCGCAGCGACGAGCTGAACCAGGCGATGCGCGCGAAGTACCGTGTGTTCTTCGAGAATCGCGTGGGTGAGCGGCTGATCTGCGCGGCCCTGGAGCATGTGCACGAGAAGGGTCGCCGCGCCGTCGAGACGGACCTGGACCTGCGCTTCGCCCTGCGGGAGGCCGGGATGAAGCGCTCGGAGATCGAGGGCATCGATCTGACGATCGTCGACAAGCGCGCCCGCAGCGACCGTGCGAAGGCCCGCAAGGCCGTCGCCGAGGCGGCGCTCGCCGCCCGGGAGGCCGCCGAGGCCTACGGCGGCACCGCCGAGCAGGCTGCCCGCGCGATCCGCCGCATCCGGGAGGGCAACCGCGAGATCGAGGAGTCGCGCAGCGTGATGATCCAGGCCAACCTGCGCCTGGTCGTCAGCATCGCCAAGCGCTACCTCAACCGCGGCATGCACATGCTCGACCTGGTGCAGGAGGGCAATATCGGCCTGATCAAGGCGGTGGAGAAGTTCGAGTGGCAGCGCGGCCACAAGTTCTCGACCTACGCGACCTGGTGGATCCGCCAGTCGATCACCCGCTCGATCGCCGACCACGGCCGCACCATCCGCATCCCGGTGCACCTCATCGAGGCGCTGAATCGGATCATGCGCGAGCGTTCGCGCCTCGAGCAGGAGCTCGGCCGCGAGCCGGAGATGAACGAGCTCAGCGCCGCAACCGAGCAACCGATCGACCAGATCGAGCACATCCTGAAGATGGTGCGCACGCCGCTCTCGCTCGACGCCAGCGTCGGCGAGGAAGACGACGCCAAGCTCGCCAACTTCGTCGAGGACGAGAACGCCATCATCCCGCTCGACGCCTGCCTCGAGCAGGACCTGGCGCACCAGACCCGCAAGCTGCTGACGCGCCTGAAGCCGCGCGAGGAGGCGGTGCTGCGCCTGCGCTTCGGCATCGGCTCCGGTCAGACGATGACCCTCGAGCAGGTCGGTGAGCTGTTCCAGCTGACCCGCGAGCGCATCCGCCAGATCGAGACCGCGGCGCTCAAGAAGCTGCGCGGTGCCCCGACCCGCGACGTGCTGCAGTTCTACCTCGAGGCCTAGCCTCGGACCGGCCCCTCCGGGCGGCGCGCTCCCCTCCGTCCCTTGCGCCCGCTCGACCCCGCCCGCGCCCCCGGAGCCGCTCGGTCCCGGGGGCGCGCGGCGTTGTGGGCGCGCGTTGCCCAGGGTCGGGCGAGCCGCTATCCTCCCGACCCCGGCCCGCCTCGGCGCCGTACCACGGAGCAGAACATGACGAAGTCCATGCGGATCTGGCAGCGCGCGGCAGTCTCGGCGGCGGCGCTCGGCCTCGTCGTCTCGGCCGCCGGCTGCAAGAGCCCCGCCGAGCGCAAGCGCGTGCTGACCAAGGACCAGCAGCAGCAGATCGCCGACAACGTGCTGACCCAGGCGCCGACGCCCAAGACGGCCAGCGACATCGATTTCGAGGGGCATATCCGCTTGCTCGGCTACGATCTCGAAGGCGAGCCCAAGGCCGGGCAGCGCCTCTCGGTCACCATGTACTATCGCGTCGACAAGCCGCTGACTGGGGATTGGAAGGTCTTCGTGCACTTCGAGGCGCCGGGTAAGCGTCGCCAGCCCTACGATCACTACGGCGTCGGCGATCTCTACCCGGTCGGCCAGTGGAAGCAGGGCGAGATCATCCGCGACCGCGTCGACATCGACATCCCGGCGGATTGGCCGGCCGGCAAGACGCAGCTGCTCGTCGGCTTCTTCGATTGGGGCGCCTGGAGCAAGGCGAACCAGAACCGGCGCCTGAAGATTCAGGGCGAGGGTCGCAAGCTCGCGACCAACGACGATCGCGTCGTGCTGACGACGGTCGAGGTCACCGGCGGCAAGCCGACGCCGCCCGCCGTGCGCGGTAGCCGTGGCGCGCGCGGCCCGCAGCCGACGCTGCGAGCACCGAAGCTCACGGCGGCGCCGACGATCGATGGCCGCACCGACGACGAGGCCTGGAAGCACGTTCGCCCGACCGGCGCCTTCCAGCAGCCCGACGGCAAGCCGCTGCGCGACACATTGCAGACCACGGCACGCATCGCCTGGGACGACACGAACCTCTACGTCGCCTGGGAGACGCGCGACGACGATATCCAGAACCGCTTCGTCGACCACGACAGCACGCTCTGGGAGGGCGACGTCGTCGAGCTCTTCCTGGCGCCCGACGACGGTGGAGGCACCTACTACGAGCTGCAGTTCGCCCCGAACGGCGGGACCTTCGACGCCCGCTTCACCGGTCACCGCCAGCCGGCATGGAAAGAGGCTGCCGCGTGGGAGGCCAACGCGAAGTCTGCGGTGCACCTCGAAGGCAGCGTGAACGCCGAGGGCGAGGACAAGAGTTGGTCGGTCGAGGCCGCCATCCCGTGGTCGGCGTTCGGCTTGCAAGGTGCGCCGGTCGGTCGCACTTGGAAGGCCAACCTGTACCGTATCGACAACAAGGGCACGCACGACATGTCGTACATGGGCACGTGGGTCCCGGTCGGTGGTGATTTCCACGCGCTCGAGCCCGCTGGCCGCCTGCACTTCGCCGGGCGCTGAGCATGAGCGGCGCGGCGCACGATCCGAACGCGCTGCCCGAGGCCGGGCTCGCACGGCTGCGCGCGGTGATGGCCGCGTTGCGCAGCGAGACGGGTTGCCCCTGGGACCGTGAGCAGAGCCTGCGCAGCCTGCAGCCCTACCTGATCGAAGAGACCTACGAGGCGCTCGAGGCCATCGACGGGCTCGGCGCGCTGGCGGACTGCAAGGCCGGTGAGCGTGCCGAGGCGGCGCCCGAGGCCGTGGCGGCGCATCGCGAGGAGCTCGGCGACGTGCTGCTGCAGGTCTTCTTCCAGGCGCAGATCGCCGAGGAAATGGCGCTCTTCGACGTGGAAGACGTCGCGCGCGGCATCGCCGACAAGATGGTGCGCCGGCATCCGCACGTCTTCGCCGGCGAAGTGGCCGCCGACGCGGACGCCGTGGTCGAACGCTGGCAGCAGCTCAAGCGCGCAGAGGGCAAGAGCACCCTCGGCGGCGTGCCGGCCGCCCTGCCCGCCCTGTTGCGCGCCGATCGCATCGGCGGCAAGGCCGCTCGGATCGGTTTTGACTGGCCCGACGCCGGCGGCGCACTCGACAAGATCGAGGAGGAGCTCGGCGAGCTGCGTGAGGCAGTGGCCTCGGGCGATCGGGCCGCGATCGAGCACGAGCTCGGCGACCTCTTGTTCGCGGCGACGAGCGTGGCGCGGCATTGCGAGGTCGACGCGGAAGGCGCTCTGCGCCGCACGCTGGACCGCTTCGCCGCCCGCTTCGCGCACGTCGAAGCCGCGCTGCGCTCGCGTGACGACGACGCCGGCCCGGCCGATGCGGCGACGCTCGATGCGCTCTGGGAGCGCGCCAAAGCGGCCCTCGCGGCCGAGGAGGGACGATGAGCGTCCCGCACGATCCGTTCGTCCACCTCCACGTCCACTCGCAATACTCGATCGCCGACGCGAGCACCCGCGTCGACGATCTGGTCGCCGCCGCCGCCGCCGACGGTGCTCCGGCGGTCGCGCTCACCGACCACGACAACCTCTACGGCGCGGTGCACTTCGCGAGTGCCTGCGAGAAGCACGGGATCAAGCCGATCTTCGGCGCCGCGATGTCGATCGCCAACCGCCCGATGGGCGAGCACGTGCTGCGGACGCATCAACTCAACCTGCTCGCGACCAACGCGACCGGCTACCGCAACCTGCTCGAGATCGTCAGCCGGGCGCACCTCGATGCGCCGCAAGGCGCGTCTGCCCGCATCTCGCACGAGTTCCTCGAGGGCAGGACCGAGGGCTTGCTCGCGCTGACGGGCAACCTGTCCGGTGAGGTCCCCAACGCGATGCTGCGCGGGCAACGTCGCGAGGCCGAGCGGCACCTGCGGCGACTGGTCGATCTCTTCGGCGTCGAGAACACGCTGGTCGAAGTGCAGCTGACGCGCCTGCGGGAGCATCGCCAGCTCGCTCCGGCGTTGGTGGAGCTCGCCGACGCGGTCGGCGTGCAGGCCGTCGCGAGCAACGACGTACACTATCTCCGTGCCGAGCACGCCCGCGCCCACGAGGTGCTGGTCGCCATCGGTCTGGGCATCCAGGCGCGCCCCGATCCGGATTGGCTGCCGACGCGCGAGTACAACTTCGCCAGCGCCGTCGAGATGCGAACGCGCTTCGGTGCGCTCGGACTCGAGGCGCTCTGCGGCGCGACGCTCGAGATCGCCGACCGCGTCGACTTCGAGCTCGGCCTCGGTACCTACTACCTGCCGCAGTACAAGGTCCCGGAAGGCTTCGACATCCCGAGTTACTTCGGTCACGTCGCGCGTGAGGGCCTCGCGGTACGGCTGGCCGAAGCGCGCAAGCACGGTCGAGAGCTCGACGAAGCGCATTACCGCGAGCGCCTCGAGATCGAGATCGGCGTCATCGACGAGATGGGCTTCCCGGGCTACTTCCTCATCGTTTGGGACTTCATCAAATGGGCGAAGGAGAACGGCATCTCGGTCGGTCCCGGACGCGGCTCGGGCGCCGGTAGCCTGGTCGCGTGGTCGATGCGCATCACCGACATCGATCCGATCCCGTACAACCTGCTCTTCGAGCGCTTCCTGAACCCCGAGCGCGTGTCGATGCCCGACTTCGACATCGACTTCTGCGTGAAGCGCCGCGGCGAGGTCATCGACTACGTCAGCGCCAAATACGGCAAGGACCACGTCGCGCAGATCGTCACGTTCGGCACGCTCAAGGCCAAGGGCGCGATCCGCGACTGCGGCCGCGTGCTCGGCGTCGAGCTCGGCAAGGTCAACGACCTCGCGAAGTTGGTGCCCGAAGATCCGAAGCTCAAGAGCCTGGATCAGGCACGCGCACAAGAGCCGCGCATCGACGAGATGGCCGACGGCGATCCCGAGCTGCAGAACCTGATCGAGACGGCGACGCAGCTCGAAGGCGCGGTCCGTCAGACCGGCATGCACGCCGCCGGCATCGTGATCTCGGAGGAGCCGCTCTGGCACTACGTCCCGGTGGCGCGCGGCATCAACAACGAAAACGTCACGATGTTCGCGAAAGACGAAGTCGAGAAGGCCGGCCTGGTCAAGTTCGACTTCCTCGGCCTGAAGAACCTCACCATGATCACGCATTGCGTGGAGATGGTGAACGACGCGCGCGGTCCGGACGATCCGCTCGATCTGGCCGGTATCCCACTCGACGACCAAGCCGCCTTCGCGGTGATCAGCCGCGGCGAGACGGCCGGCATCTTCCAGTGCGAATCGTCGGGCTTCACGCGGATGATGCAGGACCTGCAGCCGACCGAGTTCGAGGACCTGATCGCCGCCGGCGCGCTCTACCGGCCGGGTCCGCTCGGCATGGACATGCATACGCGCTACATCGAGCGCAAGCACAAGCGGGAGGAGGTCGAGGTCCTGCACCCGAGCATCGAGGCGATCCTCCGCGAGACCTACGGCGTCATCGTCTACCAGGAGCAGGTGATGCAGATCGCCCGCGAGATGGCGGGCTATTCACTGGGCGGCGCCGACATCCTGCGCCGCGCGATGGGCAAGAAGAAGAAGGAGGAGATGGACAAGCAGCGCGCCATCTTCGCCGCGGGCGCGGACGAGCGCGGCATCGAGGCCGAGACGGCGACCAAGGTCTTCGACCTGATGGAGAGCTTCGCCAACTACGGCTTCAACAAATCGCACTCCGCCGCCTACGGCCTGATCACCTACCAGACCGCGTGGCTCAAGGCGCACTACCCGACGCAGTTCTTCGCCGCGCTGCTGACCTCCGATTCCGCCGACACCGACAAGGTCGTGCAGTACATCCAAGAGGCGCGGCGCGCCGGCATCGAGGTGCTGCCGCCCGACGTCAACAAGAGCCAATGGTCGTTCTCGGTCGCCGACGACGCCATCCGCTTCGGCCTCGGTGCCGTCAAGAACGTCGGCGAGGCGGCCATCGAGGCCATGCTCGCCGCCCGTGCCGATGGTCCGTTCGAGACGCTCTTCGACCTCTGCCGCCGCGTCGGCGCGCGCACGCTCAATCGCCGCGCGCTCGAGCAGCTCGTGAAATGCGGCGCCCTCGACGGATTCGGCGTCAGCCGCGAGGTCCTCTGGGCCACCGTGCCCAAGGCGCTCGAGCGAGCGAACGAGGAGCAACGCGAGCGCGAGACAGGCCAGGTCTCGCTCTTCGGCGACTTGCTCGGCGGCAGCGGCGGCGGCAGCGGTGGTCTCAAGGTCGAAGACGCCTACAGCACCGCGACCGAGTCGTGGACGCTCCGCCAGGTGCTCGAGTACGAGAAGGAGACGCTGGGCTTCTACGTCACCGGCCACCCGCTCGACCGCTACGCGGACAAGCTCTACCGGCTCTCGACCCGTCCGCTTTCGGCTGCCCGCGATCCGTCGATTCGCAACACGGGCCAGCGTGGTCGCGCGCAAATCCGGGTCGCTTGCATGGTCGTGGCGTTTCGCGAGCGCATCACTGCACGTGGCAGCCGCATCGGCTTCTTGATGCTCGAAGATCTCTCCGGCCAGGCCGAGGTGATGATGTTCGAGCGCTCCATCGAGGCGCATCGCGCGACCCTGGCCCTGGGCGAACCGCTGCTCATCACGATGGACGTCTCGGCCGACCACAAGGACGAATCCCAGAACCGGCTGATGATCGCCGAGGTCGAGCCGCTCGACGCGGCGATCGCCGCGCTGACCGACCGGCTCTGTATCGACCTGCGCGCCGAGCACTGCCGCGACCGCACGCTGGCGCAGCTGCGGGGCCTGCTCGAGCGCGCCAGCGATTGGGCCGACGAGGCGCGCGCCTGCCACCAGCGTGGCCTACCGATTCCGCCGGAACCCGGCACCGAGGCCGCGAACGACGCGCAATCCTCGGCCGACAGCGGCCCGACCCCGATCCAGCAGGACGTCTTCGCGTCCAGCGAGCCCGCGGCCGAAGCGCCGGCTCCGGCAGATCGAACGGTGACGATGGACGAAGACGAGGCGGCGCAAGCAGGCGATCCGACGGCGACGCCGACCAACGGCAACGGAAACGGCAACGCGGCGGCGGCGACGCCGATGAGCCGGACGCAAATCCGCCTGAACATCGTGCTACCCGGCGAGGGCATCGTCACGGTCGACCCGAAGCCAGCGCTGAACGTGGCGCCCACGCCGCATCTGCTCGGCGCCATCGAACGCATCGTCGGGCGCGGCGCGGTCCGCTTGGGCTAGCGCCGGATAGCGCGACGGATTCCCTTCGGACTACAGGGAGTTCGAGTAGATCAGCCAGCGGCCACCCTCACGACGCAGCGTGATCGGGGCCGGGTTGTCGCGGTGGCGGCTCCACAGGAAGAGCTTCACCTCACTGGTCTGCGGCTCGAGCTTCGCCGGCACCTGACGCGTCTGCAGGAGCACGAACTCCTTGCCCGGGAGCGGGTACGACGCGGCCCACTTGCGGAAATGCGACCACTGGTAGCGGCGCAGGTGGACGCGAGCGTTCTCGTTGTCGCGGTTGGTCTCGACGTTCAGCGCCGCGTAGCAGTCGAATCCGCTGGACTCGTTGTGCTCGAGCGCGCAGCGGAAGGCCTGACGCACGACCCACGCCGGGCTGCCCTGGGGGAACGCCTTGAGCTCTTGCCCCTCGGGCCGTTCGCCGGCCTTGCTGCCTGCGTTGGGGCCGGCCCCACCCCGATCGTTCTCGGGCGGGCGGGGCGCGGCGCGCGACTTCACGCGCGGCGTCGGATCCGCCGCCGAGGCATTCGTCGCCACGAGCGCGACGGAGGCGAGCCCGACCGCAGCCGCGAGCAGCCCCGCGGCGCGGCGATGGAGCAGGTGGGCGAGGCGGCGATTCAGCGTCTTCATGCGGGACTCCTCCAAGCGGTCATGAGCCTACCACGATGCTTCCAACGCTCGCCACGCCCCCCCGATTCACGCTACGCTCTGGGACGGAAGCGCCCTGGCAGCCAGCCGCCGTCGGTGACGACCCGCCCCCCTGGATTGGAGGAATGCCCCATGTCGGCCCATCGCGAGCAGGACCCGTCGCAGAGTGTGCCGGCGCGCTTTGCCGTGGAGTCGGCGCGCCCGGACGACGCCGACGCCGTGATCGAGTTGTTCATCGAAGATCTGCGCGATCTGCGCGCCCCGGTCGGCGAACGGGGCGCGCTGCGCGAGGTCTTCGACGGCTTGTTGGCGGAACCGCGCGCCACGGTGCTGGTGGTCCGCGCGCGGGAGACCGGAGAAGCGGTCGGGGTGTTGGTCGCCAACGAGTTGCTCTCGGTCAAGTTCGCGGGTCGCTCGCTATGGATCGAAGAGTTGTACGTCGGCAAGCGCTGGCGTCGGAACGGTCTGGGCCGCCTGATGGTCGTGGAGTTGCTCGAGCGCGCCCGCGACACCGGCGTGCGCGGCATCGATCTCGAGGCGTACCAGGGCAACGCGCCGGCCGCGCTGCTCTACCGCGCGCTGGGCTTCCGCCGGCTCGGACGCGAGCGCTTCCACTACCGTTTCGATTGGGAAGACGAAGGATGAGCAACGAATCCCCCAAATCCCAAGCCGGCGTGTTCGGCGAGCTCCTCGAGCTCGGCGTGACCGCGTTGCATCTCGACGCCCGCATCGACAGCGTGCGGGTCCCGCCGTGGCTGCGCGACCGCGGCTGGCTCGTGCTGAACTACTCGTACCGCTACAATATCGCGGATTTCGAGTTCGACGATCAGGGCGTGTTCGCGTCGCTGAGCTTCGGCGGACGGCCCTTCCCCTGCTGGGTACCGTGGAGCGCGGTCTTCGCCATCAGTGACGCCGAGCAACAACGGCTCCTACTGTGGCCCGAGCGAATTCCTGCCGACCAGGTCGAGGCGCTGCTGCCCGCCGCGCTGCGGGCGGCGCTGCCACCGGACGTCGTGCTCGAGCAGACGGGCGATGGCCTCTTCGTGTATCCGGCAGCGCCGGTGCCGCCGCCGGCCGCGCCGGCGAACGAAGCCGCCCGGGCGAGCGCGCCGCCCTTCCTGCGCGTGGTGCACAGCGCAGTCGACGCAGGCGGCGACCTGGCCGACGAGCACGGCGACTCGGCCGATGCCGCGCAGCAGGAAGCCGACGCATCGTCTGTGGCGTCGGCGCCCGAGCCGCCACCGGACCCGCCACGGCCGAAACCGACCCTGCGCATCATCAAGTCGTAGCCGCCTATGGCCCAGTACCGCAATTTTCTGTAGAACCCGCGCCTGCGCTCTGGCAACCAACTGGGGAAGTCAGGGGAGAAGGGCCGTTGCGGACGTATACCATTGCGTTTCTGTTGAGCTTGGGAATCGCGGCGCTGCTGACGCCGGCGGTCCTGCGTTTGGCCGTCTCGCTGCGCCTGTACGACGAGCCCGACGGAGAGCGGAAGATTCACGCCGGCTCCATCCCGCGCCTGGGCGGCCTGGCGATCACCGCCGCGTTCATCATCCCGCTGATCGGCATGTACTTGATGCCGAACAAGCTCTCGTCGTTCCTGCACAGCAGCGACGACAAGCTGCTCTCGTTCGCCGCGGGCTTGGCGTGCATCGTCGGGCTTGGAGTCGCGGACGACCTGCGCGGCGTCGGTGCCAAGACCAAGCTCATCGTCCAGTCGGCGGCAGGGCTCATCTTGTGGTTCGGGGGCATCTCGTTCGA
>JBEARB010000273.1:0-19188 GCA_041163625.1 Pseudomonadota bacterium | reverse complement strand
AGCCCGGACGCGCGGCCTTGCAGGTCGATTTGGTCGCGATCAACACCGAGAATACGGCCAAGGAGCTGCACGTCGGCGCGGCGAGCTTCATGGACGATTCGGTGGTGCAGCAGATCTGGTCCGCGAGCACGCTCTCGCTCGGCGGGATGAAGTTGCAAACCGGCCTGCCCTTCGTCGCCGGCAGCGCGGCAGACGGAGCTGTCGTCATCGCGGTCGACGCCGACAACCTCGCCACCGCCCACTTTGCCGGCGTCGACGCGCTGATCCCGGTCGATCAGCTCGGCGACCCGCTGCAGCTCGGACCCGCCGGTTCCGCCGATGGCGACAGTGACCTGCAGCGCTTCTGGGTCGGCGTCGGCCGCGGCGACAGCCTCGACGCCATCGCCAGCCTCGAAGGCCTCAGCATCGGCAACAAGACCTGGACCGGCCGCGACGTGCAGGGCGTGGTCCGCGAGCAGCCGAGCGGGCTGCCGTTGCCGGGCGCGACCCTCGAACTCGAGCGCCGCCGTAATGACGGCAGCTTCGCCCTGCTCGCCACCGCCCGCGCTGGCGAAGACGGCAGCTTCGCCTTCCGCGCCCCGCTGCTCGGCAAGGACGGCGACCTCCGCATCCGCGCCGTCGCCCCGGGTCGCGCCGTCGGCACGCCGCTCGACCTGCCCGCCGAGGGTGCCGGCAGCATCGAGCTCGCCCTCGGCGAGGCCGGCGCGCTCGGCCACGACGTCCGCGACGGCGACGATACGCCGGTGCCGGCGCGGCTGACACTGCTCGACGCCGACGGCAAGGAGACCGGCCTCTGGTTCGCGACCGGCGGCCAGGCGAGCGTGCCGGTGCCGCCCGGCGACTACACGGTCGTCGTGACGCGCGGCTACCACCACCGGCCGTGGACGGCGAAGGTGACCGTCGCGCCCGGCAAGACCACGGCCGTGGCGCCGGTGCTGCCGCGCGTGCTCGACACGGCCGGCTGGATGGCATTCGACGGCCACGTACACAGCCAGCCGAGCCCGGACAGCCGCGTTCCGCTGCCCGATCGCTACCAGAGCGCGGCGGCGGAGGGGCTGGAGATCGTGGTGCACACCGAGCACGAGATCATCGTCGACAGCGAGCCGGCGCGGCAGGCGTCGGGCGTCGGCGCCTGGGTCCGCGGCGTGGTCGGCGAAGAGGTCACCGCGACGCTGCCCGAGCACACCAACATGTTCGACGTGGTGCCCGATCCGAAGCATCGCCGCGGCGCGCCCGTGAAGTGGTTCGGCCTGGACCTGGCACAGATCTACGCCGCCGAGGCCGCGCGCGGCGCCGGCTTCCGCGCCCTGAACCACCCCCGCAAGGGCTGCAACTGGCTCTGCGTCATCGGCTGGGACCGCGAGAAGCTCGCCCCGGCGCTCGACGATCCGACGCTGGTCGGCCTGCCGCAGGACGCCACGCTCTGGTCCTGGGATTTCGAGGCCGTCGAGCTGCTCAACGGTACCGACACCACGATCTTCCTCGACCCCGCCAAGCCCGAGCGCACCGGTACGTTCGAGGATTGGATGAGCTTCTGGAACGCCGGCCACCGCGTCGCGCCGCTCGGCGTCACCGACGTCCACGGCTGGGGCCCGCCCGGCGCGCCGCGCACCTTCTTCCGCGTCCCCAAGGACGACCTCTCCGCCTTCGAACCCGGCTGGATGACGGCCGCCGTCAAAGCCGGCGCCGTGCAGGTCAGCGCCGGCGCTTTCGCACGCGTCGCCATCGCCGGCAAGGGCCCGGGCGAGACCGTCCCTGCGAGCGCCGTGGTCGACGGCAAGCTGCCGGTGCAGGTGCGGATCGAGGCGCTGCCGGAGATCGACGTCACCCGCGTGCTCGTGCTCGTCGACTGCGACACGGCGCTCGAGGTATCGGCGACCGACCCGAACGGCGTGGTCAAGCTCGACCAGACGCTGCAGGTACCGCTCGCCGCCCCGGGCAAGGACCACCACGTCGTCGTGCTCGCCTTCGGCAAAAAGCCGATGCCGGCGGGGCTGCAGCCGGTGCAGGCGGCGAAGGTGCCGCGGGTGGTGGTGGCGCCGATCGTGGTCGACGGCGACGACGATGGCGCCTTCACGCCGCCGGGCGGCAAGGCCTGTGACCTGAAACCCGGCGGTTAGGCGGTGCGCTCGCCGCGTCATCCGGCGCGGGCGGTGCATCGTGTCGCCGAGCGTCCGCGAGCCCGGCCGAATCGCATGGACGACCGCGCAGTGTTGCGCTAAGCAGTCCGTCCGCGCGTCGCGATCTCGGCGCCAGCGGAGGCTCCCATGCCGCAACAAGGCCGTCTCGGCGACAAATCGATGGTGCCTGCCGACGCGCACGGCTGCCCGGCGTGCCCGCACACCTGCGTCGGTCCGGCCGTCGCCGGTTCGCCCGACGTGCTGGTCAACGACAAGCCGGCGCTGCGCATCGGCGATCCGGGCGTGCACGCGGCGTGCTGTGGTCCGAATACCTGGGTCGCGCAGACCGGCGCACCGGCCGTCTACATCAACGGTCGGAAGGCGCATCGGCTCGGCGACGTCGACGTCCATTGCGGTGGCAGCGGCAAAATGATCGAGGGCAGCCCGAACGTCATCGTCGGCGACCTCGGCGGTGGCGGGAAGGCCGGCGACGCCAAGCCCGAGCCCACCGGTTGCCGCTTCGAGGGTGGCTTCAAGCTCGTATGCGAGATCACCGGCGTCGAGCTCGATGACGTGCCCTACGAGATCCGCGCCGCGAGCGGCAAGAAGGTCTCGGGTCGCTGCCTGCCCGGCGGCCTGACCCAGCTGCTGGGCACCGAGGCTGCCGAAGCCCTCGAGCTCGTGGTCCTGGATCCGGAAACCGAGTGCGGCCACTGAGCCGTCGCCGCACGAGGAGACGACGATGCTGTTGCGCAAGGGATCCCAAGGGAGTGGCGTCAGCGAGCTACAACGCCTGCTGAACGAGCACGGCGCGCAGCCGCCGCTGAAAGTCGACGGCGACTTCGGCCCCGCCACCGAGCGCGCCGTCCGTGCGTACCAACAGAAGCGCGGCATCACCGTCGACGGCATCGCCGGCGACCAGACCTTCGGCGCCCTGCGCGGCGGCGGCCCCCGCAAACCACGTCCACAAGCGCAGAAACAGGCCGGCAACCGGACCACCGCTTCGCCCGGCAACAGCCCGACCGAGGTCAGCGTGCCGATGCGCAACCTCGACGGCCTGGAGGCGAACTTCCGCGCCAAGGTCGTCACGATCCTCAAAGAGCTCGCCGGCAAGGGCTGGAAGCCGGTGGTCGCCGAGGGGCTGCGCACGCGCGCGCAGCAGGCCGAGAAGGTGCGCCTGGGCTATTCCAAGACGATGAACAGCGCGCATCTGCTCGGCCTGGGCGCCGATATCGTCGACCGCCGCTATGCCTGGGGCGGGCCCGCCGCCAACACCGAGTTCCAGTTCTGGAAGGATCTCGGCCTCGCCGCGCGCGCGCAGGGCCTGATCTGGGGCGGCGATTGGAAGAAGTTCAAGGACGTCGCGCACGTCGAGGCGCCGCGCCGCTGAAGGAGCCCGGCTCCGCCCGACTCAGCCGCCGAGCGTGAGCTTGCTCCGGCTCGAGCGGTCCGTGATGCGTCCTTCCGCGCGACCGACCACGTGCAGGCTGCGGCGGTTCGACGTCACTTCCACGTTCCACTGCACCCCGGCGGCGCCTTCGAGTTGCAGGCGCAGCTCGATGCCTTCGCTCGTCGGCCGCGCCAACTCGGCGTGTCCGTGGACGCGCAGCCCGTCCTGTTGCATCGGCAACGTCAGCGGCGGCAGCCCCGCAGCGGTGACCAACGACGCGCGGAGGGTGACCGCCTCGGCGTCGCCGCCCTGCAGCTGCACCTCGATCGCGACGCGCGTGGTGACGGCGGCGACGGCCACTCGCCCGCGCGGCATACGTCGGCCGCTGCTCGAGGGCGGCCCGAAGGTGCCCGATGGCGTCGGCGCGCGCGGCATCGAGCCCGGCGGGCGCGGCAGCGGCGTCGGCCGGCGCGGAGGGGGCGTGTTCGGTGGCGATGAAGGCGGCGCGCTCGGTGCCGGCGTCGCGGGCGGCGTCGGCGGGCGCTGCAGCGAGGGTCTCGACGGCCGCGAAGACGGCGGCGGCGGTGGCGGCGCGGGCAGCGGCTGGCCCGGGATCGGACGGTCGACGACGAGCGCCGCGCCCATCTCGGCGAGGTCCAGGCTTCCGGGGCCAGTCTTCGGCTCGGGCGGCGTGTCGTCGTGGACCAGGTCCGAGACGTCGAGCGGAGGCTCGTCGTCGTCGAACATCGCGGGGATGCCGAGCGCAGTCGACTCGTGCTGGGCGGCGACGGCGCCTTAACCGCGCAGCAGCCCTTCGAGGAGCATGATGCAAGCGAGCGCGGTCGGCGGGCGATCTTCGGCGCGCTTGGCCATCAGCGCGCCGACCACCTCGCCCAGGCCCTCGGTGTCGGCGAGGTCCGGGCGTGCCTCGGCGATATTCGGCAGCTTCTTGTAGAGGTGCGCCGTCAGCAGATCCATCGGGTTCTTCGACTCGAAGGGCGGCCGGCCGACCAGCATCTCGTAGAAGATCACACCCACCGCGTAGAGGTCGGCCGCCGGCGTCAGCGGTTTGCCCAAGCATTGCTCGGGCGCCATGTACTGCGGCGTGCCGACCAGGGCGCCTTCGCGGGTCAGTGACTCGACGGTGACCGCGACGTCGGGTTTGGCCAGGCCGTAGTCGATGACCTTGGCTTCGGGCGCGTGGCTGGTCGGGTCGAGCAGGAAGATATTCGAGGGCTTCAGGTCGCGGTGGACGATGCCCTTGCTGTGCGCGTCGTGCAGGCCGCCGAGGACCTGCACGCAGATCTCGACCGCGCCCTGGAGCGAGAAGCGGCCCCGCCGGCGCAGCTCGCGGAAGAGGTCGTGGCCGTCGAGGTACTCCATCACGATGTAGACCAGCCCCTCGGAGGTATGGCCGAAGTCGATCATCCGCACGTTGTTCGGGTGATCGAGCTGGCCGAGGACGCGCGCCTCGCGGCGGAAGCGCCGCACCCACTCGATGGCGTCGTCGCCCTCGTGCAGCAGCGTCTTGACCGCCACCTTGGCACCGGTCTGCAGCTCGAGCGCGCTGTAGACCTCGCCCGCCGAGCCGGCGCCGAGGCAATCGTCGAGCCGGAAGCGCTCGGCCAATGTCTGGCCGAGCAGGGTTCCGCGTGCCTTCCTACGGGTGCCGCCGCTGCTCAACCGCTCGCCTCCAGAACATCACGCCTGCCATTCCAATCGTTCTGCGGTCCGATGTCGAGTCTGCTGCCTTCCAATGCCGCGACAAGGCCGGCATCCTCGCCTCATGCGGCCGCCCTGTTGCGAGCTCTGCGACGAGCGTTTCGAGCTTCCCGAGGGCGGCGCGCTCGTCTCGTTCGCTCGTGATCCGCGGGACGCCGACTGGTACCGGCGCGCCGAACATCCGCTCTTCGTCGGTCATCCGCCGCACGAGGGCTGGTTCTGCGCCGAGCATCTCGAGTCCGCGCGCGCTCTGCAGACCGAGACGCTTCGCGCGGCGATGCACGAGCTCCGGATCATCGCGCGCCTGCGGGCCATCGCGCCGCTCGCGCCGGGCGTGCTCCGCGTCCTGTGCACCAGCGGCGACGGCGCGGGCTGGCACCACGACTTCCTCGTCGACCCGAGTCGCCCCGATGCCGCCTTGGCCGACGCCATCGCCTACGCCGACGACGTCGTCAGCGAGACCGACGGCGACCCCAACCTCGCCTGGGTCAGCGACGGCGTCCGCATCCTCGCGCGCGGCAAGCACTACGCCGAGCGCGCCCGTACCCGAGAGGAGAAGGTTCGATGACCGATATGCCCGCCCGCGCGATGAACAACGAGAGCGTCGATTCCTACCTCGCCATCGGCTGCGGCCGCTGCGACCGCTTCGACACGCCCGACTGCAAGGTGCACCGCTGGGGCCCCGGCCTGGTCGAGCTGCGCGCC
The DNA here is from genome assembly GCA_041163625.1 of Pseudomonadota bacterium. GTDB lineage: Bacteria > Myxococcota_A > UBA9042 > UBA9042 > UBA9042 > JACKFC01. The sequence continues at coordinate 13,251 of JBEARB010000273.1, read as the reverse complement.
TTGCTGCGCGCGACCGAGCTGGAAGAGACGATGAAATGGGGTTCGCCGACTTACACGATCGACGGCCAGAACGTGATGATGATCGGCTCGTTCAACGACGATTTCCGGCTCTCGTTGCTGCACGGCGCCGCGCTCGCCGATCCCGACGGCATCCTCGAGAAGCCCGGTCCCGCCAGCCATGCCGCGCGCATCATCCGCTTCCGCGCGCCTGACGAGGTCGCCGAGCGCCGCGCGCAGGTCGCCGACTACATCGGCCGGGCCGTCGCCGATTATCGCGCCGGTGTCCGCGTCGACACCCCGCGCGAGCGCGAGCCGATGCCCGACGAGTTGCAGGCCGCGCTCGACGCCGATCCCGACCTGCAGGCCGCGTGGGACGCGCTGACCCCTGGCCGCCAACGCAGCCATATCCTGCAGGTCGGTGGCGGCAAGCAGGCCGCCACGCGCGAGCGGCGGGTGCAGGCGTGCGTGCCGAAGATTCTGGCTGGGAAGGGGTTCTTGGATCGCTGAGCGGCGCGATCGCAGCGAACGCTACAGCAACGAAGCCGTCGTCGACCCCGCCACCCCGTACTTCGGCCAGTACAGCGCGTGCTTGGCACCCCAACGCTTGCCGAGCGCCGCCTTCCAATCGCTGACGCCGCGCTCGGCGGCGCGCTTCTCGAGCTCGGCCTTGGCGACCTCGCGGGCGCGGCCGAGCGCCATCTGCACGCGGCTCTTGACGTTGACCTCGCCGTCGCCAGTGGTCTCGATGGGCAGGTAGAGCGCCTCGGGGTGGTCGGCGAGGACCTTGGCCTGCACGCCGTCGCTGACGGCCGAGCTCGGCATGCAGCCGAAGGGCTTCACCGAGAGCGTCATCGTCGCCTTCTTGTGGACCGTGTGGAGGATCAGCTTGGCGACCTCCATATGGCCCTCACCGCCGCGGCTCTCGAGGTGGTAGAGCTGCGCGGCGACGTCGGCGACCTCGTCCATGTCCGGCAGGTGGTAGCCGTGCAGGCCGAGCGCGTGCGCGAAGGTGTGGAAGACCACGCGCATCACCTTGTCGGCGGCGCGCATGGCGAGGACGCGGGTGCGGCCGTCGACGCCGTCCAGGCCCCAGCGGCCACCGTCGACGCCGTCGAGCTGCAGGCGACGGGCCGAATCCCAGCGCACTTCCCACAGGTTGTAGAGCAGCCACGCGGTGACGAGCTGCACCTCGACCTCGGCGCCCTCGGACTCGAGGAATTGGGGCATGCGGTAGTTGCCGTCGCCCTCGGTCGTCATCGCCCAGAACTCGCCGATGATCGCGACCTTGGGCTTGAGCACCGAGCGGTCGACCGGGATCGCGCCGAACGAGCGGCGGATGGCGAGGATGTCGAGCGGCAGGCGCTTGAGCGCGCCGGGCGTCTCGAAGGTCTGGATCAGGCGCGCGCGAGCGGCGGTCAGCGCGCGGTCGGTCGCGCCCTTGTCGGTCTCGTAGGGGCGGATGCGGTACGAGAGCGCGTTGATCACGTCGCCGACCACGATACCGAGCAGGATGCGGAGGAAGAACGCCGGGTTCATCTCCAGGCCCGGGGTCGCCTCGTCGCCGCCGGCCTCCTGGTTCAGGCCGCCCTTCTGCTGGAAGACCATGACGCGAAAGTTCGGGAAGCCCGCGTCGGCGAGCGCCTTGCGGTACTCGGTCTTGTAGGAGCCGAAGCGGCACGGGCCGCAGGCGTCGGCGGTGAGGAACACGTAGTTCTTCTCGATCTCCTCGGTCGGGATGCCCTCGACGTCGCGCAGGTGCAGGGCGAACTTGACCAGGTTGCCGACGGTGAACCAGGTCGGGTTGCACTGGCCGCGGTTGCCGAACTCCTTGCCGACGCGCAGGGCGGCCAGATCGGGCGGATCGAGCGGCTTGACCCGGTAGCCGATGCCGCGCAGACCGGCCGAGATCAGCAGGTCGTGCGAGATCGTCAGGCCGCCGGTGAGGATGGTGATCGTCGGGCGCTCGGCCTTGCTGAACGCGCCGCGATCCGGGTCCTCGAAGGGCTTGTGGTCGGTCAGACCGAGCGCCTCGCGCTCACCCTTGGCGAGCAGGTCGAGCTCGGCCTGCATCTGGGCCTCGAGCTCTTGCCGGCGCGCTTCGATCTCGGCGCGCGCGTTCGCGTCCAACCGACCGAGGCTGACCCGCCCGGCGGGGCGCTTGGGCGGCTCGGCGCCGTCGGCGCTGTCGAAGGGTCCGTGCGGAATGGGGCGGCGAAGCGTCATGGTCGATTCCCGAGCGCACGCAGAGGGCGGCGCGGACTGAGATGGCACTAGAGGATACGAATGGGCTCGTAGACTGCAAGCCGTGCGGCGCGGACCGCCAAGGAGCTACGGGACTTGCAGGTCGAGTTCGAGTCGGAACGGCGCGCCGGTCGCGGCCAGTCGGAGCGGCTCCACCGGCAGCGCGTTGATGCACGCGTCGACCGCAGGGTTGGTGCCTTCACGCGGTGAGATGAAGCCGCGGCCGACCTCGTGGCCCTCCGCGTCGAATTGCAGCGAGAGGCGAAATCGACTGCGCGGTGGGTCGGTCTGGCCCGCCGTCAGCTTCGCCCAGCAGGTCTCGAGCCATTGGGCGCGAGCGGGCGCGAGCGCTGCGATCGCGCGAGCCTGCAGGGCCGAGGCGTCGGGGGGCGGCGCGGCAGGCTTCGCCGCGGGATCCGCCGGCGCGGCCACAGCGGATGCGGACCCCGTGGCCGGGCGGCCTGGCACCGCCGCCGCCACAGCCGCACCGGTCGTCACGACCGGCGCGGCAGGGCGGAAGTAGAGCGCCGCGGCCACCAGGGCGAATCCGGCCAAGATGGCCGCGGCGATCGGGAGCGAACCACGCACGCTAGTTGGTCACCATCAGCCAACCGTTGACGTAGTCGTTGTTGGTGATCGGCGCGCTGTGCGAGTTCAACACGCAGAAGCCGAACTTGTAGGTGCCAGCGCTCGGCGTGACCGACGCCGTCGCCGGCCACGCCATGCGCTGCGTGCTGATCTGGCCGATCGAGTAGCCTCCGCCGACGAAGTTGGTGATCGTGCCGCCCGCGTTGGGCTGGTAGCACAGGCCGTAGCGGAACTGGCCGGTGGCCGCACCGGTCCCGAGCCCCAGCGGCGCCTCGGCCGCACCGGTGACGCGCTGACCGGTCTTGATCGTGGCCGTCACCGTCGGACCGACGAAGACGTAGCTGTTCGAGCTAGCGTCGATCGAGGTGCCCGCGAACCCGGAGAAGGCCAGGGTGGTCACGATGCCCGTCGCGCCGGCCGGACCCGCATCGCCCTTGTCGCCCTTGGCACCGGTATCGCCCTTGGCGCCGGTGTCACCCTTGTCGCCCTTGTCGCCGGTGTCGCCCTTGGCTCCGGAGTCGCCCTTGGGACCCGGGTCGCCCTTGTCGCCCTTGTCGCCCTTTTCACCCTGGACGCCGTCGACGCCGTTGCAGACCGCGTGCTGGCCGTCGGCCGAGGTGTAGAGGACGCCGCCGGCGGTGCAGGAGGCGCCGGCCGAGAGGGAGACGGCGCTGACGCTCGCGCCGTCGTCGCCCTTGTCGCCCTTGTCGCCCTTGTCGCCCTTGTCGCCCTTGTCGCCCTTGGGACCTGCGTCGCCGGTGTCGCCCTTGTCGCCCTTCGCGCCGTCGATGCCGTTGCAGACGTACTGCACCTGCTCGCCGAGGGTGAGCTTGATGCCACCGTTGGCGCAGTTGTTGCCGACGGGCTCGGACATGCCGACGACGCTGGTGCCGTCCTTGCCGAGGGTGCCGTTGCAGACCACGTGCAGACCGTCGGCCGCCTGGACCGCGATGCCACCCGTGGTGCAGGTGGCGCCGGCGGGCAGGTCGGCGGCGGTGACGGAGAAGCCGGCATCGCCCTTGTCGCCCTTGTCGCCCTTGTCGCCCTTGTCGCCTTGGTCACCCTTGAGGCCGGCGACGTCGCCGACCCACTTGCCGCTGGCATCGATGACGGTGGCACCGGCGACCGAGACCGAGGCGGGGTGGATATTGCCGACGGCGTCGCCCGCGACGAGCGCGAACGGGACGCTGGTCAGCTCGGTGCGCGGCGCCATCTCGGCGTCGGTGCCGACCTTCACGCCGAGGAAGAGCGGCGCGTTGGCGAGCACGTCGCCGAAGGCCTTGGTCGCGCCGAGCTGGGCGGCGTAGAAGCCGTTGACGAAGTCGACCGTGACGGTCTCGGTCCACAGCGCCTCACCGCCGGTGGCGGCGCCGTAGAGCGCGTAGGTGATCTCGAGCTTGCCGTCGACCGGCTTGCCGTCGGCGTCGAGCAGCCGGCCCTGATGGGTCAGTGTGCCGGGGACGGCGGCGTGGGCGAGCGGGCTCGCGACCAGGAGAGCGGCGGCTGCGAGCGCGCCGAAGAGCTTGCGGAACTTCACTGGGGGCCTCCGATGATGCCGACGAGTCCGCCCTGCAGGCGGTAGTTCTGGGAGATCGAAGCGGGCAGCGCCGCGGTGGGCGCGCCGATGGTGTGCAGCAGCGTGTAGTTGGTGCTGGCCGAGACGCCGCCACCCGAGACGAGCGCCGCGCCCGCGGCCGCCGGCTCTGCCGGGGTCACGGTGTCGTCGCCACCCGAGGTGTCGGGGTCGCCGGCGTCGCCGCCGCCGTCCGTGGCGGTGGCGGTGTCGGTCGTGTCCGTGCCGCCGCCGTCGAACAGCACGACGCCGTCCTCGCCGCCGCCGGTGTCGCCGCCGCCGTTGTTGGTGGTCGTGCCGTCGCTGCAGCCGATGGCCAATGCCGTCAGCGTCAGCGCGACACCCCACCGGGTCATGAGTCGCATGGGATTGGTCCCTCCAGGGGGCGCACCTCGCGCCCGCAGCCGCGCAACGTGCAAACCGGCTGCGACCCTGTCAATGCGCATTGGGTCGGTTTGGAGCACGGCGCGCAGGGCATCGAGGCGACCGAGCATCTGCTCGAGCAACATGGCGCCGTCGTCTCCACCACGGCTCTGGACGTCGGCGCGCAAGACGCCCTGCAGCGCCTGCGCCGCGCCTACTTGCACTCGGTGCCCGACGAGCTCGACGCCTTCCTCTCGGCGGTGCCGCCCGAGGGCCGCGCGCGGACGACGGCGTGGACCGAGTTCCTGCAGCGCTTGGTCGGACGCACTCGCCAATCAGCTCGTCTTCGCGCTGAGCGATCGGCAGCTCGAGGTCGTGGTCGAGCGCGACCCGGCCACGTTGGTCGAGCGTGTCGGCCGCGTGCAGCCCGACGCGGTCGTGCTCCAGGCCGACATGGCCCGCTTCGACGGCTTGGATCTGGCTCGCCAGCTGCGCTCGCTGCGCGCCTGCGTCGCGATTCCGCTGCTCGCGGTGCTCTCGGACCCGCAGGACGCGGCCTTCCATCGCGCCGCCCGCAGCCTCGTCGACGGCACGCTGGTCCGTCCCTTCACCGCCGCCACCGCGCAGACGACCGTGATGGCGGCGTTGCATCGCGTCGAGATCGCCCGCGAGCTCGGCGGCCGCGACCCCGTCACCGGCCTGTACACCCGCCGGACCACGCTCGCGTTCCATCGACCGACGCTGTCGGCCCCTTCGCCATCGCCGAGCGCGGCGTCCACGCCCGCGCCATCGCCGCTCACCGCCGCGTCGCTCGTTGCCTCGTTCGTCGCGCTGCAGCCCAACAGGGCCGCACACAGCAGCCACGCCACCGTCGTCTTGCGCATCGCCCCCTCCGCTTCGGCCCGAGGCCTCCCGCGTCCCGCACCGAAAGACTAGGCACGGACGCACGGGATGCGTGGGTTCGCGGAGGGACTAGGGGGAGGGTTCGCCCGCGCCGATGCCGTCGGCGTTGAAGTTGGCCAGCACGCCGGCGTCCTCGACCGCGACGTCGAGCCGACGCGCAGGCGGCAGCGCCGCGAGCCAATGGTCCAGCCGCGTCGACGACGCATCGAGCGTCGTGAGCCTCGCGACCGCCGCCGGCGCCAGCCAGAGCGGATGCCCGGTCCGCGCGCCGTGGCGCGGCCGTACCACCCAGACCTCGGCCGCCTCGGTGGCGCCGGTCCGCAGCGCCGCCACCGTCGCGGGCGCCGCGAGGCCGGCGTCGACCAGCTGCACGACGGCCGCTTCGTCCGCCGCCAACGTGGCGAGACCGCGCTGCAGGCTCGCGAACATCGGCGCGTCGGGGTCGGCGCCGACGCAGCGCAGCCACGGCGTCGGCGGGTCCGTGGCGGCGGCGTCCGGCATCGCGGCGGGGTGCAGCACGGCGACGACGCGCGCGCAGCCGGCCGCGTGCAGCGCTTCGGCATGCACGCGCCAGAGCAGCGCGCCATCCAGCCGCTTCAGCGCCTTCGGACCGCCGGCGCGGCGACCGTGACCGCCGGCGACCAGCACGCCGCAGGCGGCGGCGATGGGCTCGGCGCGCGTCATGCGTCGGCGTCGGCGTCGGCGTCTTGCGCCCGCGCGACCAGCTGCGCCGCCACCGAGACGGCGATCTCGCCCGGCAGCTTGCCGCCGAGCAGGCGCCCGTCCGCGAGGCGCAGGCCGATCGGCGCCACCAGGCGTTCGAGGGTGGCGTCGTCCAGGCGGTCGCGCAGCTGCCGGTGAGTGCCGGCGATCTTGGTCTTGCTGCCGATCAGGCCGACGAAATCGAGCGGTCGACCGAGCGCGTCGCGAATCGCCAGCAGCGCCCAGCAGAGCGCGCGGTCGAGCGCGTGGTCGTGCGTCATCACCAGCGCCGAGGTGCGCGCGATGGCTGGCGTCGCCGGCGCGGTCTCGTCGATGCCGGCGCCGGCGGCGGGCCAACCCCACGCGCGCAGCAGCGCCGCCGGCTCGCGGCAGACGACCTCGACCTCGGCGGGGAAGGCGGCGGGATCGGCGAACTCGGGGCGGCCGTCGACGACGACGACGCGCCAGGGCAGCGGCGAGAGCGCCCGCGCCAGCGCCCGCGCGACGTGGCCAGCGCCGAAGACGACGACCGTACGGCCCTCGGGCAGCCCCTCGGCGAGCGTGGCGGCGAGCGTCGCGTCGACCGGTCGGAAGCCGAGCGTCAGCGCGCCACCGCAGCATTGCGCCAGCTCCGGGCCGAGCGCGAAGGGCTCCTCGCGCGGCACGCCGCTGGCCTGCACCTCGGCGGCGATGTCGAGCGCGCGCTGTTCGAGGTGACCGCCGCCGATGGTGCCGGCGACCAGGCGGCCGTCGCGGACCAACATCTCGGCGCCGGCCGAACGGGGCACCGAGCCGCGCGCGTCGAGCACGGTGACGAGCACGGCGGGCGCGTCCGCGACCAGCCGGGGCAGGCGCGCGCGCAGGGCCCGCGATTCGGGATCCATCGTCAACTCGCGCCACCTGGCCGCGTCTCGGCGACGGCTTGCAGCACCAGGCGGCCGAAGACGATGGCGCGGTAGGCGGCGGTGGAGCGCACGTCGTCGAGCGGCCGCAGCGCCGCGGCCTGCGCCTGTGCCACGCGCGCGGCGAGATCGGGCTCGTCGCCGCTGCAGCCGACCAGCGCCGCCTCGATCGCCGGCACCCGGCACGGCGTCGCCGCCATCGAGATCGCCACCAGCCGCGCCGCCGCGATGCGGCCCTCGGACCATTCGATCCGCGCGGCCAAGCCGACCTTGGTGATCGCCTGCCAGGCGCGAGTGCCGACCTTGCGCGTCCATTGCGCGGCGGCGCCGCCGGGCTGCGGCGGCACCAGCAGCGCCACGATCAGCTCGTCCGCCTCGCGCACCGTCTGGCGGTAGCCGGTCCAATAGTCGTCGAGCGCGACCTCGCGCACGCCGCGGGCGGCCGATTGCAGGCGCACGCGGGCGTCGAGCGCGAGCAGCACCGGCGCGACGTCGGCGGCAGGCGAGCCGTTCTCGACGTTGCCGGCCAGCGTGCCGCGGGCTTGAATCTGCGCCGCGCCGACCAGCCGCGCCATCGCGCAGAGCGCCGGCAATTCGGCCTGCGCACGCGCGTCGCGTTGCAGCTGCAGGTAGGTGCAGAGCGCGCCGATCTCCAGCGTGCCGTCGCTGTGCCAGCGCAGCCCGCCGAGCGTGCCTTGCAGGCCCGAGAGGTCGAGGAAGCGCGTCGCTTGCAGGCGGCCGTGCTGCGCCTCGACGAGCAGGTCGGTGCCGCCGGCGAGCGGGCGCCAGGGCGCGCCGGGCTCGGCCAGCGTGACGAGCGCTTGCTCGAGGGTGGTCGGCCGGCGCGCGTCGAGCTGCGAGCGGGCCGGGGCCGGGGTCGCGCTCATGCCGCACCTCCCTCGTCGTGGGTGGGCGCGCAGCCGCCGGCCTTGCGCTGGCAGCGCACGATCGCGTCCTCGACGCTGTCGACGATGGCGCCGTAGCCGGTGCAGCGGCAGATGTTGCCGGCGATGCCCTCGCGGATGCCGCCGGGCGGCAGGCCCTTGTCGGCGAGCCACGCGGCGGTGACGACCATGCCGGGCGTGCAGATGCCGCATTGCGCGCCGCCGTGTTGCAGGAACGCCTCCTGCACCGGATGCAGCACGCCGTGCTCGGCCAGCCCTTCGACGGTGCGGATCTCCCGCCCCTCGCACTGCACCGCCGCGACCAGGCAAGCGCAGACCGGGTCGCCGTCGAGCAGCACCGTGCAAGCGCCGCACTCGCCCTCGCCGCAGCCTTCTTTGGTGCCGGTCAGCCGCAGATCTTCGCGCAGCACGTCGAGCAGCCGACGCATCGGCGCGACGCGCACCGTCCGCTCTTCGCCGTTGACGCGGAATCGGACCGCCAATCGCGGCCCGGGCAGGTGGTCGTGCGGCATCAGCGTGCCTCCTCGGCCGCGACCTGCGCGGCGACGATGCGCTCCGGCGAGGCCGGCAGCGCGCAGAGATCGATCCCGGTGGCGTGGGCGATGGCGTTGAGCACCGCCGGCGCCGGCCCGTCCATCGGCAGCTCGCCGATGCCCTTGGCGCCCCAGGGACCGTAGGCGTAGGGGCTCTCCTGGAAGCGGACCTGGATCGGCGGCACGTCCGCGGCGGTCGGCACGACGTAGTTCGTCATGTTGCCGTTGACCATGTGGCCGTCCTTCCAGACGCAATCCTCGAGCAGCGCCCAGCCGAGCGCCTGCACCACGCCGCCCTCGATCTGGCCGTGCGCGAGCAGCGGGTTCAGCACGCGGCCGATCTCCTGGCTCGCCAGGAAGTCGAGGACCCGCACCTCGCCGGTCAGCCCGTCGACCTCGACCTCGCAGAGGTAGGTGGCCCAGGCGTAGGTGCCGTAGGCGACGCCCTTGTAGACCGTATCGTCCCACGCGCCGCCGGGCGGGCGCTGGTATTGCGACCAGCCTTCGCCGACCGCCGGATCACCGCTCGCCGCCGCCGCCGCCAACGCGCGCCGCAGCGCATCGGGGCGGTAGCGCCAGCCGCGACCCTGCACCATCGCGCTCGGCCGCTCGCCGACCACGACGTCTTCGCCGAGGTCCGCGCCGACTGCGCGCACGTCGGCCTCGCCGAGCAGCCCCGCCGCCTCCATTCGGCCGATCAGGTCCTCGGTGGCGCGGGCGACCAGGTGCCCGACGACCATGCTGGTGCGCGAGGCCACGGTCGGCCCGGAATTCGGCACGTGGTCGGTGTCGGGCGCGGCGACGGCGACGTCCGCGAGCCCGAGGCCCGCGGTATCGGCGGCGATCTGCGTGAACACCGCGATGCTGCCCTGGCCGATCTCGGTCTGCGAGGTGCAGACCTCCAACCCGCCGCTGGCCGTCGCGCGCACCTGCGCCTTGGACGCCATCATGTCCTCGCCCGAGCCGGTGAAGCCCGCGCCGTGCATGAAGGTGGCGAGGCCGACGCCGCGTCGGCGGGGGTCGCCCTTGCCGGCGGCATCGGCGTTGAAGGCCTCGACGCGCGCGCGGCGGCCGGCCCAATCGAAGGCGCCGAGCGCTTCGTCCATCCAATCGTGCAGCGCGATCGGCTCCTCGATGGTCTGGCTGACCGCCAACGACTCGCCACGCTGCACCAGGTTGCGTCGGCGCAGCTCGGCGGGATCGAGGCCCAGCTCGGCGGCGACGCGGTCCATGTGGCGCTCGAAGGCGAAGATCGTCTGCGGCGCGCCGAAACCGCGGAAGGCGCCGTGCGGTGGCGTGTTGCTGTAGATGGCGCGGCCGTCGACGCGGACGTGGTCGACGCGGTAGGGACCGACCGCGTGGATCACGCCGCGCGAGAGCACCACCGGCGTCAGCGTGACGTAGGCGCCGCCGTCCATCCGGCAGTCGATGGCGGCGCAGCGCAGCCGACCGTCGGCGTCGTGGCCCGTCACGATGCGGCTCTGGCTCGGGTGCCGCTTGGTCGTCGAGACCATGTCCTCGGCGCGGTCGTAGATCATCTTCACCGGCCGCCGCGTCTTGAGCGCCAGCAGCGCCGCGTGGCCGGCGATGACCGAGGGGTAGTCTTCCTTGCCGCCGAAGCCGCCGCCCGCCAGCGCCGCCGCCACGCGCACGCCCTCGTCGGGCAGGCCGAACAGCGAGGTCAGCGCCTTGTGGACGTAGTAGGGGCATTGCAGCGAGCCCTCGACCTCGACGCGGAAGGGGCGCGTCGGCCAGGTCGGCACGCTCGGCCGCTCGGCGCTCGGCATATCGGCCGGATCGCAGACCACCCGCGCGATCATGCCCTGCGGCTCGATGTAGCACTGCTCCTGCGCCTGGGTCTCGTAGACGCCGCGCACCACCACCGGGCAGGCCGCCAACTCGGCCTCGAAGGCGGCGGCGTCTTCGCCGGCACCCTTGCGGACGGTGATGTGCTTGAAGACCGCGTCTTCGCCGGCTTCGCGGTAGTCCGGGCGGCTCGGCAGCGCCTGCACGACGACCTCGACGCGGCTCGCCGCCGCGCGCACCAGCTCCAGGCTCGGGTGCGCGATCAACGCCACCGCCTCGTGCGGATGCTCGAAATGGTCGCGGACCAGGAAGGGCTGATCGCGCTCGATCATCGCGACCAGGTTCGGGTCGATGCCGTCCTTGCTCGACCGGCGCGGGATGTCCTGCGCGGTGACGACGGCGAACTCGGCCCAATCGGCGCCGAGGTCGGAGAGGTCACCGAAACGCAGGCCGGTGACGCGGCCGCGGGCGATCGGCGTGCGGATGGTGACGCCGTGCAGGCCGTCGAAGGGCAGGTCGTCGACGTAGCGGGCGCTGCCGCGGACCTTGGCGTCGGCGTCGGGGCGCGGGCGGCTGTGGCCGACGTGGGCGCGGGCTGCGACGGGCTGGGCCGTGGGGGGTGCGATGCTCATGCGGGCTCCTCTCGCGGTGGCGCACAGAAGGGTGCAACGACGCCCGGCGCGAGGCAACGGCGCATCGCGAACGCCTCGGCTGCATCCAGTGTTCGACGGGTGCTGGCCCTTCCGGGGCCGAGGAGACGGGCCATGTCCAATGTGTTGTTGCTCTTCGCACGCGGCGCCAAGTGGACCGCGCTGATGCCGCGCGACGGCGAACGTCATTTCGTGGTGCGCGGCGCGCTGCGCTCGCGCGACGTGGACGGCACGCGCGCGCCGCGACCCGATCGCATCGTCCTCGAGGCGGTGACCACCGGCCGCGTGCGCGAAGTCGCCGCCGCCGAGCTCGCCGACGCCGCGCGTTGGCTGCCCGGCTGGCGGCGCGGAGTCGACGTGGGCGGCGTGGGTGCGGCGCCCCCGCGCAGGGGCAGCGAAGTTCACGGGGCTGCGGCCCTTTCATAGGACGCCCGCGGCTGCTAGCTTCCGCCGCCCCGCGCGGCCTCATTGTCGCCCACGGGGATCTCGCTCGTACCCCGGAACCTCTCGTGTCTTCTTTCGCATCGCTCGGCTTCTCCGAGCCCCTGCTGGCCGCCGTCCGCGCGGCTGGCTTCGAATCGCCCACCCCGATTCAGGCCCGCGCGATCCCGCACGTCCTCGAAGGCCGTGACCTGCTCGGTTGCGCCCAGACCGGCAGCGGCAAGACGGCGGCCTTCACCTTGCCGACCGTCGAGCGCCTCGCGGCGACCACTCCGTCCGGCCGGCGCCCGGTCCGTGCGCTCTTCCTGGCCCCGACGCGCGAGCTCGCGGCGCAGATCGAAGCGACGGTGCAGCTCTTCGCCCGGCCGTTCGGTCTGCGCAGCGCGGTGATCTTCGGCGGCGTCAAGCAAGGCCCGCAGGTCTCGGCGCTGCGTGCCGGCGTCGATGTGCTCGTCGCCACGCCCGGTCGCTTGCTCGATTTGGCCGACCAGGGCCTGCTCGCGCTCGGCTCGGTCGAGACGGTGGTGCTCGACGAGGCCGACCGGATGCTCGACATGGGCTTCATCCAGCCCATCCGCCGCATCGTCGCGATGCTGCCCCGGCAGCGCCAGAGCCTGCTCTTCTCGGCCACGATGCCCGCGCCGATCGTGAAGCTCGCCGCCGGTATGCTGCGCGACCCGGTGCGCGTCGACGTCGAGGCGCCCCTGGGCGACGAGCCGCAGATCTCCCATCGGCTCTACACCGTCCAGAAGGCCGACAAGGCGCGCCTGCTGCTGCATCTGCTCGCCGAGCGCCCCGCCTTTCGCGCGATCGTGTTCACGCGCACCAAGCACGGCGCCAACCGCCTGGCGATGGTGCTGCAGAAGGCCGGCCAGCAGGCCGCCGCGATCCACGGCAACAAATCGCAGGCCGCCCGGCGCCGCGCGCTCGACGGCTTCGTCGACGGCAGCATCGGCTTGCTCGTCGCGACCGATATCGCCGCCCGCGGCATCGACGTCGACGACGTCGACCTCGTCGTGAACTTCGAGCTCCCCGGCGAGCCCGAGACCTTCGTCCACCGCGTCGGTCGCACCGCCCGCGCCGGCCGCAGCGGCGACGCCATCGCCTTCTGCGAGCCCGAAGAGACGGTGCTCTTGCTGCAGATCGAGCGCGAGCTCGGCGAGCGGTTGCCGCTGGTCGAAGACCACCCCTACCACCTGCCCCTCGATCGCAGCGCCCGCCCGGCCACGCCGGCGCAGCTGCAATCGCGTCGCGCCGCCGAGCGCCACGGCGGCCGCTCCGGCGGCCGACCGGCTTCGAACGCGCCGCGCCCGGCGCAGCCGCGTCAGGCGGCGACGCAGCAGCAGAGCGGCGATGGCACCGCCACGGCCGCCCGTCGTCGTCGCCGCCCACGTCGTCGCCCGGCCGGCGTGGGCGGTCCGCCGCGCAGCTAGCCCTTCGCGTAGCTAGCCCGGCACGGTTCGCTTGTCGACTTGGGGCCCAAGAGGGCCCGAGGATCACAACCTGACAGCGACGAAGGCAACGGCTAGAGACGCGACCAGAACATGCAGCTTCGCATTTTCTGGCCGAGTCTCTCGTCTTTTGTTTGGGGGGCTAGGCGCCCCCTGGTCGCGAGAAGCGCGGTTCTCGCGAACCATCCCCCTC
>JBEARB010000272.1:0-6755 GCA_041163625.1 Pseudomonadota bacterium | reverse complement strand
TCGCATTTTCTGGCCGAGTCTCTCGTCTGTTGTTTGGGGGGCTAGGCGCCCCCTGGTCGCGAGAAGCGCGGTTCTCGCGAACCATCCCCCTCCTCGAGTCGCGCCCAAAAAAATCGCCCTTGGCGATTTTTTGATCGCGTCTCTAGCTGGCGGCCTCGAGGTCGGCTTCGCTCACGACCGTCTCCTCGATGCCGGGGAAGAGGCTGCACAGCGCGGACTTCACCGTCTCCCGGCACGCCTTGCGCAGCGCCTCGATGGGGGTGCCGAGGGCTTCGCCGTGATCTTCCCAGAGGTCGCCGAGCATGGTGTCGTCGGCTTCGCGCGGCGGCGCCAGGAAGGGCGACTCGATGCGGGTGGCCAGGTCCAGGCAGCGCCAGCAGAGCGCGATGACCTGCGCCCGGTCGGCGGTGCGGGGGCCGCGGATCTCGTCGAGATGCGGCAGCCGGCAGAGGAAGACCCGCTCGAGCGCGTCGAGGCGACGGCGCGCGGCCTGATGGCGCGGGTCGGCCGGATCCGGGTGTGCCGCCACCGCCACGTAGGCGTCGACCAAGTGCTCGAAGCCGATCAAGCGATGGGTATCGGTCGGCCGCAGCTTGCGCACCGGGTCGGTCTGGCGGCTCGGCGGTGTGGCACGCGCCGCCGGTTCGGGCACAGCCTCCGCCGCCGGAGCCAGGCCGGCGGCCGCCGCCGAGGCCTTCGCGGCGTCTCGCTCGGCCGCCGCCACCGCCGCCGCCGCGATCTGGCTCGAGGGTCGGGTGGTCCGGGAGGCGGGCGCGACAACGTCCGCAGTCCGCTCGCTCGCCGGCGCCGCAGCCGGAAACTCGCTCGAGGGCCGAGAACTCGGCATCGCAGCGGCCATCGACGTGCTCGAGCTGCGCGACGATGGCGCCGCAGCCTGCTCGCTCGCCGCCAGTTCGCTCTCCAGCTCGGCCGCCAGCCGGTCGGCCCGGTCGCGTGCGCCCGTGGTCTGCAGCAGGCCCATCAAGTCGCGGAAGAACACCCCCGGGGCAGGGTGGCGGAGCTCGACCTCGCCGCCGTCGCGCAGCGTGGCCCAGCGGTTGCGTACACCGCCGTGGCGGTCGACCAGGTCGGCGAGGCCGCCGGCAAAGAAGAGGTGGCTGCGATCCTCGGTGCCCTCGACCAGCTTGCCGCCCTCGGGGCCGAGACGGATGCCGGTGTTCGCCTCGCCGATGCCGACGAAGTGGACCGTGCAGAGGTAGGCGTCCTGCCAGTAGATCTGCGCGGACTTGCCGGCGTTGAGCCAGATCACCGGCGGCTTGCGCTCCTCGAGCTCGACCAGGAATTCGTAGGCCGCCGGGAAGGCGCCGCGCAGCAGCCCACGGCGGCTCTGGAACGACTTGGCGATCCGATCCTCGAACATGGCTCCCCCCACGCGCGGCGTCGGAGCCGCGAAGCCCTGTGCCGCTGGATCAGAGGTCGAGGTCTTCGGCCTCCGCGGCGTTCTCCATGATGAAGTCGAAGCGGATCGAGGCGTCCTTGCCCATTAGCCCCGCCATCGTCTTCTCGGTCTCGATCTGCGCCTCGGTCGGCACCGTCACCCGCAGCAGGCGCCGCGTCTTCGGATCGAGCGTGGTCTCGAAGAGCGTCTTCGGCATCATCTCGCCCAGACCCTTGAAGCGCGTAATCACGACCTTGGCGTTCTCGCCGCGGCGGCGCTTGGCCTTCGCGATCGCGCGGTCGCGCTCCCGATCGTCGGCGGCCCAGATCGTCTCCTTGCCGATATCGACGCGGTACAGCGGCGGCTGCGCGACGTAGATGCGGCCAGCGTCGATGAGTTGCCGCATGTAGCGGTAGAAGAAGGTCAGCAGCAGCGTCGCGATGTGGTGGCCGTCCGAGTCGGCGTCCATGAGCAGGATGATGCGGCCATAGCGCAGCGATCCGGGATCGCAGTCGCGACCGAGCCCGCAGCCGAGCGCCGAGACGATATCGGCGAGCTCCTTGTTCTCCGCGACCTTCTTTGCCGTGGCCGACTCGACGTTGAGCACCTTGCCGCGCAGCGGCAGCACCGCCATCGTCCGCCGATCGCGGCCCTGCTTGGCCGAGCCGCCTGCCGAATCTCCCTCGACGATGAAGAGCTCGGTCTGCTCCGAGTCGTTGCTGCTGCAATCGGCGAGCTTGCCGGGCAGGTTCAGGCGGGTGCTGGTCGGCTTCTTGCGCCGCACCTGGTTGGCGGCCGAGCGGCTGGCAGCGCGCGCCTTGGCGGCCTGGATGATGCGCATCGCGACCGCATTTCCCATGCTGCCGTTCTGGTGCATCGTCCGCTCGACTTCCTTGCGGACCAGCGTCTGCACCGCGCCCTTGACCTCGGGGTTGTTCAGGCGGTCCTTGGTCTGGCCTTGGAACTGCGGGTCGCCGAGGAAGACGCTCACGACGGCGACGAGCCCTTCGCGAATGTCGCCGCGCTTGATCTCGACGCCGCGCGGGATCGCGTCGTGCGCCTCGAGCCAGTTCATCATCGCGGCGGCGACGCCGTCGCGCAGGCCGAGCTCGTGCGTGCCGCCGTCCTTGGTCGGGATGCCGTTGGCGAAGCTGTGCACCTCCTCGGAGGTCGCCTCGGTCCACTGCAGCGCGACGTGGACCTCGATATCGCCGCCTTCCTCGCTGCGCAGCACGATGGCCTCGGGGTGCACGACCGCGGCGCCGGCGTTCTTCACCGTGCGCACGAGCAAATCGGCGATACCGCCCTCGGCCTTGAACTCCTGGCGCGTGTTCTTCTGCTCGTCCTTGAAGACCAACTTCACGCCGGCGGTGAGGTAGCTCTTCATCTCCAGACGCTTGGAGATCACCTCGGCGTCGAAGTCGACGTCCTCGAAGATCTCGGGGTCCGGACGGAAGAACGTGCTGGTGCCGCTGCCACGTGCCTCGCCGAGCTCGGTCACCGGCGCGAGCGGCACACCGCGCGAGAACCGCTGCTCCCAGAGCTTGCCCTCGCGCTTGACCTTGACGTTCATCTCGGTCGAGAGCGCGTTGACGACCGAGCTGCCGACGCCGTGCAGGCCGCCGCTGTGCTTGTAGTTGCCCTCGTCGAACTTGCCGCCGGCATGCAGGGTGGTGAGGATGATCTCGAGCGCCGACCGACCCTCGACCGGGTGGATGTCGACCGGGATGCCGCGGCCGTTGTCGCGGATCGTCACCGATTGGCCGTCGGCGTGCAGCGTGACCTCGATGGCGTTGGCGTGACCGTTCAGCGCCTCGTCCACCGAGTTGTCCACGATCTCCCACAGCAGGTGGTGCAGACCCGCGCTGTCGGTGCTGCCGATGTACATGGCCGGGCGTTTGCGGACCGGCTCGAGCCCCTTGAGGATCGTGATGTTGGCGGCGGAGTAGGAAGGCGTGGCGGCGGGCATCGTCATCGTCGGCGGTCCATCTCGGCGGTGCTGCGCGACGGCGCGCAGGGGGCGGCGGGGCTAGAGCAGCGAGCCCTGGTCGTCGTCGTCGTTCTTCTTCGTCTTCTTGTTGCGTTCGACCAAAGCGCGCAGCCGTGCGCGGGCGGCGTCTTCGGTTTCGTTCGCCGGCCGGCCTCCCGGGCGCAGGGCCGGTACGCCGCTCGGGCGCAGGGTCGCAGGCGCGGCGATCTCGGGTCCTGCCGGGCGGGCCGGACGCGAGCCGAAGAGGTCGGCGATCGCGTCGGGCTCGACGCTCGGCGGCTCCGGCGGCGGTTCGGCGGGCACGACGGGCGGCGGCGCCGCCTCGGTCCGGGTCTCGGCCGTCTGGCGCGCGGCTTCTTCGGGCGCATCGGGGAACTTCAGCTCGAGCAGCTCGTCGGCGATCCGGTCGATGTAGCCGTTGCGGACGATCTCGCGGCCCTTGCCGCCGCGGCCCGAGGGCTTGTAGCGCGAGGGGGTGATCCGCTCGTTGCGGCCGCGGTTGGTGGTGACCTCGAGGCCGTCGTCGCGGCCCTGCAGCAGCGCCGCCGAGAGCACGAAGTCCTCGAGGCTGAGCTTGAGCGCGGTCACACCCTTGCCGGTTCCCGACAGCACCGGCACCTCGCCGACGGCGAAGACGATGACGCGGCTCTCCCGGCTCACGACGGCGAGGACCTCCTCGCCGTTGCTGATGCGGGCGAAGGCGACGCCGTCTCCGGGCGCGAATTTCTCGGTCAGCCGGACCACCGAGCGACCGGTCCGCGTCGAGGGCTCGGTCACGGCGTCGAGCGCGAAGCGGAGCACGCGGCCGGCGCGCGTGAGCGCCACGACGTAGGGCGGCTTGGGCATGTCCGGCGTCACGGTCGCGAGGAAGCCGGGCGAGAGCTTGGGCCAGACGCGCGTGTCGCTGGTCATCACCGCGACGAGCTGCTCGCCGTCTTCCATGTCGAAGCGGGTGCGGACCATCTCGCCGTAGCCGGTCGTCATCGGCAGCTCGGCGGCGCGGACGGTGTAGGCCTTGCCGCGGTCGGTGAGCAGGACGACTGTCTCCTTGCTGCTGCAGGGGACGATCCAGCCGATGGAATCGCCCTCGCGGACGCGGATCGCCGCCGGCTCGGTGTAGCTCTTCTGCCGCTTGATCCAGCCCTCGCGGCTGACCATCACGAACGCGTCCTCGGCGACGATGTAGACGTCCTCGGAGAAGTCGGTGGTCTCGACCGGCCCGGTCATTCGGGTGCGGCGACGATCGCCGTAGGCCTCGCGCAGCTCTCGCAGCTCGCCGCGGACGATCGCCCAGAGCTTGCCGTCGTCGGCGAGGATGGCGCGGATCCGAGCGGCCTCGGCGCGCTTCTCGGCCAGCTCCTGCCGGATCGCCTCGATCTCGAGCTTGGCGAGGCGGTAGAGCTTGGTCTCGAGGATCGCCTCGGCCTGCTCGTGGTCGAGCTCGAAGCGATCCATCAAACGAGTGCGCGCGTCGTCCTTGCCGGTGCTTTCGCGGATCAGCCGGATTGCCTCGTCGAGCGCGTCGAAGACCTTCTCGAAGCCCTCGAGGATGTGGATCCGGCGCAGCAACTCTTCGAGATCGTAGCGCAGCCGGCGCGTCACCACCTCGAAGCGGAAGTCGAGGAAGTGGCGCAGCATCTGCACGATGTCGAGGCGCTCGGGCCGCGCGAGCTGCGGATCGTCGGTGGGCACCAGCGCCGTCAGGTTGACGTGGAAGCGCGAGAGCAGCGAGGTGCGCCGGTAGAGGTAGGCCATCGCGGCCTCGGGGTCCGCGCCCTTGCGCAGCTCGAGGACGATGCGGATCTCCTCGGTCGACTCGTCGCGCACGTCGACGATCTGCGGCACCTTGCCCTGCCGCACATGGTCGGCGATGTCCGAGATCAGGGTCGCCTTGTTCAGCGCGAACGGGATCGAGTCGATGACCACCTGCCGGCGCCGCCCCTCTTCCTCGAGTTGCCAGGTGCCGCGCATCTCGATCGAGCCGCGCCCCGAGGTGTAAATCTCGCGGAGGGATTCCGCGTCGTTGAGCACCTCGCCGCCGGTCGGAAAGTCCGGGCCGGCGATGAGCTTCGGGACCACGTCCTCGATGGCCAGCGTCGGCGTGTCGATCAGCGCGACCAGCGCGTCGATCACCTCACCGAGGTTGTGCGGAGGGATGCTCGTCGCCATGCCGACGGCGATGCCCGAGCTGCCGTTGACGAGCAGGTTCGGCACCTGCGCCGGCAGCACCACCGGCTCGTTGAGCGTGCCGTCGTAGTTGGTGCGCATCTCGACGGTGCGCTTGCGCAGCTCCGAGACCATCTCCACCGCGAGGTGGCGCAGGCGGGCCTCGGTGTAGCGCATGGCCGCGGCGTTGTCGCCGTCGATGCTGCCGAAGTTGCCTTGGCCGTCGACGAGCGGATAGCGCAGCGAGAACGACTGCGCCATGCGGACCATGGCGTCGTAGATGCTCGAGTCGCCGTGCGGGTGGTATTTCGCCATCACCTCGCCGACGACCGCGGCGCTCTTGCGGTATTTCGCGTCGGGCAATAGCCGGAGATTGCTGTGCATCGCGTAGACGATGCGGCGCTGCACGGGCTTGAGCCCGTCCCGCACGTCGGGCAGCGCGCGCGACGTGATCACCGAGAGCGCGTAGTTCAGGTAGCGCTCGCGGGTGGTCTCGTGCAGCGCGATGTCGCGGATGGCCTCGCTCAAGGGTCGCCTCCGTGGCGCGGGCCGCGCGCCTTACCGGGCTGGCTTCGTAGCAGCGCGTCGGCGGGCGCGCAATCGTTGCGCCGACGGACGGCAGGGCCGATGCTCCCGGACGTTCGGCGCCGACCATGCTGGCCGACGCGGCGCCGAAGGGCGCGAGGGGGCACCGATGCTGCGCAACGGCGACGTCGTCGAACTCGAAGTGGACGCCGTCGGCCCCCGCGGCGAGGGCGTCGGCAGCCTGGAAGGCCGTCGCTTGCACGTGCCGGGCCTATTCCCGGGCGAGCGCGCTGCGGTGCGGATCAGCCACGTGGATCGACAGGGCGTCCGCGTCTGGGCGGATTCGGTGGAGATCGTGCGAGCGCACCCCGATCGCGCGTCGCCGCCCTGCGATCGCCATCCCGACACATCATATCGGCGTGGTCGCGCGTGCGACGGCTGCGCGTGGATGTCGCTGCGTCCGCAAGCCCAGCGCGCCCTGCGCTTGGAGCAGGTCCGCGCGCTGGGGATCCCCGCCGAGACGATCGAGTCCGACGCCCCGCTCGGCTATCGCGCATCGGCCAAGCGCGTCGCGTTCCGCGATCGCGCGGGCCGGCTGCGCCTCGGCTCGTTCGCGCGGGGCAGCCACCACGGTGCCTCGATGCTGGGCTGCCGCGTCGATCACCCCCTGATCGA
>JBEARB010000271.1:0-21490 GCA_041163625.1 Pseudomonadota bacterium | reverse complement strand
AGCGGCCGCTGGATCTGTACAACAGGTCGTATCGATGCCGGTCGTATACAGCGTCGGCGGAATGTCCTGCTCGCACGTGCCGACCTGGAACGACTTGGCGACTCCCGCGCCCACGATCTCTCTACAATCCAAGGAGTTGGCGAACTGGACAAAGGACACCGAACCGTCCGGGTTGCACTGGATCTGGTTGGCAGAGTTGAGGTGCTCTCTCGAATCCGATTCTGCCCGGCCAGCCTCCTTGGCCGCGGAAGGTCCGACCGGGCCAATCAAGGTCAACGCCGACCACTGCCTCGCCAACATCCCTATTGAGTCGGCGATGACGTCAGAACCGCGCTGCGGCGCACGCAGCGAGCTCGAATTCGCCCGACATGATCTGTCGGGGGCTGCTGATTGCAAGATCTCTCCTGCGTAGCTGTGCGCGGATCGAGGTCATGGTACCTTCGCGCACTTCTGGCAGCCCTTCTGACCGGAGTCTGCATGAACTGGACGACATGGTTTCTGGCTTGCTCGGTCCTGGTAGCGTCGTGCGGCCCTTCCGACCCTGCGGAGCATGCGGACCTCTGTGATGACGGCTGCGCGAGTCGGTCTACCGATACGGATGCCAACGCCGACGCGGGAGCGCAGGACGCGTTGCAGACGGACGGAGCGCCTTCGTGCGGGAAGACCACTCCGTGGGATATGGAGACGCCCGCCTTCGAAGAGGCCCCGGTCAAGACGCTCGGGCTCGCGGGCGTCGAGGGGACCATCCTGTCGGTGGTCGATGTCGATCAGGACGGGTGGCCGGACCTGATGGTGCGCCGCGGCGGCGCGGACGATTTCGCCACCGGCAAGCGCAGCAATTGGCTGCTTCGCAACAACGGCAAGGGAGGCTTCGAAGACATCACCGAGAGTTCGAAGCTGTTCGCACCGCGGCAAGCGGCGGCACCCGGCCAAGGACGCCCGGCGCGCGTGGTGGTCTTTGGCGACGTCAACAACGACGGCTTTCCTGACGCATTCCTTGGGCAGCCGCGAACCGATCTGCAGAGCGAGGACGCGGAGACCTCGGACATCGCGCTCAACATGGGCGACGGCACCTTCACCCTCGGGCCGCAAGACAGCGACGCGCGCTTTGCCTCGGTGATCTCGAGCCCCGCAGGCGCGACCTTCGTCGACGTGGACCGCGATGGGCTGTTGGACCTGTGGGTCGTGCACAATGAGCAGCCCGGGTTGGTGCCCGTGCAAGACCGGTTGCTTCTGGGCGATGGAAAGGGCGGGTTCACCGACATCACCAGCGCGGCCGGCATGAATACGATGCCGTGGCTATCTGCCAGCGCAATGAACGCTGCGAAAGCACACTCTTGGGGCTGGTCCGCGACGGCATGTGACCTCAACGAAGACGGCTTGCCCGAGCTCATGGCGGCGAGCTACGGGCGTGCGCCCAACCACCTCTGGTTGGCGCAATCCGGCGGCCCTGACACTCCCGTCCACTATCAAAACGCCTCCATCGACTCCGGCTACGCCTTCGACGAGCGCGTCGACTGGCGCGACAACCTCAGCGCGCAGTGCTACTGCCGCGATAACCCGACTGCGGCCGAATGCGACACCTGTCCCAAGCCCGCCGACGACGCCGTGTGTGCGGCGCTGTCACAAGCTTTTGGCCCCAACTATCGATGGGATCACGCCTACGGACGTCAGCCGTTCCAGCTCGGCGGAGTGACAGCGACGACCGTGTGTGTCGACGTCAACCAAGACGGACACCTCGACCTCGTGAACTTTGAAATCGTGCATGGTGACGTCGGCTCGAGCAGCGACCCCACCGAGGTCTTGCTCAACGATGGTCCTCAGGGTGCACTGCACTTCTCGAGGCTGGGGCCGAAGGCGATGGGGCTGGATCGCCTGCACGATTCGCCGTTCTGGGACCATGGCGACATGACCGGCGCGGTCTTCGACGTCGACAACGACGGCACGATGGACATCTACATCGGCGGCGCGGAGTACCCCGGCACTCGAGCGCACCTCTTCGTCGGGAGCGGCCCCCTGATGTGGACCGAGGCTCCGACGAGCAGCTTCTTCTTGCACCGACGGGCGCAGGGCGTCGCCGTCGCCGACTTCGACCGGGATGGAGATTTGGACGTCGTGGTAGGTCACTCACGGCACCGCTGTGACGGACCCTCCGCGGAGGAATGCCAGCCTGACGAGCAGATCCGTTTTTTCCGCAATATCGTGGGCAGTCGCAGGAATTGGATCCAAATCAGGCTCGTCGGCGGACCTTCGACCAACCGCTTCGCGCAAGGCGCAAGAGTGATGGTGAAGACTGCAGACGGCTCGGTTCAGGCCCAAGTCGTCGACGGAGGACACGGGCGATTTGGCTTCCAGCGAGGGCAAACGCTGCATTTTGGGCTCGGTGACGCGTGTGAAGCAGAAGTCACCGTGTTCTGGCCCTCGAAGACGCTCGCGCCGACCACCGCGCTCCTCGATGGCGGGAAGACCTGGACGCTATCGCCAACCGGCACGCCAACGCCCCTGCCCTGAGAACCCAACCCGCGCTCAGTCGGCAGGAGTCCGTTGACCCCAGTGAATCGTGGCGCTCGAGGCCTCGGTCATTGCGCTTGGTTCGGCTTGTTGCGTTACTGTCGATCCGGGAGGAGGTGGCGATGCCATTCATGAGAGCGGGACCGAGCGGTGGTCAGATTGCTCATAGCGCCGCTCATGTCAGCGCGGCCTCCGATCCCCGACAAAGACTGCGCGCGGCTTTGCAGGGCCAGCCCTACGCTGATGGCTCACAAACCGTATCGGCGCAGCGGGCGAGCGCGCGCTTCACGAACGATGGGAGCAATGCTCCCCGCAGTCCGCGCGTGCGCGAGGTCTACGACAACAATCGACAGCGGCTCGACGGAGTCACCGCCGATCCCCGCTACGACGGAGCCCTCGCAGCGTTCGAGACCCACTGGAACAAGCACAAGGCACGCTATTTCGCAGTCGCCACCCAGGTGAACCTACCTGCAGAGTTGATCGCTGCGCTGCATTGGCGCGAAAGCTCCGGGGACTTCAGCACCTACCTGCACCAAGGCGACCCCTTGGGCCGCCCGGCGGTCAATGTTCCGAACGACATCCCTGTGTTTCACAAATGGGAAGACGCTGCTGTGCATGCACTGCAGCTCAAGCGGGGGCTTCAAGCAGAGATGAAGCTCGAACAGGCCAGCAAAGACGCTGCAGCCATCGCGACCTACGCTGAGCACTACAACGGCCTCGGCTACGCGAATATGGACCGCCCGAGCCCCTACGTGTTCGCTGGTACGAACGCCTACGAACGCGGCAAATACGTGGCAGATGGCCGATATTCTGGGTCGACGAGAGACACCCAGCCGGGCGTGGTCGCGATGCTGGGCCGCGTGTCGGAGCTTTCCGTCTCCGACACTTCAGGCCTCCCGAAGGCCACTCCGACCTTGCGGGTGGGGTCTTCCGGCGCGGCCGTCAAGGAGTTGCAACGACTGCTCGGCCTCCCTGCCAATCAGCAAGATGGGGACTTCGGTCCGGGGACGCGGCAAGCTGTGATGGACTATCAGCGCAACCGGGGATTGTCTCCCGACGGTGTGGTCGGCCCGAGCACATGGCAGATGCTACGAGGCGGCGGGGGCTGACGGAGACCTCGCCTCTGGCAACAGGTGCTAGAGCCCGCGCGCGACGGCGGTGACCATCTCGCTGACCACGTCTTCGTCCAGCCGCGCCGGATGGTAGTAGCGCAGCGTGCCGTCCGGGGCCAGCAGCAGGAAGAGCGGCAGCCCGAGGCCGATCTTACCGATGAATTCGCGCGGCAACGCCTCGATATGCCCGTCGTCCTGCTGCCACAGCGGGTAGAACCAGCGCGGCGCCTTCTCGTGGCCGACGACCTTGTCGATGCCGTCGATCGCCATCGAGACCAGCTCGACCTGCCAATGGCCGAGCTCGTCGCGCAGCTTCGCCAGCAGGGCCAGCTCCTCGTCGGCGATGCAGGGCTTGCACCACGTCGCCCAGAACGCGACGACCACGCCGCGGCCGGACCGGATCTGCTTGCCGAGGTCGGTCTTGGCGGGCTTCTCACCGGCGGCCTCGATGCGCAGCGCCTTGCCGAACTTCGCGGTGACGGGCTGCCCGAAGACCTGCAGCTTCTCGGGCGTCCACGGTCGCATCCGGGCGCGCGCCTCGGCCAAGTCCAGCCGCTGCTGCAAGCGCAGATGGCTCGCCTGCAGCTCGGTCAGCTTGGTCTCGAGCGCCGCGAGCCGCTCGACCTGCGCCCTCTGCGCCGCGAGCTGCTCGGCCGTCACGATCTGCGCCCCCGGCGGCAGCTGCGGCGCGCTCGCTCCACAGCCGGCGACGGCGAGCACCAAGCCCATGCCGAGACCGATGCCGACGAAGCGGCGCGCACGTCGCGCGGTGGCGGTGCTCATGGCTTCACGTAGCAGGGGTAGGCGAAGATCAGCGCGCTGCGGTTGGCGTCGCGCACCGAGAGCTTCTTGCCGCCCGAGAGGCGCTCGACGTCCAGGTCCGTCAGGTACATCTTCTCGTGACCGTAGGTGATGTAGCCGACGCGCTGCGCGTCCATGCCGAGCTGCTCGACGAGGTAGTCGCGCGCGACGTTGGCGCGGTCGACCGCGAGGCGCAGGTTGGTCTTCCAGCTGCCGTCACGGCTCGCGCGGCCGACCACGATGATGTAGCCCTTCTCGGCCGAGATCGCCTCGAGGAACTGCTGTAGCTGCTTGCGGTCCTCGCCGTCGAGCTTGCTCTCACCCACGCGGAAGGTGATGAGCTTGTGCGGCAACCGCTGTACCAAGAGCATGTACTGGCTACGCGTGAGCAAGTTCGCGTCGTCGACCTGCTTGCACTGCCCCTGATGGCAGGACTTCACGATGCCGTCGACGTGCTCCTTGAAGTTCGCGTCCTTGCAGAACGCCTCGCGCGCATAGGTCGCAGCGGTCTGCGGCGCGCAGACGTGATGCTCCGGGTAGTCGGCGCAGATCACGGTGAGGCGGCGGCGCTGCTCGTCGAGGCTGTTGCGCGTCTCTTCGAGCTTGCGCGTGGCGCTCACGAGCTCTTGGGTCTTCTTCTCGTATTCGACGACGTTGACGCCCTTGTCGGCCGCGATCTCCTCGGGCGTCGGCGGCCCCGGCGCGACCTTGTTGGCCGAGCAGGCGCCGAGCAGCAGCACTGCGGTGGTCGTGGCGGCGACCAGGCTCCCTCGCGTTCGCAACATCTCCGTCTCCGATTCCTGGGCGCGCGCTCGATCCGGCCCCTCCTGGCCTCCGCTCGAACGCAACGCGCGGGCCCGTCGAGGCTAAGGGGGCGACCGAGAAATGCCAAGAACGGCGCTGCGGCCAAGGCCGCGGCTCAGCCGAAGAGCCGACTCACGATCATCCCGATGCCGACGAGCGAGACGGCCCACGACACCGTGCGCAGGCCCGGGATGCCGGCGATGTAGAGGATGGCGTGCGCGACGCGCGCCGCGTCGAAGTCCGCCGCCATCGGGTCGGAGGCCTCGCCGTGCCGATGCAGCAGGTCGAGGCGCAGCTGCTTCGGCCACCAATCGCGGTTGGTGGTGCCGGTGCCGGCGCCGTGGTGGGAGGGGCATTTGGATTCGTTCGACATCGTGAGCTCCTGGCAGCGCGTGCCGGGAGTCTTCCCGGGCCTCGCAGCAAACCTAGAGACGCGATCAAAAAATCGCCCTTGGCGATTCTTGGGCGCGGCTCGTGGAGGCGGATGGTCCGCGAGAACCGCGCTTCTCGCGACCAGCGGGCGCCTAGCCCCCAAGACAACAGACGAGAGACGCGACCAGGAAATGCGAACCTGCATTTTCTGGTCGCGTCTCTAGGGGAGGCCAGACAATCGGTCCATTCGATTGTTTAGAACGAATCGATAGCTTCTGACTATCGCACCAGCTACTCGGCCAGGACGCGGACCTTCAGCGTACGGTCCTGCAAGATCGCCGTCTCGGCGCTGTTGTCGCCGTCCTGCCCCTTCTCGAAGGCGAAGCGGAAGCTGATGTTGGCTGCGCCGGCGTCGAGGTCTGCCTGGGCCCAATCGGCCACGTCGGCGGTGCGGAACTGCCCCGCACCAGCGGTGGCGTCGTCGCTGAGCACCTGCTCGGCGCGCGCCTGACCGGAGTAGTCGGTGTACTTCGGCGCCAAACCAGGCGCATCGTCGGCCTGCGATCACCCAGCGGTCGAGTCGTCGGACCCAACACTACGCCCCGCTACCCCTCGGGGGAACCGACGCAGAGAGGAGCCCGGTGCAGCGTCGGGCCGCGCGGCCACGCAGCTCGATTGACGGGATGTTGGACCGCTGGCAGCCTCCCCCCCCCCGCTGCCACGCCGATCACCTGATGACGGAGGTGCCATCGTGAGCACCCCTCCTGCCGAACTCGCGCGCGACGCCGCAACTGCCCGCGGCGCGTTGCTTGGTGTGCTCGTCGGCTGTGCCCTGTTCACCGTGATGGGTGCCGCCTACCGCGACTTCAAACCGGACGAGGTCGGCCTCGGGCGCAACACCATCATCGGCAAGGCTGCGCCCATCGACGGAGTGACGCCGTCGGGCCATCTGCCGGCGTTGACGACGCTCTCGGACGCCGCCCGGAAGTGGCGGGCCGACGGCTACAAGATCGCGCTCTGGATCG
Organism: Pseudomonadota bacterium; assembly: GCA_041163625.1. Taxonomy (GTDB): domain Bacteria; phylum Myxococcota_A; class UBA9042; order UBA9042; family UBA9042; genus JACKFC01. The sequence goes on along the minus strand of JBEARB010000271.1, from coordinate 14,865 downwards.
GCAACTCCCAGCTCCACGGGCTGAACCGTCCCGAACAGGGCGGTGCTCTGGCCGTCGAATACGCCCAGAAAGCGGCCGACGCGCGCGGCGCCAAACTCCGCTATCTGCAGGTCTCGTCGCCGGCCATCGCCTACCAGGACGTCCTCTCCGCGTACCTCGCCTTTCGGGCCAAGGGGACACTACCCGATACCGTTTTGATCCAGGTGACCTACGCCAACTTCCGCGATATGGCGACGCGCCACGAGTTGAACCTGGAACTCTTCCAGAGCTTCGATTGGCCTGCGCTGGTGGCGATCGGCGGTCCCGGCGTGGCCCGCTTCCAGGCGGACGTCGAGGCGCTGGTACAGGGCCAGCAGGTCGAAGAGGACCTGACGCCTCAGCAAGCGCTGGAGCGGTTTCTGATCGCGCAGATCGAATCGGTCTGGCAAGCCTACGCCGATCGCGGCTTGGTCGATGCCGGCCTCCGGACGCGCTACGAGACGCTGCAGGCCAGCCTCGCCGGGGCGCACTTCCAACGTGGCGCTCTCACCATCTCTGCCGCGAACGACGCGACGAGCCAGGCGGCGCTGGATTCGCTGATTCGGTTGGCCAAGCACGACGGCGTCGACCTCACCCTCTACCAGGCGCCACACCGCCAAGATCTAGAGCAATTCTAATATAATCGGGCCGGCTACGACGCGAAGTACGCGATGCTCGCCGAGCGGGCGGCGGCCGGCGAGTTCCGCTTCGTCAGCTTCGAGAAGCTGGTCCCGGGCCCAGCTTGGGGCTTCACCAACGAGGGGCGCCCCGATTGCTTCCACTTCGACCGTCATGGGCACGAGCTGCTCGGCGCGGCGATTGACGCCTACGTGGCCGGGTTGTAGCGCCAATGCTCTTCAACAGCTGGGGATATCTGCTCTTCATGCTGCTGCTGGTGCCGGCGCAGCGGCTGGTGCCCGAGCGCGCTCGCGTGCCGCTGCTCGCGGCCGGTAGCCTCGGCTTCTACGCGATGTGGCGGTGGGAGTTCTGCTCGCTGCTGATCTTGTCGTCGGCGATCGACTACCTCTGCGCCTCGAAGATCCACGCGAGCGAGGACGACTCGGCCCGCAAGCGCTGGCTGGCGCTGAGCCTGACGTTGAACCTCGGCCTGCTGGTGGTCTTCAAGTACACCTACTTCCTCTACGACAACGTGAGCGCGGTCGCAGGGTTGGCCGGTGCGACGCTGCCGGACGCGCACGACCTCGGGCTCAACATCGTGCTGCCGCTCGGCATCTCGTTCTATACCTTCCAGACCATCAGCTACACGATCGACATCTACCGGCGCGTGGCCGAGCCGACGCCGACGTTCGCGGGCTTCCTCGCCTACGTCTCTTATTGGCCACAGCTGATCGCAGGCCCGATTCTGCGCGCCGGCGAGGTCTTGCCGCAGCTCCTGAAGCGACAACCCTTCCGCTGGAGCGACGTCGGCGTCGGCACGGAGCTCGTGCTGCGCGGACTGTTCAAGAAGGTCGTCATCGCCGACCGGATCGCGCCCTTGGTCGACGCAGCCTTCGCCCTCGACGCGAGCCGCATGAACGCCATCGACGTCTGGGTCGCGACGTTCTTGTTCGGGTTCCAGATCTACCTCGACTTCGCCGGCTACTCGGATATCGCCATCGGATCGGCCCGAATCATGGGTCTGCGCTTCCCGGACAACTTCAACTGGCCTTACCTCTCGCGCTCACCGCGCGAGTTCTGGAAGCGCTGGCACATCTCGTTGTCGTCCTGGATCCGGGACTACCTCTACCTACCGCTGAGCGGCGCGCAATTCCGGACCCAGAGCCGTGGCGGCCTCGAGATCGAGGAGCCCAAGGCGGCGAAGAACAGCCCCAACCGGGCGCTCTTCCTGACGTGGTTCATCATGGGGCTGTGGCACGGCGCGGGCTGGAACTTCGCCATCTGGGGCGTCTATCACGCCGTGATCATCTACGCGTACCGACGGCTGAAGTGGCTCGAGCAGTTGACGCAGCGCTTCCCGCTCTTGGGCTGGGCGACGGTGCTGATGGCGTCGATGGCGGCGTGGATCCCGTTCCGCGCCGTCTCGGTCAAGCAGACCGTGACGATGTTCGGCAAGCTCATCAATCCGATGGCGTACACGCTCTCGGGGCGGACCGTCGCCGGCCACGCCTATTTGGCCGTCGCCGTGCTGATGGTCGCGATGCTGGCTGCGGCCGCCATCGACCGGAAGCTGCCGGTGTGGACGCAGAAGCCTCTCGCGCGGACGGTGGCGGTGGCCACCAGCTCGGCGCTGGTCACGGTCTCGGTGCTGATCTGGCTGAAGACCGTCCGGCAGTTCATCTACTTCCAGTTCTGACGGCGGCGGGGCGAGGACGCGAAGCCGAGAACGGCGACCTCAATCCCGATAGCGCCGAACCAGATCGCCGTAGTCGTCGATCCGACGATCGCGCAGATACGGCCAAATCCGCCGCACCCGCTCGCTGCGCGCCAGATCGACCTCGGCGCGCAACAACGTCTCGTCCTCACCGGCGACCGCGATCAGCTCGCCCTGCGGCCCCGCCACGAAGCTGTGCCCCCAGAACGCGATCCCCTCGCTGCTGCCGGAGGGATCGGGCTCGTGGCCGACGCGGTTACAGACCAGCACCGGCACGCCGTTGGCGACGCCGTGCGCGCGCTGGATCGTCACCCACGCGTCGCGCTGGCGCCCCTGCTCGTCCGCATCGTCCCGCGGGTCCCAGCCGATCGCCGTCGGGTAGATCAACAGCTCCGCCCCCGCCATCGCCATCAGCCGCGCCGCCTCGGGAAACCACTGATCCCAGCAGACCAGCACGCCGAGGCGTCCGACCGCCGTGTCGATCGGCGAAAAGCCCAGATCTCCGGGCGTGAAGTAGAACTTCTCGTAAAATCCCGGGTCGTCCGGGATGTGCATCTTGCGGTAGCGCCCGGCGATCGAGCCGTCGGCGTCGTAGACCACCGCGGTGTTGTGATACAGCCCCGCCGCCCGCCGCTCGAAGAGCGAGCTGACCAGCACCACGCCGAGCTCACCCGCCAGCGCCGCCAGCCGCTCGGTGGTCGGCCCCGGGATGGCCTCGGCGAGGTCGAAGAAGTCGGTGTCCTCGACCTGGCAGAAGTAGCGCGAGCGGTGCAGCTCCTGCAGCACGACCAGGCGCGCGCCCGTGGCGGCGGCCTCGCGGACCATCGCCTCGCTGCGGGCGAGGTTGGCCTGCACATCGTCGCCGCAGGCGTGCTGGCAGAGCGCGACCGAGAGCGGGCGGGCAGCGTTCATCGGACCTCCTGTGCGCCGGCGAGCGTCCCGCGCGGCAGCTGCATCGTGACGCAGTGCAGGCTGCCGTGCTGCTCGATCAGCGCGCGGCAATCGATCCCCACGACCTCGCGGCCGGGGTGGGCGGCGGCGACCACGGCGAGCGCGGCGGCGTCGGCCGGATCGGCGTAGGTCGGCACCAACACGGCGTCGTCCAAGATCAGGTAGTTGGCGTAGGTCGCCGGCAGCCGGTGGCCCTCGTCGTCGTAGGCGGGCCGCGGCCACGGCAGCGCCAGCAGGTCGTAGGGCGCTCCGTCTGCGGTCCGCAGCGCCTGCAGCTCGCGCTCCATCGCCGCGAGATCGCCGTAGTGGTCGTCGGCGACGTCGTCGCAGCGCTGGTAGACGATGGTGTGACCCTGCCCGTCCGCGCCCGGCGCGAGGCGCGCGAGCGTGTCGACGTGGCTGTCCGTGTCGTCGCCCTCGAGGTGGCCGTGCTCGAGCCAGAGCACCCGCGTCGCGCCGAGCTCGCGCGCGAGCGCCGCCTCGGCCTGCGCCCGCGAGAGTCCGCCGTTGTTGCGGTTGTCGTTGAGCAGGCAGGCGCTGGTGGTCAGGATCGTCCCGCGCCCGTCGGACTCGATGGCGCCGCCCTCGAGCTCCAACTCGACGACCTCGACCGGCGCGGCGAAGACGCCGATCTCGCCGAGGCGGACGTTGATGGCGTCGTCCTGCAGCGCCGGGAACTTGCCGCCCCAGCCGTTGAAGTGGAACGAGCGAAGGCGCAGACCCGCGGGCGTCTCGACCGTGATCGGGCCGTGGTCGCGGGCCCAGGTATCGTCGCAGGGCGCGAGCGCGAGGTGCACACGCTCGAGGGCGACGCCTGCGGCCGCGAGCTGCGCCTGCACGGTCTTCCGGACGGCTGCGTCGTGGCAGACCACGAGCAGCTGCGACCGCGCGGCGACGGCGGCGGCGATCGCGACGAAACACGCCTGCGCACGGTCGAGCAGCGGGGCCCAATCGGTCTCTGCGTGCGGCCAGGTGAGCATCACGCCGTCTTGCGGCTCCCACTCGGCGGGCAAACGGATCGAAGGCTCGGACATCGTCGCGCTCCTGCGCGTCGCGGCGAGGGGGCCGGACGCGGCAGCGGACGCTAGCGGAGCAAACCGCCGCCGTCGACAGGCAAACGCAGCCACTGCCGGCGTGGACTCAGACGCCGAGCTCGGCGCGATCGCGACCAGCGCTCTTGGCGCGGTACAGGGCGGCGTCGGCGCGCTGGACGACGGCGTCGGTGTCGGCGTCGTCGGCGAAGCGGGCGAGGGCCACCCCGAGGCTCACGGTCACGTGCGAGCCGGTCGCCGAAGCGGCGTGGGGGATCGCGGCGGCGTGGATGGCGGCGCGGACCCGCTCGGCGACGTGGCGCGCGCCGTCGGCGTCGGTGTCGGGCAACACGAGCGCGAATTCCTCGCCGCCGTAGCGCGCGGCGAGGTCGACGGGGCGGCGTGCGGCGCTGGCGACCGCCTCGGCGACCCGGCGCAGGCATTCGTCGCCGCCTTGGTGCCCATAGTGGTCGTTGTAGGCCTTGAAATGGTCGACATCGAGCAAGATCAGCGCCATCGCCTTGCGATCGCGGCGGCAGCGCGCCCACTCGCGTGCGAGCGTCTGCTCGAAGACGCGGCGATTCGGGATGCCGGTGAGCCCGTCGATCCGGGCGAGCTGCTCGAGCTCGGCGTTGGCGCGAGCGAGCGCCGCATTGGCCTCACGCACGCGTTCTTTCTCCTGCGCGAGGCGGCGGGCGGCGAGGAACTCGCGACGGGCGTAGCGCTCCATCGAGTAGCACGCGAGCATCCCGAGGATATTCGCGGAGATGAAGAAGAAGTTGTTGCTGACGAGCAGCTTCAGGGGGGTGTGCAGCTGCAAGACGGCGACCGCTTCGTAGGAGACGACGAGCAGCCAGCCGACCAGGGTGGCGTTGACGAAGCGCACGCGCGCCCAGGTGTAGTTGACGATCAGCACCAAGATCAGGCCGACGTAATAGGCGTGGCCGGCTTCTTCGGGGACGCTGGCGATCATGCCGACGATGCCGAGGCCGGCGAGCAGCAACCAGACGCTGAGCAGCCACTGGCTCGCGCGCCGGAAGACCGGCTGGTACGAGGCGACGATCATCAGCAGCGTGAGCGGGACGAAGCCGGCAAAGCGGATCCACCACAGCGTGGCGATCGCCTCGGGCACGAGCGTCGCGTCCAGGCCGGCGAAGGCGCTGTAGAAGCCGAGACAGATCCAGAGGCAGAGGCGGATCTGCCCGAGCGATTTGGCAGCGTGATCGTCGAGGAAGGCGCGCTCGAGGTCTGGGCGGAACGCCAACGTCAGCGGATGGCTTTCGAGCCGCTCGAAGAGGATCGAGTGATCGGTCGGTCCCACAGCGTTCATCCACGACCTCGTCGGCTCACGCCCGCCATGGTACGCGCAAGGGTCGGGCGGGCCGGAAACACGAGCGATGGGACCTTACAACGATTCGGCATCCGCGCCAGAACACGCTCCTTCGCGCGGAATCGCTTGACCACAAGTCGCACTGGAGGACGCTTTTCCGGACGCGGATGGTAACCCGGCTTCTGCGTAGAAGGACTCGACCAGCGCCGGCCAATCGTTCTGCGCACCCAGGTCGGCGAGCACCGAATTCAGGCCGAAGTTGATGCGGAGCAGGAAGATCGCGCCGGGCGTGCCGAGGTCGAACAGGCCGGTCTTGAGCATCTTCTTGCCGACCAGCAGCTTGACCGAGGCCGTCATGCTCGCGAGCCGTCGGGTGTAGTCGCGGTCGTAGCGGTAGGGCTGCGGCGCGAGCAGCGGCTCGAACGAGAGCACGAGGTACTCGGCGATGGCGGCGCGCAGCTCGGCGTCGGCCTCGGCGGGCAGACCGTAGGCTTCGCGGGCCGCCTCGTAGAGGGCGTCGCCACGCTCGCCGCGGGCAGCGGCGTTGCGGACGCCGGCGAAGCCGAGCAGCGTCTCGTGCGCGTAGCGCTGCACGCAGCCGTGGTCGAGGAACGCGACGCGGCCCTCGGGCAGCAGCACGTAGTTGCCGGGATGCGGGTCGCCGTTGAAGGCGCCGAGCACGTACATCGAGCGGATCGCGAAGCGGAAGATGGCCGCGCCCCAGGCGTCGCGCTCGGTTGGGCTGCCCTCGCGACAGCCCACGTCGAAGCGCAGCCCCTCTTGCCACCGGCTGGTCAGCACCCGCGCGCCCGAGCGCTCGGCGATCGGCTCTGGCACGACGACCGTCGCGTCGCCCTGCCAGAATTCGTAGAGCTGCTGGTGATTGGCGAGCTCACCGAGGTAGTCGCACTCCTCGCGGATGCGGTCGGCGATATCGTGCAGCGATTGCTCGATCGCGACCTTGGGCATCACCGCCGAGAGTGTGCGCACCAGGCCGTCGACGTTGCGGAGGTCGGCGTCGACCGCCTCGCGGATGCCGGGGTATTGGATCTTGACCGCGACCTCGCCGCCGCCCATCGACTCGGGCAACGCCGCGCGATGCACCTGGCCGATGCTGGCGGCGGCGACCGGCTCGGCGTCGAAGCGGGCGAAGAGCGCGTCGGTGCTCTCACCGAGGTCGGCGAGCAAGATCTCCGTCACCACCTCGGTCGTCATCGGGTTGCTGCGCGTCTGCAACCCCCGCATCGCCTCGCGCCAGGTCTCGCGTTGGTCCGCCGGAACGAAATCGTCGATGTAGCTCATCAACTGGCCGACCTTCATCGGCAGGCCCTTCATCTCGCCGAGGCTCGCCGCGAGCGTCTTGCCGACGCGCCCGTGCAGGCTGCGACTCGCCGCCTCGGTGCTCGCCGAAACCGCCAATTTCCCGGCCGCCAGCGCCGCGTCGCCCGCCAGCTTCGCCGCGGTACCGCCCAGCATCGCGAGCCGGCCCAGGCGACCGGTGCGCAGGCGTTGCAGGCGGGGCTCGTCGGGATGCTCGCTCATCGTGCGCGGAACCTAGACAGGCCGGGGCGAAATGCCAAGCGACTTCACCGCCGAGCCGCGCGACCGCGCCATCGGGAACTCAGCCGAGCTCGGGCCACGGCAGCGCCGGCAACGCCGCCCGCAACCGCGCCCCCGCGACGGGCTCGTCTCCGCGGCTGAAGACGTCCACGCCGCCGGTCCGCGCCAACCACTCGGCCCGCGTGGGTCGCTGCGCCGGCGCGAGCTGCCATGGACCCGGCAGCGCCGGCTCTGCCCGCGCCAGCCCCCAGAGCGCCGCCGCGGCAGTCTCGGGCGACACCACGCACGGCCGCGCCTCCGGTTCGGCGACCTGCCCGACGCGCTCGCCCACCGCGATACGCGCAGCGTCCCAGACCTGCGGCAACAAGAGCACCGAGATCGCCACGTCGGCGTGCCGCAAGCCGGCGAGCAGGCGCTGCCGCACCACCCGCTTGCCGGCGCCGTAGGCGTCTTCGGGGGCGGGTTCGGCGTCGAGCGCGGCGAAATCCGCCGGCTCGACCGCCCAGGCCGCGAGCGGACGCTCCGCCATCGACGAGGCCAGCACCAGCCGTCGCGGCGGCGATGGCGCGCGCGCCCACGCCGCGAGCAGCGCGTCCGCGTCGGCGGCCTCGAAAGCGCAGAGGTGCAGGGCGACGTCGGCGCCGTCGAGGACCTCGACCAACGCGTCCACGTCGCGGCAATCGGCGGCGACGAAGGCGCCCGTGGGCCACGGAGGCGACGGTGCGCGACGGGCCAGACCGCGCACAGCGGCGCCGTCGGCGCGGGCGCGGGCGACCACGACGCGTCCGAGGCGGCCGGTGGCACCGAGCACGGTGATCGTCGTTGGTGGCGTCGGCGACGGCATCGTCTCTCCCATCGAGAGCCTGCCGCGCCCGCAACGCGCCCGCAATCCCGGTGCCGCTGGCGCACGGCGCGACGCACCTCTAGCATGGGCGCTCGCCTTGGAGGTCGCGATGGCGCCGCAGTCCCGCCGAGTCTGGTCCCTATCGCGGGCGTGCGCCCTCGCCGGCCTCGCGCTGCTGGCGCTCTTGCCCGTTCGAGCCGCGCGAGCCAACGGCAACCACACGCATATCGGCATCACGTTGATGGCGATCGAGCTGCTGCCGCCCGGGCCGCTGCGCGAGCTGCTCGGCGCGGCCGACGTGCGGCAGATGCTCGTCAACGGCACGATCTTCCCCGACGGCGGCTACGCCATCCAGCACGAATACGGCGAGACGGCGCATTGGGAGCCCTTCCAGCGCGCGCTCGCGGCGCGGATCCGGAAGCAATGCCCCGACCCGCTGGCGTCGCAGGCGTGCCGCGAGAAGGCTGCCTTCCTCTTCGGCATGGCCAGCCACGGCATGGCCGACCAAGTCTTCGACGCGCTCTACATGGCCGCCGCCAAGGTCCACGACGCCGCCAACTGGTCCGACGGCCTCACCGACTCGTTCGACAGCTCCACCGACGTGCTCTGGGTCGCCGCCCGCGGCGGGATCGAGCCACCCGAGCGGTGGCTGCCGATGGACGACCTGCTCGCCACCTTCACGGCGGTCGGCGTCTCGGTGCCGGCCACGACCATCGAAGACGGGCAGGCCATTTTGCTGACCGCGGTGCTCGGCTTCGGCAACGTGTCGGGCCGCAACCCCAAGAAGGTGCAGGAAGCCAAGGCGCGCTACCCGTGGGGCGCCGCGCACCTGCTCGATGCGCACACGCCGGGCTCACCGCCCTCGGAAGCGCGCGTCGTCGCGAGCTATTGGCTGCAGCTCTGGTCCGAATGGAAGGACGGCGCACCGGCCCGACAGGAAGTGCTCGCCACGATGCCGGGCGACGGCGGCCACATCGGTTCGGCATCGGCACCGGACAACGTCCTCGCCGTCGTGTTCTCGCGCGGACTCGACAGCAAGAGCCTGGATGCGGGCAAGCTCAGCGTCACGCCCGTGGGCGCGACAGCGCCACACCCGACCTCATTGAATCTGTTCTACGGCCAATCGAGCCACGTCGTGCGGGTATTGCCGAGCGAGCCGTGGCCGCAGGGGCCGTTGACGTTGGCGTGGCAGTCGGGTCTCTGCAGCAGCTTCGACGGCGTGCCGAGCCTGACCGGCGGCGCGGTGACGGTGCAGGTCGGTGCGCACGACCCACAAGCGCCGCCGAGCGCCCTGCCGGGAGCCCCGCCGGCGTCATGGTCGCTCCATGTGGAGGCGACCAAGGTGCCGGCGCAGCCGAACGACGGCGGCGCGACCGACGGCGGCGCGGCGGGCAATGACGCCACCGGCGGCTGCAGCGCCGCCCCCAACGGACGCAACCACGCCGAACCGCTCGACTTGCTCGCCGCGATGGCATGCGTACTGCTCGTTCTACTCGGAATTCGCACGCGTTCGGGATGTTGGTCCGCGGACTAAGCTCTTTCGCGTAGCCACAACCTGCGCTAGCCGCGACCGCCAGGCACGGTCCCGCAGTGACGCAGATGGCTCCCCCGAGCCGCCGGCGTCGTGTGGGTCGAGATGCCCCCGCATCGGGCCTTCAACGAGAGCATGGCGAAGGTCTACGACACGCCGTTGCCGAAGATCGCGGCGGCGACCGACGCCGACGCCATCGCGCGCGGCAAGCACCTCGCCGAGTCGATCGGGGCCTGCGCGGCCGGCGATTGCCATGGTCCAACGCTCTCGGGCGGCAAGACCTTGGAGATGGGGCCGCTCGGCGTGTTCACCGGCCCGAACATCACCACCAGCGGCAAGCTCAAGGAGTACACCGACGGGGCGGTGGCGCGCCTGATCTGCCACGGCATCCGCCGCAACGGCACCTCGGTACGCTTCATGCCGGTGCACGAGCACGGCTGGCTGCCCGACAGCGACATCTCCGCCCTGCTCGGCGACCTCCGCAGCGTGCCGCCGAGCGACAAGCCGCACGGCCCGATGGAGCTCGGCCTGCTGGCCAAGTTCCTCGACCGTCAGGGCGGCCTGGTGATCGACGTGGCCCGCAAGATGGAGTCGATGCCCAAGGACGGGCTCGTGGAGGGGGATGGTCCGCGAGAACCGCGCTTCTCGCGACCAGTGGGCGCCTAGCCCCCGCGACAACAGACGAGAGACGCGACCAGGAAATGCGAAGCTGCATTTTCTGGTCGCGTCTCTAGCAAGGCACGCCGACCAACGAAGGCGGCCCCTGCGAGGCCGACGGCAGCTGGTGCACCAGCCTCGATGTCTGCCAGGGCGGCAGCTGCAAGCCCGCGCAGAACCACTGCCCCTGCCAGAAAGACGGCGATTGCGCGGTGTTCGAGGACGACAACCTGTGCAACGGCACCCTCTACTGCGATGAGGCGAGCGGCTTTTGCCTGGTCAACGAGGCGACCATTCCGAAGTGCAGCGGACCGGGCGAAGGCCCCTGCAAGCCCGAGCAATGCGATCCGAAGGACGGCACGTGCAAGGCGCTGCCGCTGCCGACGACGGCGACCTGCGACACCGACGATTTCGCCTGCACCGTCGAGCGCTGCGACGGCAAGGGCGGCTGCGCCTACGTCGGCGAGGGCTGCCTGTGCTGGGAAGGCAGCGATTGCGACCCGTGGGAAGACGGCGACGCCTGCAACGGCACGCTCTACTGCGAGAAGTGGGCCGGCCCCGAGACCGACAAGCCCGGCGCCTGCAAGTAGAACCCGGCGTCGGTGGCCCGGCGCCGGCTGCGACGACGGCGACGCCTGCACCAGCGGCGATCTCTGCGCCGGCGGAGTCTGCAAGCCGGGCGCCGCGGTCGAATGCGACGACGGCAACCTCTGCACCGACGACAGCTGCAACAAATCGCTCGGCTGTAAATCGGTGCCGGGTGCTGGTGGCGGCCCCTGCGTCGGCGGCGTCTGCGATCCGGGCGGCACCGGCGCGAGCGACTCGTGCGCCCGCCAGAGCGACGGCAAGGTCTGGTGCTGGGGCCGCGGTCGGCAGAACGAGACCGGCTATCCGGTCAGCGAGAATCAGCCCGCACCCCGCAAAGTCTCGGGCATCGGCGCGGACTACGCGCTGGGTCACGGGATGCTCGCGCTCTGCGCCGCCAAGGGCGCCGACGTGCTCTGCTGGGGCAACGGCACCAAGGCGATGCTCGCAACCGGCGCGGCGTCCGCGCCCCCGGCCGCGAGCCAACCCATCCAATCCAGCTATTTCAATGACGCACTGTCGATCGTGGGTGGCGACCGCGCGTTTTGCGTCCTACGCTTCGCGGGCGAGGTCTGGTGCTGGGGTCAGCGCGGCTGGGTCCAGACGGGAGAGGAGGGGGTCTCCTCGGTCTCGCAGCCCACGCCCTACGGCGAGTTGGTGCCGAAGTAGAGCCACGATGACGCGACACGCTCCTTCGTCTGGGATCTGGGTCCGTGCCCGCGCAGCGGCGCTCGGCCCGATCGTGCCACTTTCGTTCGGCCAGCCGGGCTTCGCGGCGCGGCGTGCGACGTTCTCGGACCCGAACCTCGACGTCGACCTGCGCGGCCTCCGCTACGTCGTCACCGGCGCCACTTCGGGCATCGGCCGCGCGACCGCCCTCGGGCTGCTCGAGCGTGGCGCGATGGTCGGCGTGCTGGCGCGCCCGGGCGACAAGACCCAGACCTTCCGGGTCGAGGCCGAGCGGCTCGCGCCAGGGCGCCTGCACGTCTGGACTTGTGATCTATCCGATCTGGACGCCACCGCAGCGGCCGCCGCCGACATCGCCGCGCGCTGGGAGGCGATCGACGGCCTCGCGCTCAACGCCGGTGCCTTGCTCGATCAGCGCCACCTCACGCCGCAGGGCCACGAGACCAGCTACGCCGTGCACGTCGTCACGCCGACGCGCCTGCTCGAGACGCTGCGCCCGGCCCTGGCCGAGGCGGCGCGTCGTCGGGGGGAATCGCGGGTGGTCTGGGTCAGCTCCGCCGGCATGTTGCTCGAGGCCATCGATCCCGACGATCTCGGCTGGACCGAGCGCCCCTGGGACGGCACCCGCGCCTACGCCCAGGCCAAGCGCGTCCAGGTCGTGCTCGCCGAGCGCTTCGCCGACGAGCTCGCCGCCGATGGCATCCGCGTCGACGCGATGCACCCCGGCTGGGCCGACACGCCCGGCGTCGAGCGCTCGCTGCCGCGCTTCCGCAAGGTGCTCGGCCACCTCCTGCGCAGCCCCGAAGCCGGCGCCGATACGCTGCTCTGGTTGTTGGTGACGCACGAAGACCGCGGCGAGACCGGTGGCTTCTTCTTCGACCGCCACCGCGCCCCGACCGAGACGCTGCCGTGGACGCGCACCTCGCCGACCACCCGCGCGGCGATCTGGCGGCGCATCCGGGCACAGGCGGCGACCGACGCGCTCGAGTCGACGCGCTAGCCGACGTCGTGCGGCGCGGCGGCCTCGGGCGCGCGCGGCGCGAACCACAACAAGCGCGGAAAGTCGGGGTGCTGGGTCGAACCCGGGAACCCGCCCGGGAGCGTCAACGCGTCCTCGGTCCCGTCCCGACGACGGCGGCAGACCCCGCCGGGACCGCGCGCTGGGTGGGTCGGCCGAATCGCGGCGGCGTCGGCGAGCCACGAACCGAGCACCTCGCGCAGCGCCCGGTCGTGCGGCGCCCACGCGCTGGGGCCGTGCAGGGGCGCCGGGTCGTGGAGTACACCATCGACGAGCGTCCCCTGCAGCGGCAGCGCGCCGCCGCTGGCGAAGAGCAAGGTGGCGTCGGCACGCACAGCCACGTCGCGCGCCTGCCGGGCCGGGTCGCGCCCCCACGCCGCCGCGTCGATGGCGGCCACGATCGCCAGCGTTTCGGGACAATCCAGCCGACACGGATAGTGGCGTGCGGCCGTCGCGCCCGCGAGCGGGCTGGTGAAGTCCAAGCGACGATCGGCGAGCCCGCCGGCCGCCTCGGTGGCCCGCGCCGCGCGCAACGCGAAATAGGCGACCTCGGCCAGCGTCGCCGCGTCGTTGGAGGTCCAGCCCTGGTGGCCGGCCACGAAAGCGTCGGTGCAGCAGCGCGGATAGCCCAACAACGCGGCCATCTCGCGATCGTTGGTCGCCGCTAGGTCGGTCGGCTCGTGCTCGCGCCGGCCGGCAGCGTGTGCCGCCTTGACCCGCAGCGTCGCGCGCTCGAGCGCGTCGGCCCGGGTGAGATCGGCCAGATCACGGCCGAGGTAGAGCAAAACGCGGTCGGGCTCGTACTCGTGCCAGAGACCCGCGTCGTCCATCGCGACGGCGGCGCCCCGACGAACGCGGATGCCGTGCTCGGCGGCGCTGCGCTCGAGCTCCGCGCAGCGCGCCGGCTCCAGATCCAAGCGCCAGACCCGCCGCAAGCCCAGCTCGATCGCGATCCACTCGGTCGCTTCGGTCCATCGCGGCGACCCGGTCGGCGACTTCGTCGACACCTCCAGCGCCCCCCGCGGCAACGACGCCAACCACGCCGGTACGGGGCCGAGCGCCGGCACCTCTGCCGCATCGGCCGGCAGCAGCCCGCGTGGCCAGCCCGCCGCGAAGCACCACGTCGCCGGCAAGGTCGGCAAGACCGCGGCGAGCGCCGCGAGCACGTCGGCGTCGGCGGTGGCGCCCGGCAATGGATGCAGCTCGACGTAGCCGACACCGGCGGCCGTCGCCGCCGCCGCCGCCACCGCGAGCACGTCCGCATCCTCGGGCCCGACGCGCACCACCAGCCCCACGCACGCAGCGTCCAGGCCGCGCGCGATCACCCGGGCGAACGCCGCGGCGGCTTGGGGCAACTCGGCGCGGACCAAGACCGCCGTCGCGCCGCTCGCCAGCACCAGACGTGCGACGTCCAAGCGCGGCACGGCGGACGCGTCGAGCTCGAGCAGCAGGACGCGGCGAGCGCAGGCGCGCGACAACGCGACGGCTTCGGCGGCGGTCAGGCGTTCGGCGGCCGTGACCACGAGCGCAGCCCCGGCCGGAACGCGCGGCAGCGTGCCGAGCAGGCGCGGACCGAAGCCCGGGCCGGCCGCCACCCGCCAACGCTCGCGTGCCCGCAGCGCGCTCGCGGCGACCTCGTCGCTCATGGCGCCGCGATGCCTGCCGCAAGCGGGTCGGCGAGGATGGCGTCGACCGCAGCGAGGACGCCGTCGATCTCTGCAGGGTGGTTCGGCCAATGCGGCGAGCAGCGCAGCAGGCCATCCGGGCTCGCGACCGAGACGCCCCGCGCCGCGAGCGCGTGCGACCACGCCGGCGCGTCGCCGACCGGCACGTGGAAGCTGACGATGCCCGAGCGCAGGCCGAGATCGCGGGCTCGCAGGCTGCGGAAGCCGCGATCGAGCAAGCCCGCCTCGAGCCGGTCGAGGTAGGCCTGCACGTGGGCGAAGATCGCCGGCACGCCGAGCGCCGTCGTCGCGCGCAGACTCGCCTGCAACGCCGCAGTGCCGAGCACGTTCGGCGCGCCACCCTCGACCATCCGAGCGGTCCGCACCACCGGGCGGTCGTAGCGCAGCAGGCCCGCGCCGTGGATCAGGAAGTCGAAGGCGTTCTCGTGGCTCATCCAGGCGGCCACCTCGGGCTGCAGCCGCGCCGCCGCGTCGGGCTGGACGTAGAGCACGCCGATACCCTCGGGGCCCATCAGCCATTTGTGGCCGCCGGCGGCGAGGTAGTGGACGCCCATCGCGCGGACGTCGAGCGGGACGATGCCGAGCGCTTGGATGGCGTCGACGAAGAGCTCGGTGCCGGCGTCGCGACAGGCAGCG
>JBEARB010000270.1:0-20822 GCA_041163625.1 Pseudomonadota bacterium | reverse complement strand
TCAGCAGCGGCCTTGGCGGCGGCGGCTTTGGCAGCAGCGGCCTTCTCAGCAGCGGCCTTCTCAGCAGCGGCCTTCTCAGCAGCGGCCTTGGCAGCAGCGGCCTTCTCAGCAGCGGCCTTCTCAGCAGCGGCCTTCTCAGCAGCGGCCTTGGCGGCGGCGGCTTTGGCGGCAGCGGTCTTGTCGGCGGCAGCCTTGTCCGCGGCAGCCTTGTCCGCGGCAGCCTTGTCCGCGGCAGCCTTGTCCGCAGCGGCCTTGTCCGCAGCAGCCTTGTCCGCAGCGGCCTTGTCCGCAGCGGCCTTGTCCGCAGCGGCCTTGTCCGCAGCGGCCTTGTCCGCGGCGGCCTTCTCGGCAGCTGCGGCGTCCGCAGCGGCCTTGTCCGCGGCGGCGGCTTCGGCGGCGGGAGCCGCAGCAGCATCGGCAGCCGGCGCAGCGGCCGCGTCCGCAGCAGCCGCCGCGGCCTTGGCCAAGTCGGCCTCGGCCATGCGCCTGAGCATCGCCGCGGGCGGATGACCTTCGCGCTCGGCGAGCGCCTCCTCGGCCTTGGCCAGCGCGAGCTTGGCATCACCGGCAGCGAGCGCCTTACGACCCTCGTCGACCAACGCATTGGCCTTGGCAGCCGGGTTGGGCGCCTCCTCCGGTGCCTGTGCCGCGGCCGGTTCGGGCGTCGGCTCGACCGCCGCGGGCTGGGCCGGCTGCTGTGCCTCCGGGCGCACGGGCGCCTTCTGTGCGCTGAGGTACATCCACGCCATCGAGGCGACCATCAACAACGCGAGCACGCCGATCGCGACCAGCACGCCCTTGCCGGCCTTGGGCTCCTGCAACGGATCGCTGGCGTCGATCGCCTCCTCGCCGACGGCGCTGTGGGTGCCGCTCTCGGCGGTGAAGAAAGCGCTCTCGGCGGCGACGACGCGCAGCTTGCCGGTCGCGGGGCGCGAACCTCCGTCGGCGGCCTTCTTGTCGTCGGCGGCCTTCTTGTCGTCGGCGGCGCTCGCGGTCGCTGTGGCCGCCGGAGCGGCCTTGGCGTCGTCGCGGCCGCGCTTGCCACGACGCTTGCCACGCCTGCCGCGCTTGCCGCGCTTGCCGTCGTCGTCGTCGTCGTCGTCGTCCGAATCGGCCTCATCGGCGGCCTGCTCCGCGGCGGCTTTCTCCGCAGCCTCGGCGGCGGCCTTGTCCGCGGCGGCCTTGTCCGCAGCAGCCTTCTCCGCAGCCTCGGCGGCGGCCTTGTCCGCGGCGGCCTTGTCCGCTGCAGCCTTCTCCGCAGCCTCGGCGGCAGCCTTGTCCGCGGCCTCGGCGGCAGCCTTGTCCGCGGCGGCTTTGTCCGCAGCCTCGGCGGCAGCCTTGTCCGCAGCGGCTTGCTCGGCGGCAGCCTTCTCGCTCGCTTCGGTATCGGCGTCAGCGGCCGCTTCGGTCTTCACCGTCTCGCGATCGGTGGACGCCTGGGCGCGATCGCCGAGCGCGGCCGCCACTTCGGCGGCGGAAAGCTTGAGCGTGGTGTCGGGGCCAGCCGAGGCGGCGGGGTCGTCCTCGCCACGCTGCTGCGCGATCGCCGCACGCAGGGCGGCCACGGTCGCGCTCCCGAGCTGCATGGTGTTGCCACTGCCGACCTGCTCGGCGCTAGGCAGATCGAGCGCACCGGAGAACGCCTCGGCGCGACCGGCGGGAGCAGCGGGCTCCTCGGCGAGCACGGCGGGAGCGATCTTCTCGGCCACTTCGGCCAGCGCAGCGAACAGGGCGGTCGGCGCGGGGCGGGCATCGGGCGCTTTGTCGAGCGCCGGCGCGATCGCAGCGGCGATGTCCTTGACGCCCTTGAGCGTCGGCTTGACCAAATCCAAGCGCAGCGGCTTCTCGATCGCCTGACGCTTGAGCGTCATCAGCGGCTGGCTGCTGCGGAAGGGCGGCTTGCCCGCGGCCGTCGCCCAAAGCACGAGCGCGGCGGAGTAGACGTCCGAGGCCGCGGTGGCGGGTTCGGCGCGGCAGAGTTCGGCCGGCATGAACTCCGGATCACCGAAGAAATTGACGTCGTCGCCGCCGGCCCACGCCGGTAGCAGACGCCACCAGCCGAAGCCGAACACGCGTGGCGTCCCGGAGAGGGCATCCCCCTCGACCAGGACGCGGTGCGGGCCCAGGTCGAGGTGCCGCACGTCGTGCGAAGCAGCCTCGTCCAGGGCGCGACCGAGCGCGCAACCGAGACGCAGGACCTCGTCGTGACCGACGCGGGCGCGGGCGGCGATGTGCTCGGCGAGCAGCCGACCGCCGGTCGCCTCGGAGCGCAGCCAGCGTTGCTCGCCGGCAATGCCCCAGGCGTTGGTCAGCAGGGCGTCGTGGCTCGCGGCGAGCGCGCGGTTGTCCGCGACGATGGCCTCGAGGGTTTCGTCGGATTGCTCTGCGGACGCATCGAGCACCAACAGCAGCGCCGGGCTGCCGTGGTCGTCGACGTGGTAGAGCGTTCCGAGCTTCCCCTCTTCGAGCGTGCTGATCACGTTGAAGCGGTCGGCGATACGGGTCTGGGACATCTGCGATCCATCCATCGCGACCGGGGGGGACGGCGCACGGTCCCACCCCAACTGACCGCGAAATCGGGAAGGCGAGGATAGATCGGCGTGGGGACAGCGGCAACCCGCAGCGGAGAACACTCGTGAGGGTGGGTGCAGTCGACAGCGGGGTATCGCTGGGCTAGAGTCGCCGTCTGTCGCCCGACGCGACTCTCGCCCCAATGGAGAGTGGATCAGCATGCGCCGTCCGACCGCCCGCCGCGGCTCCTTTTTCCGTCCCCTGCTCGCGACCTTCGCCTGTGCGTTCCTCGTGGCGTGCGGTGGTCCGGACTTCGAGGCGGTCAAGGCTTACAAGGGTTTCCTCGAGGAGGCCAAGCCGAGCCTGACCAAGATGAACCGCGTGCGCGTGGACCTGTTCCACGTCGCAGAGCCGAGCGAGATGCTCGCGAAGTTCAAGTCGGACCTGCAGCCCGAGCTCGCGCGGCTGAGCAAGTTGGCGAGTGAGCATCCGACGCCGAGCACCACCCGCTTGGCCGAGATCCACACCACGCTCAAGAAGGTGCTCTCGGACTACAACGAGTCGACCAGCAAGTTGGTCGATCGCCTGGGCAGCGCGAAGGACGATCGCGACCGCGAGGCCGCGCTGGTGGCCTGGGGCGAGGCCGATCAGAAGTTCGGTGCGGACATGGCGAAGCTGGTCGACCAGCTGACGCACTACCTCGACGAGCAGATGAAGCGCTGACGCGCGCCTACTCGTTCACCCTTGTTCACGACAAACGAACGGAGGCGGGTCTCTACCCGCGGCCGCCACGCTTGCGGCGACGTCGACGGCGATTGCGGCCGTTGCCGTCCGCCTCGAGGCCTTCGGGTGTGATCACGAGCCGGCGGGCCTCTTGCGCGCCCACGGCGGCGACGGAGGTGCCGCGCTGACGCTGCAGGGCGTTGCCCCAGGCGCGGAGGTCGTCGGCGGCGAGCGGACCGAGCGTGATGACACGCCCGAGCTGCGCGGCCTTCTGCGCCAGGGCGCCTGCGACCTTGTCGAGCGGTGCGGCGCGGCGGCTGCGGAATCCGTCGACCTTGAGCTGCAGGCGGCAGCGGCGACCGCCGGTCTTCTGCACGGCCTTGTTGAGCAGGAACTGCATGGACTCCCAGGCCCGCCCGTCGAGGTTGGCGGCGCCTTCGAGCTCACCGTCGAGGTAGACGACGATGGTGTCGTCCTCGACCTCACCGCGAACGCCTTCGACCTCCAGCCCCATCTTGGCGCAGAGCGTGCGCGCGATCTCGGTCGCGAGCTCGGCGCGCGCTTGCAGGCTGTCGTCGTCGCCGTCTCCGATCGGGGATTCGAGCTCGGTGTCGGTCGGAACCGGGGCGTCGTTCGCCATGGCGGAACTCCACTCGGGCCCGGGTTCGGGCCACGCGGTGCTACTTGGCTTCCTTGCGCTGCAGCCAGAAGGTCTGGGCCATCGAGAGCACGGTGTTGGTGAGGATGTAGAGCGTCAGGCCCGAGGGCAGGCTCATCATCATCAGGCCGAAGATGCCGGGCATGATGTACATCATCATCTTGCGTTGCGCATCATCGGTGGTCGTCATCGGCGTGAAGCGCTGCTGCGCGAACATCAGCGCGGCGAGGACGATGGGCAGGACGTAGTAGGGGTCGTGCCGGGTCAGATCGCGGATCCATCCGAACAGCGGCTGGTTGAACAGCTCCACCGACGAGTAGATCGTGCGGTAGAGCGCGATGTAGACCGGCATCTGCAGGAACATCGGCAGGCAGCCGCCGAGCGGGTTGACGCCGTGCTGCTGGTAGAGCGCGAAGGTCCGTCGGTTCAGCTCGGCGGGATCGGGCGTGGTCTCGCCGCGCTTCTTGGCCTCTTCGGTCAGGTCGGCCTTGATCTTGTCGAGTTCGGGCTTGAGCGCGCCCATCTTGCGCATGCTCGTCATGCTCTTTCCCATGACCGGCCAGAGCAGCGCCTTGACGAGGATGGTCAAGATCAAGATCGCGATCGGCCAGCTGCCGGTGAACCCGTGCGCGACCTTGAGGACGAAGAGCAGCGGGCGGGCGATCATCCCGAACCAGCCGAAGTCGATGCTCTGATCGAGGTCCGAACCGACCGTGCGCAGCAGGTCGATCTCCTTCGGGCCCGCGAAGTAGCGCATCGTCACCCGGTGGCCCGCGCCGGCCCAGCTGGCGGGATCGTCGCCGCAGGCGGTTCCACCGCCGGCCGCGGCGAGGAAGCCGGGTACGCAGCGTCCGCCGCCGAGACGGACGACGTCGGTGCGGACCGCGGCCTGCACGACGCCGTTGCCGATCGCGTACAGGCGGGTGGTCGGCGCGTCGCCGAAGCCTTGGCCGGGCAAGAGCGCGAGCAGGAAGTAGCGCGAGTCGGCGGCGATCCACGCCGGCAGACCGGTGTGGTTGAAGTCGGCGGGATCGGCGTCGGCGTCGGTGCGGGCGTCTTCGAGGGCCTTGGCGTCGTGGTGTACGGTCTCGCCGTTGGCGTGCCAACCGACGCCGGGGACATCCGGCGGCCCCGAGAGCGACGAGAGCAGGCCGCCGTCGCCACTGCCCGGATCGTGGAAGGTCGAGACGACGTGTTGCAGCTGCACCTCGAGCGGGTCGTTGCGCAGCCACCAGATCGTGACCTCGGCCTGCAGCAGCGTCGGCTGCGCCGCGTCGATCGTGATCCGCTTCTGGAGGTAGATCGGGCTGCGCACGCTGGCCGGATCGGGCCAGACCAGCGTCAGCGAGGTCTCGCTACGCTCGAGTTGGGCCCAGCGCGGATGCGCCTCGGCCATCGCGGCGAGATCGTCGTAGACCCGCGTCGCCGAGGCAGCACCGGGCAGGCTCACGGTCACTTCGAGCTTGCCGAGCTTCGGGGCGACGATCGCGTCGCGGAAGGGGTCCCACTTGGCGTCCCAGGTGCCGACGAGTTGCAGCGGACCAGCCGCCCATTTCTCCGACGCCCAACCCGGCAGCGCCCCCGAAGGCGGTCGCGCCTCCGGCATGTCGAACTGCGTGCCGCGCAGGTGGATCGACTCGGCGCCGGCGCCACACGGCGAGAAGCCCCAGATGGCACCCTCGGTTTCGAGCTTCTGCGTCGGCGTCCCGGGTCGACAGACCGGGGCGGCGATCGCGGTCGCGGCGAGCAGCCAGGTGCCGGCCAGCGTGGCGAGGCGGAAGAGGACGCTAGGGGTGCGGAGTCGGGGCATCGGTCGATGGCTCCAGGCCGAGGCGTTCGGGCGGGTCCCAAGGACCAGACGGCACGGGATCGTGTCCGCCGGGACACATGGGTTGGCAGCGCCCGAGCCGCCAGAAGATCAACGCGAGCGCACGTGGCAGCCGATGCCGCCGGAGCGCCTCGCGGGCGTAGCGCGAACAACTCGGCTCGAAGCGGCAACTCGGCGGCAGCAGCGGCGAGAGCGCGCGCTGGTAGCCGGCCACCATCGCGTCGAGTAGACGCGCCACGGGTCGGCGCGTCCAAGACAACGCCGGCGGTCCGAGCGCCGCCATCGCATCAACCTCGCTTACCGAGCGTGGTCGCGACCAGGGCCGCGAGCTCTTCGGCGACGTCGGCCATGCCGGCGCCGGGCCAGGGACGGCTGCAACTCACCACCAGATCGAGGCCCGGCCAGGCGGCGCGCAGTGCACGAAACGACTCGCGCAGCAGACGCCGCATCCGGGCCCGTGCCGGCGCGTTGCCACAGCCGCGCGCGATCGCCAGACCAAGCCGTCGCGTGCCGTCCTCTCGACGCAAGACCGCGACTCCGAGGTGCGCTCCGCGGCGGCGCCGGCCACGGCGGAGAATGCGCTCGAAGTCGCGGCGCGAGAGCACACGATCGCTGCGACGCAGCCTACCGTGTGGTGACGGCGCTGTGGACGCCAAGGCCAAGGCGCTCGCGCCCAGCCTGCCGCTACTTGCTCGGCGTGGTGGCGGCGAGGCGCTTGCGACCCCGCGCGCGACGCGCGGAGATCACCTTGCGACCGTTGGCGGTAGCCATGCGCTTGCGGAAACCATGGGTGCGACGTCGCGACGTGCGACTCGGCGTGCTGAGACCCTTCTTCACTGCTCGACCCTGTCGCCGCCTGGTGCTGAAGCGTAGGCGGCATATGCCAGCGCGGAACGCTAGCCGATCTTGAACCTATCGTGATCTTGGGCTCTTAGCTGGCCCGATCCGGCTTTTCCCCCGGGGAAAAGCGCGGTTAGCTAGCCATACCCCCCCGGGACTGTCAACCGGGATCGCGGGATCGAGAGGCTCTGGAAGATTTCCTCAACCACGGGTCGGGGGGTTACGCGCAAGTTGCGTCGAGGGTGCTTGCGCCACGTCCGAGCCTCGGCTAGGACCGGGATCGTTGACCTCGCCCACGCCGATGCGCAGCGGTTCGGTCTATCGGTTTTGGTGATTTCGAGTAGTTACGCGACGAGCCCGCCGAGCGGCCCGTCCAGGAGTCTTTTCGCCCGATGCAGGAGATCTGGTCCAAGGCCATGGCCGAGCTGCGATCGTCGACGAACCGGGCGGATTTCGACGCCTGGTTGTTGCCGATCCGCTATGTCGGCGGTGACCGCGAGACGCTGCGCCTGGCGGTGCCGGACCAGCGCTTCAAGGACTATGTGGTCACGCATCACGGCGAGCGGATCGTCGACGCGATCGATCGGGCTGGCGCCGAGGGTGCCGCGATCGAGTTCGTCGTCGGTGACGATCCGGAACTCGCCGCGCAGCGTCCCGCGACGATCGAGCGCCCGGGTGAGACCGGCCAGTTCGACCTCTTCGGAGTCGCCACCGGCGCCGACGATCGCGCCGCGAGTCCCGATCCCGGTCTGCTCACCGCGCTACGCTTCGATCGCTTCGTGGTGGGCGACGCCAACCGCCTCGCGCACGGCACCGCGCAGGCCGTCGCGCATGCCGATCGCGCCACCTTCAACCCGCTCTTCATCCACGGCGGGGTCGGCAACGGCAAGACCCACCTGCTGCACGCGATCGGCCTCGAGATGCAGCGCCTGCGACCGGGTGCCCGAGTGCGCTACGTGCCGGCGGCCGTCTTCATCGACGACGTCGTCGCCGCGCTGCGCAGCCAGAGCAGCACGGCCAAGATGGCCGCGATCCGCGATCGCTACCGCGCCGTCGACGTGCTGCTGATCGACGACGTGCAGTTCCTGCAGAACAAGACCCAGACCCAGGTCGAGTTCTTCCACACGTTCAACGCGCTGCAGCAGGCCGGCAAGCACATCGTGCTCACCTCCGATCGCGCGCCGAGCTTGCTCGAGTCGTTCGACGATCGCCTGCGCTCGCGCTTCGATTGGGGCGTGATCGCCGAGATCACGCCGCCGGACGCCTCGCTGCGCCTGGCCATCTTGCACCGCAAGGCCGAAGAGCGTGGCATGCGCCTGCCGCACGCCGTCGCCCTGTTCCTCGCCGACCGCCTCCGCAGCTCGGCCCGTGAACTCGAAGGCGCCATCATCAAGCTCGAGGCACACCTGCGCTTCATCGGCGGCGAGATCGATCTCGACACCGCCCGCGCCGTCCTCGGCCCGCTCGCCGACGCGCCCTCGTTCCGCTTCGACGTCGACGCCGTGCAACGCGCCACCGCCCGCCACTACGGGCTCAAGGTCGCCGACCTCAAGGGCAACCGCCGGCAGAAGCTGGTCACCACCGCCCGCATGGTGGCGATGTACCTCGCCCGCAAGCACAACGAGACCTCGTACCCCGAACTCGGCCGCCTGTTCGGCGGACGCGACCACTCGACCGCGATCAACGCCTGTCGTCGGGTCGCCGAGTGGGTCGTCGCCGATCCGGCGATCGCCAACGCCGTCGCCGCCATCGAAGCTACGCTCGGCCGCTGAGGCCAGCGCCCCCCTCCCACGCCGTCCCCGCCGCCGGAGCGCCTGCGCCGCGCTGGGCATCGGGCGTCGAGCGTCGAGCGTTCCGAAAAAATTTTTTTGACGTCCGCTCGCACGACCGCATGCTCGGCCTCGAAATGGAGGGGTCTCACCCTCCACACCCCTGTGGACGACGTGCTGCAGTGTCACGATCGCCGCTGTGCATCGATCCGCGCACGGAGCTGGGGAGGCAGGGAACCGCTGCGAGCGCTTGGGGACCGAGGCTTGTCGCTCCCCGCTCGGCCCCCATCCCGCTGCACAGGACGATCTCCTCCAAGGTCCGATAGCGAATCGGGAATCTCGACCATCCACAGCGCTCCACACGGTCTTTGTTCTGTTCTTGCTTCAATTTCCTCTTACGAGAACACCAAAGGGCTCACGCCCGGCTCCGAGTGGGGTGGTACGGCCCGAGCGCAGGGGCTTCTCAAGCGCGGCGAAGGGCGGTAGAACCCGGGCGCCTCGCCCGAACGCGAGTTGGGAGGAGTCATGCGCGTCCGCATCGACAAGGCCGCCCTCGTCCGGCCGCTGTACCGCGCCCAGGGCGTGGTCGACCGCAAGACCGGCACGAACGTGCTCGCCTGCGTGCACGTGGTGGCGTCCGAGGGTTCGCTGGTCTTCACCGCGACCGACTACGACGTGACCCTCTCGGCCGAGGTTCCTGCCGAGATCGACGAGCCGGGGGCGGTGTTGGTCAACGGTCGCGCCTTCTTCGACGTGGTCCGCGCGCTGCCCGACGGCGCCGAGGTCACGCTCTCGTCGGACGGCAGCCATCGCGTGCGCGTCGAGGCCGGTCGTGCCTACTACCATCTCAACGGCCTGGGTCCGGAGGAGTTCCCGGACGTGGTCGAGGAGGACGGTGGTCGCAGCATGATGCTCGACAAGACCCAGCTCGACGGAATGTTGAAGCGGACGCTGTTCTCGGTGTCGACCGACGAGAGCCGCCCGGCGCTCAACGGCGTGCTCTTCGAGATCGCCTCGGCGGACGGCGGCGGTGCCAAGCTGCGTATGGTCTCGACCGACGGCCACCGGCTCAGCCACGTCGAGCGCACCGTCGACGCGGGCGACTACGACGGCAGCGGCCATCGCACCATCGTCCATCGCCGCGGCGCCAGCGAGCTCTCGCGCATCTTCGAGTCCGACGATCCGGGCGTGCGCATCGAGTTGCTCGGCCGCACGATCGTGTTCGAGAGCGACAACACGCGACTGCAGGTGCGGCAGATCGAGGAGAACTTCCCCGAGTACCAGCGCGTCATACCCGAGAAGGGCGACGTGCAGGTGACGCTCTCGCGACAGGCGCTCGCCGGTGCGATCCGGCGCGTCTCGACGCTCGGCAGCGGCAAGCACGCCCTGTTGCGCGTCGATCTCGAGCCCGGTCGACTGGCCCTCGAGATGACGCACGCCGACTACGGCGACGCGCACGAAGAGCTCGAGGTGCCGGACTACGACGGACCGAAGGTGGCGGTCGGCTTCAACCCGCGCTACCTGCTCGACGTGCTCGGCGTGCTCGATACCGAGTCGGTCACGCTCGAGCTCTCCGACCAGTTCTCGCCCTGCCTGGTGCAGAGCGACGAGGAGCCGGGTTCGGTCTTCGTCGTCATGCCGATGCGCCTCTAGCAGCGCGCGACGCCCACCCGTGCAGATCGAGCGGCTCTCTGCCCTCTGCTTCCGCAACCTGGCGGAGCTGCGGATCGAGCCACATCCGCGGTTCACGATTCTCGAAGGGGACAACGGCCAGGGCAAGACCAACGTGCTCGAGGCGATCGCGGTGCTCGCGACGCTGCGCAGCTTCCGCGCCGGCCGGCTCGGCGAGTGCGTGGCGTTCGGTGCAGAGAAGGCGCAGATCGGCTGCCGCGTGCACGGTCGCGGCGCCCACCTCGACCTGGGTGTGGAGATCGCCGGCAACCGCAGCCGCGTCTTCGTCGACGGCAAGGCAGTGCGGCGCAGCTCCGAGGCGCTCGGCGCGCTCGCGGCGGTGGTCTTCACCTCGGCCGACCTGCTGCTGCCACACGGCGAGCCGGCGGCGCGGCGGCGTTGGCTCGACCGCGCGATCTTCCAGCACCGGCCGGCGTATCTCGGCGAGCTGCACCGCTACGACAAGGCGGTGGCGAGTCGCAACGCGCTGCTGCGCGACGCCGACGCGCCGGGCTTCGACCTGCGCGCGCTCGACGCCTACGACGGCCTGCTCGCGCAGGCCGGGGCGCGCATCTCGGCGGCGCGCGACGCCTTCTGTGGCGAGCTCTCGCGGCGCGTATCGGAGGAGTTCGGCGCGTTCGCCGCGCCGGGGCTGCACGCCGCGCTGCGCTACGATGCCCACGATCCGGGCATCGAGCCGGGGCAGGATGCGGCAGCCCGCGAGGCGGCACTGTTGCGGCGGCTCGGCGAGCGGCGGCGGTTGGATCTGCGCCGCGGCACCACCAGCGTCGGCCCGCATCGCGACGATATCGGCATGTTGCTCGACGGTCGCTCGGCGCGCGAGCACGCCAGCCAGGGCCAGAGCCGCGCGCTGGTGCTCGCCACCAAGATCGCGGAGATTCGCAGCCTCGAAGCGGTGCTCGGCGAGCCACCGCTGCTGCTCATGGACGACGTCAGCAGCGAGCTCGATCGGGCTCGCAACGCGGCGTTGATGCATCACCTCGACGCGTTCGGCGGCCAGGTCTTCCTGACCACCACCGACGCGTCGTACATCCAGCTCACCGCGCCGCGCGGAGTGTGGCGGGTCGGCGCCGGCCGGCTCACCCCTTCGCTCGCGCTCGAGCGCATCGGCTGAGGCCGAACCAGGAGTCGACGTGGACGCGTTCGTCATCGAAGGAGGAGTCCCGCTCTCGGGCCGCATCACGCCGAGCGGCAACAAGAACGAGGCGCTGCCGGCGATCGCCGCCGCGATGCTCACCCCCGATCCGGTCGAGCTCGACAATATCCCCGACATCGTCGACGTCCGCGTGATGCTCGAGATCTGCCGCGCGCTCGGCAGCGAAGTCGAGTGGATCGGCAGCAACCGCGTCCGCATCCACACGCCGAAGCTGAAGACGACCCTGGTCCCGGTCGAGCTCGCCCGCCGCGTCCGCGCCAGCATCCTCTTCGCCGGACCGCTGGTCGCCCGCGCCGGCTCGGTCGACCTGCCGCCGCCCGGCGGTGACGTCATCGGTCGGCGCCGTCTCGACACCCACTTCGACGGCCTGGAGCGGCTCGGCGCCGGTCTGCAGCCGGGCGACGTCTATCGCCTGCGCAGCGGTGGGCTGCGCGGCACCGACATCTTCCTCGACGAGGCTTCGGTCACCGGCACCGAGAACCTGCTGATGGCCGCGGCGCTGGCGAAGGGCCGCACGGTCCTGCGCAACGCCGCATGCGAGCCGCACGTGCAGGGCATCGCGAAGATGCTCGTCGGCATGGGCGCGCAGATCGAGGGAATCGGCACCAACCAGCTGACCATCGACGGCGTCGATCAGCTCGGTGGCGTGCAGCATCGGATCGGTCCGGATTACCTCGAGATCGGCTCGTTCATGGGCCTGGCCGCGGTCACCGGCGGCGAGCTGGTGATCGAAGACGTGGTCGCCGACGATCTGCGCATGGTCCGCATGGTCTTCGAGCGGCTCGGCGTGCGCAGCGAGCTGCGTGGCAACGAGCTGCACGTCCCTGGTCGGCAGAAGCTGGAGATCCGCCCCGACCTGAGCGGCCACGTGCCGAAGATCGACGACGCGCCGTGGCCGCAATTCCCGACCGACCTGATGTCGATCGCGATCACCGTCGCCACCCAGAGCCGCGGCACCGTGCTCTTCTTCGAGAAGATGTTCGAAGGCCGGATGTTCTTCGTCGACGCGCTGATCGGTATGGGCGCGCAGATCATCCTCTGCGACCCGCACCGCGTGGTCTGCGTCGGCCCCTCGACGCTCTACGGTAGCCGCCTCGAGAGCCCGGACGTGCGCGCCGGCATGGCGCTGCTGATCGCCGCGCTCTGCGCGCGCGGTCAGTCGAAGATCCACAATATCCGGCAGATCGACCGTGGCTACGAGCGCATCGAGGAGAAGCTCCGCGCGCTCGGCGCCCGCATCGAACGCGTGCAGGGCTAGGCCGTGCAGACCCCTTCCCGCGCTGCGGTCGCCGATGCCCGCGCCAGCCTGCGCCGCGCGCGGCGCGTCGTCGTCAAGCTCGGCTCGGCCGTGCTCTGCGGCGACGGCTTCGCGCCCCGTGACGCGGCGTTCGCGCTGCATGCGGACGCGATCGCGCAGGCGTGTGCGGACGGCCGCGAGGTGGTGCTCGTCTCTTCGGGCGCGGTCGGGCTCGGGCGCGGCGAGGCCGGCCAACCGCCCACCGATCCGGCGCCGCGCTTCGGCAAGCAGGCGCTCGCGGCGATCGGTCAGCCGCTGCTGATGAGCCGCTGGCGTACGCATTTCGGCCAGCACGGCCGCAGCGTGGCGCAGCTGCTGCTGACGCACGGCGATCTCGGCGATCGCGGCCGCTTCCTGCACGCGCGCCGGGTCACCGCCGAGCTGCTCGCCGCCGGCGTGGTGCCGATCGTCAACGAGAACGACACCATCGCCATCGAAGAGCTGCGCTTCGGTGACAACGACGCGCTCGCCGCGCAGGTCGCCGCCGCCATCGGCGCGGACCTGCTGGTGCTGCTGACCGAGGTCGATGGCCTGTACGACGCCGACCCGCGCGAGAACCCGGCTGCGAAGCAGATCCCTGCGCTCGCTGCCGACGATCCCGCCGCGATCGCCGCCACCGCCAGCGGCGGCCGCTCCGACCTCGGCACCGGCGGCATGCGCAGCAAAGTCCTCGCCGCCGCCAAGGCGGCCGCCGTCGGCATCCCCACCGTCGTCGCCCACGGCGCCCGCCCCGGCGTGCTCGCGCAGGTCCTCGATGGTGCGCCCGAGGGCACGCTCTTCTTGCCTGGCCGCTCGCGCCTGAGCGCCCGCCGCAAATGGCTCGCCACCTCGGTCCGCACCCGCGGCACGCTGCACCTCGACGACGGCGCCGCTCGCGCGCTGCTGCTCGAAGGACGCTCGCTGCTGCCGGTCGGCGTGCGCCGCGTCGAAGGTCGCTTCGGTGTCGGCGACGCCGTCCGCGTGCTCGGCCCAGACGGCACGCTGCTCGGCCGTGGGCTGTGCCGCTACACCAGCGAGGACGCCACCGCCGTGGTCGGTTTGCGCAGCGACGCGATCGCCGAGCGCCTCGGTTGGCTACCCGCCCGCGAGCTGGTCCACCGCGACGACTTCCTGCCCGCTGCGATCGGTCGCGAGCCCGCCGCGTGAAGGCGCCCGTGCGGACGACGAAGCGCCCGCTCGCGCAGGGCTGGGCGAAGCTGCTGACGCTGTGGACCGCGGCGTCGCTGGCGGCTTGTGGCAGCGAGGAAGCGTCGACGCCCGAGCCGACGCAGGGCGCGGCGCTGATCACGCTGGTCGCGCCGACCGAGGCGGCGGGGCTCGACCCCTTCGCCGCCGAGCACACCCTGCGCCTGCGCCGCGGCGTGCCCGGCGGCGGGCTCGAAGACATCGACGTCGTGCTGCGCGACGGCGCCTTGCGAGCCGAACCCTACGCGGGCGATCAGCCGACCCGCTTCGTCGTCGAGGTACAGAAGGCCGGCGCGAGCGTGGCGCGCGCGGAGACGGCGGTGGCCGTCATCCGCGAGGACGAGCCCGATCGCGCGATGCCGGCGCTGCTCGTGCCGCCGCGCACGCTGGTCGCGCCCGTCGATGCCGATGGCGACGCGCTGCTGCCGCAGGTTCGGCCCGGCGCGAGCGTCACGCCCCTCGGTGACGGTCGGCTGTGGGTCGCCGGTGGCGATGTCGGCAGCGGCGGGCAGCCGTGTGCGCCGGCCACGCCCGAGGCCGTGGTCGCGAGCGGTCGAGCGATCGATCTGCTCGGCCTGCGCGCCGAGCCCGAGGTCACGCTGCTCGCGGGTCGCGCCTACCACGCGGCGGTGCCGCTGATCGGCGGGCGCGTCGCGTTGCTGGGCGGCTACGGCGGGACCGCCGGCGGCGTCGGCCTGTTGCGCGGCGTCGAGGTCGTTACGCCGCACGAGGGCAAGACCGAGGGCGCGAGCTTCGAGTTGGCGCGCGGCCGCGCCCGTGCCGGCGTGCTGCAGGACGGCAACGTCGTGGTGCTGGTCGGCGGCGACGAAGAGGCCGTCGGCGGCCCGACGGCGACGATCGAGCGCTTCGACCTCGGCTTCGGCACGCTCGCCACCGCGAGTTTGGCGACGCCGAGGCGCGATCCGGCGGTGGCGCTGGTGAACGAGCCGGGCAGCGAGCGGCGCCTGCTCTTCGTGCTCGGTGGCCGCGACGCCGCCGGCAACGCGGTGCAGCAGGGCGAGGTGCTCGAGCTCAAGGGCGAGACCTATTGGCCGCTGGCGACCGTGCTCGCGCCGACGCCGAGCGCGACCGACGCGGCGTGGCTGGCGAGCGAGACGCCGTTCGCGGCCGCGCGCTTCGGCGGGACGCAGGGCCAGACGCCGCTCGCGACCGCGCTGCAGTGGTCGCCGCTGACCGGGCAGTGGGGGCCGGCGAACGCGCTCGCGAGCGCGCGTTCGTGCATGGGCCTCGGCGCGTTCGACGGGGAGGTCTGGCTCGTCGGCGGCCTGGGTGCAGGCGGCGTGGCAGACGCGACGGTGGAGCGCTACGCGCCGATCCCTGCGGCCTTTTCGATGGCGAGCGGTCGCGTCGGACCGAAGGTCCTGCCCGGGCCGGGCCCGCACCTGCTGATCGCCGGTGGTCGCGACGCGGCCGGCCAGCCAGCGGGCCTCGGCCTGTACTGGCCGGCCGATTGAGCGCTGCGCAGATCGTGCACGACAGATTCGACGGGCCGCCACGTCGCGGCCGGAGGGTTCGATGGGACAGAAATCCAAGCTGGTGCAGGTGACGACCTGGACGTTGGTGGCGGCGATGGCGTTGACCGGCCTGTACGTCGGCTTTGCCGCGGGCCCCGATCCGCGCGCCAAAGCCGCCGCCGAGGCCGCCGCCGCGAAGGCCGCGATCGAGGTGGCGCGGGCGCAGGCCGCCGCCGAGGCCGCTCGGCGCGCCGCCGAAGCGCCGGCCGCAGCGCAGCCGGCCGAAGCAGCGCCCATCCCGGCGCCGTCGGCCGAAGCGGTGCGCCTGGACCGCGTCGACGTGCCCGCCGATCTCGGCCCGGCGGATGCGCCCGTCGTCGTCGGCCTGCACGGTCGCGGCGACACGGCGGCGGCGTTCTCCGGTCTGGCGGCGCGGCTCGGTCCGGCCGGCGAGGACGGCGTCGCGTTGGCGTGGCGCGGTCTGGCGGCGCCGTACGCGTGGGGGCCGGGCAAAGCGTGGTTCCTCGGCAATCGGCAGCGCCCCGAGCGCATGGACGCCGCGCTCGCGTTGGTGGCGGGCGAGCTGCGGGCGCTGCGCGAGCAGGGCCGCAAGGTCGCGCTCTTCGGCTTTTCGCAGGGCTGCATGATGATCGCGCACCTGGTGCTGACCCAGCCCGACGCGGTGGACGCGGCGATCTGCGTCGGCGGTTCGGCCATCGGAGAGTTGCCGACGCCGGCGTCTGGTGCGCGTCTGCCGCCGGTGTTGGTGGTGGCCGGGACGGCCGATCCCGTCGTGCCGATCGCCGAGCAGCGGGCGATGATCACCGCGCTCGAGGCGCGCGGCATCGTCACCGAGCGGATCGAGCACCCGGGCGCGCACACGATCCCGGCCGAGACCCTCGGTCCGATGCGGAAATGGCTGCGCGACAAGCTCACTGGGCCTGCGCCGGCACGCTAGCGACGCGGGCCTTTGGCGGCCGCCTTGCGCTGGCCGCCGGGAATCGGGGACGACCCGTCTTCGACACAGGTCGCGTCGTTGGGGGGATGAATGAGCCGTCAGATGGGGATCGGTGTGCTCGTGTGCGCGCTGCTGGGTGCAGTCGGCTGTGGCACGGATCCGGCCAGCGGTGGTGAGGCCGATAGCGGCGTGACCGCTAGCGGCGGCGGCTCCGACGTAGCCGACAGCGGTGGCGGCGGTACCGACGCCGGCGGCGGCAAGGACACCGGCGGTGGCGTCGACGTGCCCGTGGTCGACGCCGGACCGTGTCCGGTCGATTTCGCCCCCTGCGACGACGGCGAACCCTGCACGATCGGCGACCGTTGCGTCGGCGGCAGCTGCCAGGGCGGCCTCGATCTCTGCGAATGCCAGGCCGACGCCGACTGTGCGCCGACCGATCTCTGCGGCGAGCAACGCTACTGCGACAAGGCCAAGGCACCCTACCGCTGCGCCGCCGAGCCGGGCAGCGCCGTGGTCTGAGACACCAGCAACGACACGGTCTGCAGCAAGAGCGTCTGCGATCCGAAGACGGGCGCATGTGCCGCCGTCGCCGTGCCCGACGGCACCCCCTGCCAAGACGGCGACCTCTGCACCGCCGAGGACAGCTGCCAAGCCGGCAGCTGCAAGGGCGCCGGCAAGAGCCTCTGCGCCTGCCAGAAGGACGCGGATTGCTCCAAGTTCGACGACGGCGACGCCTGCAACGGCACGCTCTACTGCGATACGACCGAGGCCTTCGGCGCCTGCAAGGTCAACCCGGCGACGGTGGTGCTCTGCGCCGCGACCGACGACACCGCGTGCAGCAAGAACGCGTGCCACCCGCAGGACGGCAGCTGCAAGCGCGAGCCGGTCGAGCTGCTGGTCGAGAACTGCGTGTCCGGCAAGGGCTGCAGCTACGCGCTCGGCGGCGCCGCGGGCAAGGTCGAATGCGACGACGGCACGGTCTGCACCAGCGACGATGCCTGCGCCGGCGGCAACGGCAAGGGCAGCGCGCTCGACTGCGACGACGGCAAGGCCTGCACCCTCGACGCGTGTGCTCCGAAGAGCGGCTGCAGCCACACGCTCAAGGGCTGCGACGACGGCAACGCCTGCACGCTCGACGTCTGCGACGCCAAGACCGGCACCTGCGTCGCCGACAAATCGACCACGGCGGGCAAGAGCTGCAACGTCGACGACGACGCCTGCACCGTCGGCGACAGCTGCCAGGACGGCATCTGCGGCGCCGGACGGCTCGGAGTGCGCTGACGGTGCGGCCTGCAAGATCGGCGCGAAGTGCAAGAGCGGCGCGTGCGTCGGTGGCGGAAACGATACGCTCTTCCACAAGGAGCTCGGCGACGGCAGCAACGGTATCGTCGGCAACGTGGTCACCCCCATCGCCGACGGCTCGATGGTCGCCGGCGAGCGCACCAAGGCCGACAACACGTAGGAGTGGCTGGTCTGGCGGCTCACCAAGACGGGTGCGCTCGCGCCGGGTTGGCCGCAGGTCGCGCTATCGGGCGACCCTGGGCAACGGCAGCATCGGCAACACGACGCAGATCAAGCCGGCGCCGGTGCAGGGGCTGAGCGACGCGACCGACGTCGCCTGCGGTCAGGCCCATTGCTGTGCCGTTCGCAAGACGGGCGCGCTCCTGTGCTGGGGTCTCAACAGCTACGGCCAACTCGGCGACGGAAGCAAGAAGAACTCCGGCGCGCCGGTGCCGGTCTACAACCTCTCGGGCGTGGTCGAGGTCGACAAGGCGCTGCACAGCACCTGTGCGGTGCTCACCGACGCCACCGTGCGCTGCTGGGGCCAGAACAACTCCGGTCAGCTCGGCACCGGCGACACTTTCGATTCGACGGTGCCGATGAAGGTCGGCGGCCTGGACAAGGTCGCTCAGGTGGCGCTCGGATCGATGACGGCCTGTGCCGGGCTGCAGACCGGTGAGGTGCGTTGTTGGGGGCTCAACACCCCGTCGCGGCTGGGCTTGGGCCACGGTACCTCGCCGGTGCTCGCGCCCGAGATGGTGCTCGGCTCGGCGCCATAAGTTCGGGCGCTCGAACCTCGCCATGGAACCGGACACATCGCCCCCCGCGACCTTGCGGGCCTCCGGGCTGCGCGCTAGCTTCCCGGCCCTCGCTGGCCGGCGGCCGGCGCCCCTACTTCTCCAGGAGATCGCATGAGCAGCATCCCGAACAAGCGTATCGGCAAGGTCGGCGTCATCGGCGCCGGCGTGATGGGCAGCGGCATCGCCGCGCACCTCGCCTCTGCGGGCGTCCCCGTCCTGCTGGTCGATATCGTCCCGAAGGACGCGCCGGCGCTGCCGTCTGACCCCGAGGCGCCCGAGTACGCCGCCGTTCGCGCGCGCCGCAACGCGATCGCCGCCGGTGCGCTCGCGAAGATGCCGAAGTCCAAGCCGTCGATCTACCAGAAGGCCAGCGATCTGCAGCGGATCGGCGTCGGCAACCTGGAGGACGACCTCGTCGAGCTCGGCGCCTGCGATTGGATCGTGGAGGCCGTGGTCGAGCGCCTCGACATCAAGCAGGCGGTCTTCGCCAAGCTCGATGCCCATCGCGCCGAGCACACCATCATCACCAGCAACACCTCGGGCATCCCGCTCGCGGCGATGGTGCAGGGCCGCAGCGAGGGCTTCCGCAAGCACTTCCTGATCACGCACTTCTTCAACCCGGTGCGCTACATGAAGCTGCTCGAGATCGTCTCGGGCGACGACACCGACCCCGCCGTCACCGCCAAGATGGCCGCGTTCTGCCAGGACGACCTCGGCAAGGGCGTCGTCATCGCCAAGGACACCATCAACTTCATCGGCAACCGCATCGGCGTGCACGGCATGATGAAGGCGCTGCAGCTCTGGCAGCAGAGCGATCTGGGCATCGAGGCCATCGACGCCATCTGCGGCGAGGCGCTCGGCCGCCCGAAGTCCGCCATCTTCCGCACCGCCGACGTCGTCGGCCTCGACACCTTCGGCCACGTCGCGCGCAACTGCTACGACAACCTGCCGGACGACGAGGAGCGCGACGTCTTCGCGCTGCCCGAGGTGGTGAGCAAGCTCGTCGCCGCCGGCGCCACCGGTCAGAAGGCCGGCGCGGGCTTCTACAAGAAGGTCGGCAAGAACATCCTGGTCCTCGACCCGAAGGCGGGTGATTACCGCGAGCAAATCAAGTTCCGCACCGACTCGCTCGGCGCCGCCAAGAAGACCGCCGACGTCGCCAAGCGCATCGCCGGGCTGTGCGCCGCGGACGACGCCGCCGGCCAGTTCGCCTGGGCGCTGACCTCGTCGAGCCTGGTCTACGCCGCCAACCGCCTCGGAGAGATCGCCGACGACGTCGTCAGCGTCGACCGCGCCATGCGCTGGGGCTTCAACTGGGCGCTCGGGCCCTTCGAGATCTGGGACGCCATCGGCGTGCAGACCGTCGCCGACCGCCTGACGGCCGAGGGTCGCGCCGTGCCGAAGCTGGTGCAGACCATGCTCGCCGAGGGCAAGACCTCCTTCTACGGCGGCGCGCCCGGCGCCCGCACCGGCCTGACCGCCGGCCTGCAGGCTGCCCCGGTCGCCCCGCTGCCCGGCATCGATCTGGCCGACGTCCGCGCCGCCGGCGGCGTGCTCGAGCGCAACGAGAGCGCCGAGCTGCTCGATCTGGGCGACGGGGTGCTGTGCCTGGCCTTCGCCAGCAAGATGAACGCGCTCGACGAGCATATCCTCGCGCTCGGCGAGAAGGCGCTCGACCTCTGCGAAGCCGGCAAATACGGCGCGCTGGTCATCGCCAACGACGGCGCCAACTTCTCGGTTGGCGCCAACCTGATGATGATCGGCGGCGCGATCATGCAGGGCGCCTGGAAGCAGCTCGAGGCCTCGGTCAAGCGCTTCCAGGGCTTCACCCAGCGCTGCAAGACCGGCCCGGTGCCGGTGGTCACGGCCTCGCACGGCATGGCGCTCGGCGGCGGCTGCGAGATCACGATGCACAGCGCGGTCACCGTCGTCGGCGCCGAGACCTACATGGGCTTGGTCGAGGTCGGCGTCGGCCTGATCCCGGGCGCTGGCGGCACCAAGGAGATGACGGTGCGCGCGCTCGCCGGCGTGCCCGCCGACGTGAAGGTCGACCGCGTGCCGCTGCTGCAGAAGGCGTTCGAGGCGATGGCGATGGCCAAGGTCGCGACCGGCGCCGGCAACGCCTTCGAGATGGGCTTCCTGCGGCCGACCGACAAGTTCTGCATCGATACCGACCGCCGCATCGGCGAGGCGAAGAAGATCGCGCTGCGCTTGGTCGAGGACGGATACCGTCCGGCGGGTCCGGCGACGAACCTGCTGCTGCCGGGCGCCGAGGGCTTGGCGGCCTTCGAGATGGCGCTCGCGGCCTTCCATTGGTCCGGTCTGGCCAGCGAGCACGACAAGATCGTCGGCACGCAGATCGCCAAGGTGCTCTGCGGTGGCGAGAAGGGCGGTCTGCTCAGCGAGCAGGACCTGCTCGACATCGAGCGCGAGGGCTTCCTGCACCTCTGCGGCCTCGAAAAGACCCAGGCCCGCATCCGCCACATGCTCGAGACCGGCAAGCCGCTCCGCAATTAGCTTCTGTCTTCTGGGGGGCTGGGCGCCCCCAGGTCGCGAGAAGCGCGGTTCTCGCGAACCTTCCCCCTCCTTCCCCGAGGCTTGTTGCCCCGGCAGCTGGAGATGGCCCCGCGAAAGGAGAGACCATGAGCA
>JBEARB010000269.1:0-3109 GCA_041163625.1 Pseudomonadota bacterium | reverse complement strand
CGCGGCGCTGGCGAGCTTC
Organism: Pseudomonadota bacterium; assembly: GCA_041163625.1. Taxonomy (GTDB): domain Bacteria; phylum Myxococcota_A; class UBA9042; order UBA9042; family UBA9042; genus JACKFC01. The sequence goes on along the minus strand of JBEARB010000269.1, from coordinate 3,090 downwards.
TCGGGCGTCAAGAAGCGCCAGGAGCTGCGTGGAGTGGCCGCGGGCGTCTCGGTCATCGACGACTACGCACACCACCCCACGGCCGTGCTCGAGACCGTCGCCGCCATCCGCGCCGCTTGGCCGGACCGCAAGCTCTGGGCGCTCTTCGAGGCGGAGTCCAATACCTCGCGGCGCAAGGTATTCCAGTCGGCGTACGTCGACGCCTTCGCGGCCACCGGCGCAGACGAGGTGATCTTCTGCTCGCCGCTGCGCAAGGCGGGCGACACCGCGGGCGACGATTACCTCGACTGCGACGACTTGGTCCGCGAGCTCGGGGTCCGTGGCGTCTCGGCACGCTACCTGCCCGAGGTTTCCGCGATCGTCGATACGGTCGCGGCCGAAGCCGGTGACGGCGATATCGTGCTCGCGATGAGCGGGCGTGACTTCCGTGGCCTGCACGGCGCGCTGCTCGAGAAGCTCGCCGCTCGCGGCTGAAATTCCGACGCATCCTCGCAGAATTCCCTTGACCCCTCCCCTAGCGGGGGCGCATTCTCTCGCGCCTTCGCGATCCGGCCTGTCCGCGTCTCGAAGGCTTTTTCGGGGCGCCTCGGCAACCACCGTGCGCAGAGCCGTCGCAGGACGCCCCTCTCGATTCGTGCTCGGCGCACACCTTGGAAGGGATTCGAATGCAGAATCAGACCATCCCGGCCGACGAGGCCGAGTTCGCAAAACTCTTCGAAGAGTGGAGCGAGAAGCAGGAATTCAACGAGGGCGACATCGTCGAGGGACGTGTCCTCTCGGTCGGCAAGGACTTCGTGATCGTCGACATCGGCTACAAGTCCGAGGGTCAAATCCCGGTCGCCGAGTTCATCGAGCACGACGGCTCGGTCGGCATCGCCGCGGGTGACCAGGTCGAGGTCTACGTCGAGGCTCGCGAGAACGACATGGGTCTCGTCGAGCTCAGCAAGGAGAAGGCCGACCGTCTCAAGATCTGGGACGAGATCGCCGAGGCCTGCGAGAACGAGGAGCTCGTCGAGGGCGTCATCACCGGCCGCGTCAAGGGCGGCCTGACCGTCGACATCGGCGTCAAGGCGTTCCTGCCCGGCAGCCAGGTCGATCTGCGTCCGGTGCGCAACCTCGAGAAGTACATCGGGCAGCGTTTCCACTTCAAGGTCATCAAGTTCAACAAGAAGCGCGGCAACATCGTGCTTTCGCGTCGCGCCCTGCTCGAGAAGCAGCGCGAGGCCCTGAAGAACCAGACCCTGGCGCAGCTCGAGGAGGGCATGCTCATCGACGGCGTGGTCAAGAACATCACCGACTACGGTGCGTTCATCGACCTCGGCGGCATCGACGGCCTGCTCCACATCACCGACATGTCGTGGGCGCGCATCAACCACCCGAGCGAGATGTTCGAGGTCGGTCAGAACGTCCGCGTCAAGGTCCTCAAGTACGACCCGGAGCGCGAGCGCGTCAGCCTCGGTCTGAAGCAGAACACCGAAGATCCGTGGCTCTCGGTCGACACCCGCTACCGCATTGGTCAGTCGGTCGCCGGCAAGGTCGTCAGCCTGACGGACTACGGCGCCTTCATCGAGATCGAAGAGGGTGTCGAGGGCCTGGTCCACGTCTCGGAGATGAGCTGGACCAAGCGCGTCAAGCACCCGTCGCAGCTGGTCAACGTCGGTGACGACGTCGAGGCCGTGATCCTCGAGATCGACGCCCGCGCCAAGCGCATCTCGCTCGGCATGAAGCAGGCCCAGCAGAACCCGTGGGACGTGCTGGCCGAGAAGTACCCGCCCGGAACCCAGGTCAAGGGCACCGTGCGGAACATCACCAACTTCGGCATCTTCATCGGTCTCGATGAGGGTATCGACGGCCTCTGCCACGTCACCGACCTGTCGTGGGGCCACGCCAACGTCAACCCCGCCGACCTCTACAAGAAGGGCGATGAGGTCGAGGCGGTGGTGCTGTCGATCGACCCGGAGAAGGAGCGCTTCTCGCTCGGCATCAAGCAGCTGCAGGGCGATCCGTGGATGACCATCCACGGCAAGTACCCGCGCGGCTCGGTGCAGAAGGGCAAGGTCGCCAAGATCTTGGACTTCGGCGCCATCGTCGAACTCGACTCGTTCATCGAGGGCTTCCTCCACATCTCCGAGATCGCCGAGGAGAAGGTGGAGAACATCCACAAGGTGCTCGAGGAGGGCCAGGACATCGAGGTCAAGATCCTCTCGATCATCCCGGAGGAGCGTAAGCTCGGTCTCTCGCTCAAGCGGGTCGGTCAGGACGACGACGACTACGTCTACGACAACACCGCCCCCGAGGCTGCGACCACGCTCGGCGAGCTCATCCGCGCCAAGCTGGACCTCAGCAACCTGCCGGACGCCCGCGAGAACGACTAGTTCTCACGACGTTCGGGGGACCTTGGTCCCGCGCGCGCCCCGCCCGGCTCCGGCCCGGCGGGGCGCGCAGTTTTTGGCCGGCTCCCGACCCACGTCACGCAGTTCGGATGCAGCTCTCCACCGAGGCAACGCCCCGGGCTGTGGGCGAGCCCGGGCCCGAAGGCGCCATGTGCGGCCCAGGGCGCGAGCCTGTCCCCGTCGGCCCGGCGCGCCCAGACGTGAGCGCCCGTCGGGGGTGCCGCCGGCACGCTCACCGCGTCGTGCAGGGCGCCGTCGCCCGCGGCCAGCGCCACGTCGCCGCCGCCGTCGCTCAGTCGAAGCGTATGATCGAGGACGACCCGAACCGCTCCCGCCGGGGCGATGAACGGACCACTCGTCGAGCCCACGAACAAGGCGGCGTGGCGAGGTGCCAGGCAGGTCGAGGCCAGGACTCGCCCTCGCTCGTGGCCACGGAACAGGAGGCGGCTGCCGACCAGGTCGACCGGTTCGGAGGCGAGGGAGACGATCTCGACGTACTCGTCGCGCGTCGACGAGGCTCCGTCACCGTCCAAATCCAAGCCACTCGGCCGCACCCCCACTTCGTTGAGCGCCAGTTCGCCGACGCTCGCAGGCCGGCAGCCGACGCGGCTCGACCTCCCGTCCAGCGCCGCGCTTGCGTCCAGGCCAGCGCCCGGCGATGCCGCGGTGCCGGCGGCTTCGGCGCCGGCGTCGTTGT
>JBEARB010000268.1:0-30620 GCA_041163625.1 Pseudomonadota bacterium | reverse complement strand
GTGTAGAGCACCGCCGCGGCGGCACCCGAGAGGCCGATGGCGGCGATGGGCCAGCCCCCGCGGGCGATCAGGAAGCCGCCCACGGCCAACGCCGCCGCGATCGTCAGCGCCGTCGCCCCGAGCAACTGCCGGGGCGTCAACCATCCGGCGGCGGCGGCGCGCGTCGGGCCGAGGCGGTCGGGGCCGTCGGCACCCTTGAGCGTGTCGAACGCGTCGTTGGCGAGGTTGCTGGCGATCTGCAGCAGCAGCGCGCCGGCGGCGCAGGCCAGGGCGATGGGCACGTCGACACGACCCGCCTCCGCGGCGAGCGCGACGCCGAGGGCGACCGGGCCGAGCGCCGCCGGCAGCGTCCGCAGACGCAGCGCAGCCAACCAGGCTTGCCCCGCGCCGACCTTCGTTTGCTCCGCCGTGAACATCGTCGCTCGCTCGGGCCCGTGGCCGCGCGAGCGGCGCGGTGGACCTCGCTTGGCCGCAAGGATACGCTTGTCTGTCGGCGTGTTCAATGCGGCGTGAACAAGTGGCTGGCGGCAGATGCGGGTCGATGGCGCACGGGAAGCCGAACTGCCGGCCTTGATCGAGCCTCCGAACCGGTCGATCCTGGGCGTGCGATCCCGGGCTGCGGCTTGTTCGACGCGGCGTGAACGGAGTGCAGACGATGACCACCGAACGCAACGAGGCTGCCCACCCGATCGTCGAGGCCCGCGTGCTCGAGGTCTGCGACGCGATCGGCGCGTTCATCGAGTGGTGGGGCTTCAAGGCCGTGCACGGGCGCGTCTGGGCGCTCCTGGCGCTGCGCGGCGCGCCGATGACGCAGATCGAGATCGCACGCACCTTCGGTCTCTCCCGCGCCGGCATCAGCGGTGCGGTCCACGACCTCGAGGAGTGGGGCCTGGTCGACATCGTCGGAGAGGGGCGCAACGCGCCGTGGCAGGCGCGCTTGGACGTCTGGCCGACCATCGCCAAGGTGCTGCGCAGCCGCGAGTGGATGCTGATCGAGGCGGCGCGCGTCTCGCTCGAAGCGGCCATCGAGGAAGCCGAGCTCGCGCACGCTCGTGGCGAGGCGGTCGGCTACGATATCGGCCGGATGCGCACGCTGTTGCGGCTGACCGAGGTGGCGCAGGCGTTGCTGCGGTTGCTCGTTTCGCTGCGGACGCCGAAGCGGGTGGAAGACACGCTCGAAGGCATCGGCGATTGGCTCGGCCGCGCCGGGCAGGCCTTCCGCGGTCTGCGCAACGGCCGCGCCGATTGAGCCGGCCACGCCGAACGTGCTAGACGGCGAGCGAAGCCGCGCCGTTCGATGGGCGCCGGCTCGGAGGACGCCATGCACCGCCGCTCGCTCTCGCGCACCGTCGCCACCCTCGCGCTGCTCACCGCTGCCACCGCTTGCGGCGAGGCGCAGGTCCGCGACGCACCGCCGCCGCCGCCGCCGCCCAAGCCCGAGGCGCCGCCGGAGCCCGACGCGTACCGCGATCACAGCGGCCCGCACGCCAAGGCCGGCGAGGTCTTCCAGCTCAAGGACACGCCGATCGCCGTCGACGGGGTGGAGTGTGTGGTCTCGCTGGTGAAGGCGACCTGGACCAAGCGCGAGCTCGACGACGGCCGCGTGATCCGCGAGGGGTCGGCCGAGATCGAGATCCGCAAAGGTCAGGAGAGCACCAAGCGCATCCTCGACCAGGAGGAATCGGTGGTCGTGTTCGGCGTCCGCGTGACCGTCAAGGGCGCCGGCGAGGACTACGACAAGAAGCGACTCGACTACCTCCCGTGGGTCGAGTTGACGGTGGAAGCCGCGCCCTAGCGCGCCGCGAGGAAGAAGATGACCAGGCTCCGTGCCCTCAGCGGCATCAAGCCCACCGGATCGCCGCATTGGGGCAACTATTTCGGCATGATCCAGCCGGCGGTTCAGCTCTCGAAGGACTACGAGAGCTTCTATTTCATCGCGGATTTCCACGCGCTGACGACCGTGCGCGACGCGGCGGCGCTGCGCGAGGACAGCTACGGCGTCGCCGCCACGTTGATCGCCGCCGGGCTCGATCCGGCCGACTGCGTGCTCTGGCGGCAATCCGACGTGCCCGAGGTCTGCGAGCTCTCGTGGCTGCTCGGCTGCGTCAGCGGCTTCGGGCTGATCGAGCGCGCGCACGCCTTCAAGGACGCCCGCGCGAACGAGCGCGACGTCAACTTCGGCGTTGTCAGCTATCCGGTGCTGATGGCGGCGGACATCCTGCTCTACGACGCCGACGTGGTGCCGGTGGGCAAGGATCAGGTCCAGCACCTCGAGATGACCCGCGACATGGTCGGCTACTTCAACGCCCAATTCCTCGGCAATTCGGGCTACGACGCCGACGACCGCTGGGACGGCCGCGGACTGAAGCGCCCCGAGCCGATCGTCGGCGAGCGCGCCGCCGTGGTCCCCGGCCTCGACGGTCGGAAGATGAGCAAGTCCTACGACAACTACGTGCCCGTCTTCGCCGCGCCCAAGCCGCTGAAGAAGCGGATCATGCAGATCGTGACGGACAGCACGCCGCTCGAGGAGCCCAAAGATCCGACGACGTGCAACGTCTTCGCGATGTACCGGCTGATCGCGACCGAGGACGAGGTGCAGGCGCTCGCCGAGAAGTACCGCGGCGGCAACTTCGGCTACGGCCACGCCAAGCTCGAGCTGCTGCAGGTCGCCGAGCGAACCTTCGGGCCGATGCGTGAGCGCTACGACGCCCTGCTCGCGGATCGCGATACGCTCGAAGACATCCTGCAGGCCGGTGCGCGTCGTGCGCGCGAGGTGGCCGAGCCGGTGATGGAGCGCGTCCGCAGCGCGGTCGGCCTGCCGACGCGCCCCGTACGGTAGCCCGTGAGCGACGAGCGCGACGTCGAGATCCTACCGCCCGAGCGGCCCCACCTCGGCGGACCGCCTTCGGGGCGGACCTTCGATCCGGCCGGCCGGACCATCGACGCCGGGCCCCGGCGCAGCGGCGCATGGAACCCCTTCGGCGGCGGCAATGGGCCGAGCGGTGGCGGCGGCTCCGGCGGCGGCCGCTCCGGCGGCGGCGGCGCCCGCGGCGGCTGCTTCCTGCCCTTCGGTCGGCTGTTCTTCTTCGGCCTGCTCGTGGCCGGCGTCCTGCTGCTCGGCTTCGGCTCGCGCCCCCCGGCGACCGCGGCGGCCGTCGTCGATTGGCTGCGCGCGCAGGGTCCGCTCGGGATGGCCGCGATGGTCGCGGGCGTGGCGCTCTCGACGCCGCTCTTCGTGCCGTCGGGCATCCTCGCGATCCTGCCCGGCTACGTCTGGGGTACGGCGACCGGTACCGCGCTGGTGGTGGTCGGTGCCGCCATCGGTGGGGCGCTGAACATCGTGCTCGCGCGCCGGATGCTCGGCGCCCGCGTCGACGGTTGGGTGCAGTCCAACCCGATGCTGGCGGCGTTGCGGCAGAGCATCGCCTCGCGCGGCTTCCGCATCGCCCTCGGGCTGCGGCTCTCACCGGTCGCGCCCTACGCGCTGCTCGCCTACCTCGCCGGCATCGCGGGCCTGCGCATCCGCACCTTCGTGCTCGCCTCGATCCTCGGCGGTATCCCGTGGACCTCGGTCTACGCCGCGTTCGGCGCCTTCCTCGCCGCGCAGCGGGCCGCCGTCACGCTCGATGCGCCGCCGGAATCGACCGCGACGACGGCGCTGCGGGTGGTCGGCTTGCTGTTCACCGTCGCGGTGGCGTGGTGGATCGGCCGGGTCGCCAAGCGCGATATCGATCGGATTCGGCAGGGCGGGTAGGCGCGAGCGCTACGGCACAGCCTTCGGAAGCGGCCGCAGCTCGTCCGGTCCGTGCGCCCGCAAATACGCCTCTTCCACGCCCGGGCAGCGCGCGAGCGCCGCGCAGCCGCGGCAGCGCTCGGGATAGGCGTGCAACGACGCCTCGATGGCGGCCATGCTGTAGACCGTGACGCCGTCGACGTCGTCGAGGTAGTGGCTCTCGCCGAAGCCGCTGCGGGAGAGGTCGGCCGCGTCGGCGTCGCCGTGGATGCAATGCGGCAGCGCCTCCCAGCAGATGGCGAGACCGGCCGCGGCGGCGGCATCCCGCGCGGCGGCGACCACCTCGCGGACGGCGTCGTAGCGCAGCTCGATGCCCTCCCAACGCCCGCCTTTGCCGCCGTGGTAGGTGAAGCAGACCTTCAGCGTGACGTCGTCGCCCCAGCGGTCGGCGCAGAAGCGCACCCAGTCGACGACGTGGTCGAGGTTGTGGCGGGTCAGCACCAGGTTGAGCATCAGGCGGGTGCCGACCGCGCGGAGGTGGTCGATGCCGGCCAGGGTTTGCGCGAATCCGACCGGCGTGATGCCCGAGATGATGCAGCTCGCGGCTTCGCGGTGGCTGTGGAAGCTGACGATGGCGCGGTCGAGGCCGGTAGCGGCGGCGCGCTCGGCGAAGGCGCGGTCGTGGAAGCTGCGGCCGTGGGTGTTGATGTCCCACGGGATGCCGAGGCCGTCGAAGCGCTCGACCACCTCCCAGAACGCCGGGTGCAGCGTCGGCTCGCCGCCGGTGACGATGACGCGGCGGAAGCCGAGCCGCACGACGTGCTCGGCGCGCTCGAGCAACGCGGTCTTCTGCAGCTGCCAAAGCGCCGGATTTCCGCTGTTGCTGCACATCGGGCAGCGGTTGTTGCAGAGCTCGCCGAGGCGGAAGAGCACGAGCGAGCGCGACGTCACCGGCGCGTGCTCGGGGCGTCGCTTTCGCATCCAGCGTTCGTTGGCGACCGGCTGCACGGGTACTCCTCCAAGGTCTGCGAGGGTGGCAACAACGCCCGGCTCGGCGCAAGCCCACGGGGCCGCTCCGCTGCGCGGTCGCTTGCGTCGATGCGGCAGCCTGGGCAGCCTCGGCGCGGCGTGCGCGGCCTGGATCCGACGCGCGCCGGGAGGTCGGTGGTGAACGAGCGACGAAAAGGCAGCGGTCCGCGAGCGCAGGCGGGGCGCGGCGGCGGCAAGTCGGCGACCACGGGCGGCAAGGGCGCTCGCAAGGGCGGTGGTACGTCGGCCGGCAAGGCCGCCGGCAAGCTCGACCACAAGCTGCGCGGTGCCGAGCGCAAGATCCGCCGTGGCGAGGCCGAGGGCGCGCCGAAGGCGGTCGAGCGTCGCCCCGAGGCGCCGGCCGAGGCGCTCGACGCCCGCCATACCGGCGATGCCCGCGTGGCTTGGCTGCTCGACCTGCTCGCGCTCGGTCGCACCGGCCGCGTCGCCGAGCGCCTCGACCTGCGCGCCCAGCGCGCCACGATGCCGCCGGTCGTGCTCGCCGGGCGGGCGGACGACCCCGCCGATCCGATCGTCGCGCTGGACGACGCCGCCGCCATCGGCCGGCTCGCCGCCCGCAACCGCGCCTTCTCGCAGATCGCCGCGCGCTTTGCGCCGCTCGCGATGGTCGCGCGCGAGCAGGGCCGGCCGCTGCGCATCGAGCTCTGGGATATCGGCGCGCTCGTCGACGGTGCCGACGCCGTGCCGCGTCTGCCCGAGACCGCCGAAGCGCTCGCCCGCTACCTCGAGGCCGAGTTCGTGCTGCCCGACGCAGACGCCCTGCAGGCTGCGCTCGCCGCCGGCCGCGCCGCCCTCGCCGAGCACCCCGACGCCGCCCGCATCCGCGAGCGCAACCCGCTGGCGTGGATGCCGTGAAGCTCGTCGTCTTCGGCTGCGGTGGCCTCGGTGTGCCCGCCGCCTGGACGCTCGCCGCGGCCGGCGCCGAGCGCCTGCTGCTCGTCGATCCGGACCACGTGGAGGCGTCGAACCTGCACCGGCAGGTGCTCTACCGCGAGGCGGACCTCGGCCGGCGCAAGGTCGACGCGCTCGCCGACGCGCTGGTCGCCCGATTTCCCGGCCTCGTCGTCGACAGGCTGGCCGAGCGGATGGACGCCGCCGGCGTCCGCGCGGCCCTGCGCGGCTGGGACGGCGCTGTGGAGGGCACCGACGACGCGACCATGAAATTCCACGTCAGCGACGCCGTCGTCGACGCGCGCGGTGACGCCGCCGGCCCCGACGCCGGCGCCCGTTTCGCCTGCATCGCCGCAGCCATCGGCCGCCGCGGCCAACACTTCGTCGTCGGGCCCGACACCGCCTGCTACCGCTGCCTCTTCGAGGCGCCGCCGCCGCCGGAAGCCGTCGCGAGCTGCCGCGTCGCCGGCGTCGTCGGTCCGGTCGTCGGCGAGGTCGGCGCGCGCGCCGCCCGCTCGCTCTGGCGCGCCCTGCACGGCCGAGGTGAGCCCGCGCGCTCGGCGCTCCTGCGCCTGGACCATGGGCGCTACCACCGCACGCCGGTCGATGTCGCTGGGGATTGCCGCTGTACGGCCGGCTCGCTCGTCGATGGGGTATAAGCGCGCGACCTCGGTCGTTTGCAGCCCTCGCGGCTTGCAATGACGGGCAGAAGGCCGCATATCACGCATCCCCGGCCCGGCCGCCGGGCATGGGAGGAACACATGTCGATCCGCATCAAGATCCCGACCCCGCTCCGCAAGTTCACGGCGAACAAGGACGTCGTCGAGGTCGAGGGCAGCAACGTCGGTGAGGCGCTCAAGGCGCTCGAGGCCGCGCACCCCGGCATGTGGGCGAAGATCTGCGACGACAACGGCAAGGTCCGTCGCTTCATCAACGTCTACGCCGGCGACGACGACATCCGCTTCCTCGAGGGCCTGGCCACGCCGGTCGACGCCAAGACCGAGATCAGCATCATCCCGGCGATCGCCGGCGGCTGCTAGCGGCCCGCGGCATGACGACCCGCGACCCGATCGCGCTCCTGCAGCGCTTCGGTCGCCAGCTCTTGGTCGAGGGAGTCTCGGCCGAGCGGCAGGCCGGGCTCGCGCGTTGGTGCGTTGCGCTCGCGACCGACGGCAGCGATTCGGCTCGACTCGCGGCCGAAGTGGCGATGCAGTATTGCGTCGGTGCCGGCGTCGGTCGCGTCTGTCTCGCCGACGCCGCGCTCGACGGCCTCGACCCGCGTGGCCTCGACGCCAGCGTCGAGCTCGTCGGTGCCGAGGCGGCCACGTCGGCCGCCGCCGTCGCCCGTCCGCCCGCGGCGCATCTCTACTTCGCCACCCGTCGCTACGGCGCCTCGGTCGACCTGCTGCTCGTCGATGACGACGCCGGCTGGGACGTCGGCGCCTCGCACGACGCGGTGGTCGCGACCGTCGTCGTCGAGCTCGGCGATCCGGAAGAGGGCGACGCCGAGGCCGGGCCCGAGGACGCGCCGAGCGTCGGTACCCTGGCGGCGCGCCTGCTCGTCAGCCATCTGCTCGGGCTCGAGCCGCTGCCGGCCGTGCTGCACCTGCGCTGGCCCGACGGGGACGCCGATCCCGAAGTACACGAGCGCGCGCCCTCCGAATCCGGTGCCGAAGTGGCCGATCTGGCCGAAGGCTCCGCCCCGCCCGGGCTGCTCGCCGAGCTGCGGCGCACGCCCGCCGCGCTCGACGCGATCCTCGACCACGCGCGCAAAGAATACCCCAACGAGGCCTGCGGCTTCGTCGTCCGCGACAGCGACGGCAGTCTGCGCGCGGTGCCCACCCGCAACCTGCAGGACCGCTATCACGCCATCGATCCGGAGTCGTACCCGCGCACCTCGCGGACCGCCTTCAAGCTCGACGAGCGCGTGATCCTCCGCGAGGACGAGGCGGGGCACCCGCTGCAGGTCATCTTCCATACGCATTGCGAGGCGGGCGCCTACTTCTCCGCAGAGGACGCGCGCGCCGCCGCGCCGGGCGGTGAGCCGATCTTCCCGGACGCTGGCCACCTCGTGCTCTCGGTGATGGGCGGTGAGGTCCGAGCGCTCGCGCTCTTCCGCTTCGACGCGGCGAGCGGGCGCTTCGTGCCCGAGCTCGGCGGCGGTCCGCTGCAGGCATGAACGCCAGCCGTCCGATCGACGTCCTGCTCTGGGTTGCCTGCGAAGACGACGACCTGCGCACGCGGCTCGACGACGTCTTGCTCGCCTTGCCGACCGAACACGTCCGTGTGCACGAGCAGATGCGCCCACAAGGAGCGCACGTCGTGCTCGTGCTCACGACCGACCTCGCCGCGGTACGCAGCAAGCTCGAGCGCGCCGGCAGCGACGCGAGCGTGGTGCGCTGCGAGCCCGGCGAGACGGCCGATTTCGCCGGCGCATGGCAACTCGGCTACGACGAGTCGGTCGCACTCGGCGAAAGCCCGGCGCAATGGGTTCGCACCCTGCGCGGCGTCGCCCTCGCACGGCAGGAGCGCCGCCGGGCCAGCGCTTTGGCGGGGCAATACCGTGACGCCGTCCGCGGCGGCAGTACGGGCCGCTGGCGCTGGGATCTGAGCAGCGGTGCGCTGTGGCTCGACCCGGCCTGGAAGGCGATGATCGGCTACACCGCCGACGAGGTGCAGAACGACACCGAGTCGTGGTTCTCACGCGTCGGACCGAGCGATCGCGCCCGGCTGCGCGCCGGACTCGACGGCCTGATCGAAGGCGGTGCGCGACGCTTCGACGTCGAACATCGCATCCAGCATCGCGATCGGTCCTACGTCTGGGTGCGCACCTCGGGCGAGCTCCGCAACGACGACCACGGTGTCCGGATCGAGGGCACGCAGGTCGAGATCAACGCCGAAAAGATCGCGGCGATGCGCCTGGCCGATGCCGAGCGCCGCGACCGCCTGAGCGGCACGCTCTCGCGCGAGGCCTTCCTCGAGGCGCTCGCCAAGCGTTGCGAGCGCGAGCCCGAGACGTTCGCGCTCGGTATCTGCGATATCGACCGTCTCAAGCACCTGAACCTCCGCTACGGTCGCCGGCTGGGCGACGAGATCTTGGTCTGGGTCGGCGGATTGCTCGAAGACCGGCTCGGCGAGGCGGGACTCTACGGCCGCACCAGCGGCGACGCCTTCGCGTTCGTGCTCGAGGGCGACGGCCTGCCGCGCTACGCCGCCCTCGCCGCCGAGATGCGCGAAGAACTGCTGCACGAGGTCTTCTACGCCGCCACGGGCGACGAAGTCCGGGCGACCGCGACCTTCGCGGTCGTCGAGCGCTCGCCCACGCAGACAGACCCAGCGGCGTTGCTGGCGATCGCCGGCCGCGCGCTCGAGAAGGCAAGCGCCAGCGCCGAGGGGCTGCTCCTGGTCCGCTCGGGTGCCGCGCTCGAGTCGCAGGACACCCTGCGCCTCCCGATCATGGAAGACTGATTCGGGCGCGATTTCCTCGCGTCCGTGCGCCGCGCGACTATCGTTCCGGCGATGCGACGCCTCGCCCGATCCGGCCCCATTCGTCTGCTCCCGACGCTGCTCTTGGGCGCCGGGTTGCTGTGCGGCGGCGCGGCGTCGGCGCGACCGGGGCACGTCGCGCGTTCGGCTGCCAAGGCTCCAACGCCCCCTCCGCCGGTCGATTTGCCGGCCGCCTTCACCCCTGGCGACGCCGAGCGCGTGCTCGCCCCGCCGAGTGGCTCGCGCAGCCTCGGCGCGACATCGGCGGGCCGGCTGCTCGCTGGCCGCGCGATCAAGCCCGGTCGGCGCGCAGGCTGGGCGTTCATGCCGCATATCCCGGCTCGACAGACGACTTGGGGCACCGACCGAATGCAGCGGCTGCTCGACCATCTCGGTGCCCGCCTGCACGGCTGCCGGAAGGGCGCAGAGCTGCGCGTCGGCAACATCAGCCTGCGCCACGGCGGTCCCTCGCCGTGGCATCGCAGCCACCAGGCCGGGCGCGATGTCGACCTGGCGCCGATGCTCGTCGACCGCGACGGCAAGGCGGCACCGACCGACGATTTCGTGCGGCTGGACCGCCGCGGCGTCGCTCGTGACGGCAGTGGCCGGCGCCTGGACGCGCATTGCACGCTCCGCTTGGTCATCGCGCTGACCGAGCCCGACGCGCCGCCGGTGCAATGGGCGTTCTTCGCGCGCTGGCTCGAGCGCCTGTTGCTGCAGCAAGCCGAGCGCGAGCGGCTGCCCGCCGATGTGCTCGCTCGTGTCGAGGAGGTCCTGCGTCAGCCCTCGGATTCGGCCCCGCACGACGACCACCTGCACGTGCGGATGTTCTGCAGCGAGCCCGAGCGGCGGCACGGATGCCTGGACCGCGAGCCTTGGCGGGATTGGGCGCCGCGAGACGACGAAGGCTTCGCGCGCCACGTCGACGCGGTCGGTCGCATCGCGGCGCGTGCCGGCCCCATCGGCCAGCGACGCCGCGCGACCGGTCTGTTGGCGTCGCTCCGGTCGCCGCTGGCCGCTCCTGCCCTGGGCGCGCGCTTGCTGGATCGCGACGCCGCCATCCGGATGACCGCCTTCGCGGGGCTGGTGGCGCTCGGCGACGAGGCCGCCGTCGGGGAGCTGCTCGCGGCGTTTCGGCGCACCGAAGACGACGCGCTCGCCGTCCGGCTCTTCGAGGCAGCCAAGCGGCTGCGTGGGATCGCGGCGGTGGCCCTGGCGCAGGCGCTGCTCGTCGATCCGGATCATACCGTGCAGCCGCTGGTCCAGAAACGCGTGGGCGACCGGCTCGCCGTGCTGGCGATCGGTCTGCTCGGCGAGCACGGCGACCGTCAGGCCGTACCCCCGCTCATCGATGCGCTACGCAAGCGAGCGCGGGCAGTGAGGGAAGCCGCACATCGCGCGCTGCGTCGATTGACCAACCAGAACATCCGCGCCGACGTCGGCACCGACGCCGGTGCCGCGACCGCGGCCGAGAAATGGCAGGCGTTCTGGCAGCGCGCCAAGGGCTGGTCGCTGGCCGCGTGGCTGGCGTCGGGCTTCCGGGATCACGGCGTGCGGGTCCGCCAGAAGCAGGCGCTGAGCCGCGCCGACGCGCCGCGTCTGATCGCGGCGATGCGCCACCGCGACCCCGACGTGCGAGCCAATGCAGAACGCGCGCTCGAGCTGCTCGCCGGCCGCCCCGTGCGAGGGCGGACGACGGCGGCCCGAGCGCGCGCCTGGCGTCGCTGGTATCGCGCTACTTCGCGATGATCTCGGCGCTCTTGATGTAGTCGAGCTCCGGGAAGTCGGCCTTCAGGTACGCGTTGCCCTGGAACTGCACGCGACCCTGATCGGGACCACGGCCACGCGGGGCGCCCTCGCCGTAGCCCTTGTAGAGGCTGTCGACGATCTTCATGCCTTCGGCGTCGACCTCGCCGACCGGCGAGAAACCCATGCCGTCGAGGTTCCCGTTGTCGCGGAAGTTGATGAACATCTGCGTGGTTCGGGTGTTCGGGCCGCGGGTCGCGAACGAGAGCGTGCCGCGGCGGTTGGACTGCTTGACCGGATCGTCGCCGAACTCGGCGGAGCGCCACGCGCCGGCGATCTTGGGGTCGCCGTGGATGCCGAACTGCACCATGAAGCCCTCGATGGCGCGGAAGAACGCGATGTCCTTGAAGAAGCCGGCCTTGACGAGGTTGTAGAGGCGATCCGCACCCTTGGGCGCCCAATCACGGGTCACGTGCAAGGTGAACGCGCCCTTGGTGGTGTCGAAGCGCACGTCGAAGCTCGCCGGCGCCGTGGCCGTGGCCTTGCTCGGGTCGGCGAGGACGGTCGACCAATCGGCGGGCTCGGCACCCGCAGCGGCGGCACCGGCCTCGGCGGCCGCACCACCGGCGGCCTCGGCGGCGGCGGCTCCAGCGACGGCGGCAGCCTCACCGGCCTTGGCGGCGGCCTCACCGGCCTTGGCGGCGGCGGCACCGGCGGCGAGCGCGGCGGCCTCACCGGCCTTGGCAGCGGCTTCACCAGCCTTGGCGGCGGCCTCACCGGCCTTGATCGCGGCGGCTTCACCGGCCTTGGCGGCGCTCTCGCCCGCCTTGGCGGCGGCCTCACCGGCCCGGGCGGCGGCCGCGGTGGCCTCTTCGGCGGCGGCGGTGCCGGTGGCGCCGGGGTTCTCGTTCGACTTGCCACAGCCCGTGAGCAGGACGGCCAGCGCGGCAGCGGCGAGGATGGGACGCAGGGTACGAAGCATCGGAGACCTCTCGTTGGGTTCGTGGGTTGGGGGGCGCGCGGCGCCCCGGGGCAGCGGGTGTAGCGTGCGTCGAGCGTCCCTTCAAGAGCCGCCCGGTGCGATGGCTCCGGATGCGTTCGCGAGACGCTCCCGGAGCCACGCCACGGCGGGGCGCCAGACAGCGGTGGGGGCGCGACTGCCGGCGAAGACGCCCATATGCCCGCCGGGTGCCATGCGGACCTCCTTGTCCGCCGAGCCGACGGCCGACATCAACTCGTGGACCGCCTCGGGACGCACCACGTTGTCGGTCTCGCCGGCGAAGGCGAGCACCGGCACACGCAGCCGCGAGAGGTCGGCCGTGCGCGCGCCGAAACGCATCCGGCCGTCCTTGAGCTTGTTGCCGGTCATGAAGTCATCCATCAACTGACGGAATGCATCGCCCGGATAATCGATGAAATTGCCGGTCCAGGCCGAGAGCGCGTCGTGGCCGTCGACCCAGGTCTGGTCGTAGAGGTGCAAGAAGAGGTCGGCGTGGCGCGTCATCGACTTCCACGGGCTCATCCACTTGAAGACCTGCGACGAGAGCTCGCCCGGCACGTTACCCAGCCGCTCGCTGACGAAGTCGACCTGCCGGTGCAGCAGCCGCGCGAGCACCGAGAGCACGCCCATCTTCGCCGAATCGATCGGCGAGCCGATGGTGACGATGGCCGCGATATCGTCGCGCGGACCGTCGCCGGCGCGCGTCGGGTCGCCGACCGCCGTCGTCATCAGCGCGAACAGCCCGCCCATGCAATAGCCGCAGAGCGCGACCTGGTCGGCGCCAGTGTCGGCCTTGGTCGCTTCGATCGCGGCCGGCAGCCAATCGAGCACGTAGTCGTCCAGGCGCACGCGCTCGTCGGCCGCGTCGGGTTCGCCGAAGTCCACCAGCGTCACGTCGAAGCCGGCGCCGAGCAGCGTCCGAACCAGCGAGCGATCCGGCACCAAGTCGAAGATGAAGGGCTTGACCATCAACGGCGGCACCAAGAGCACCGGCACGCGCTGCTTGGTCGGTCCGTCCAGGACTGCGCCGAGCCCCCAATCTTCGTCCCCGGCGGCGGCGGTGTAGCGACGGACCGTCAACTTGTCGCGCTGCAGGATCGGCCGCCACGGCGTGCGATCGACGATTTGCTCGGGCTCGCGCATCCACCAATCGAGGCCGTTGACGAAGGCATCGGCGGCGCGTTGGGCGCGGCGCGCCAGCGAGGGCTTGCGGCGTCGGCGTGGGGCAGGGGCGGATTCGGTCATCGGATCTCCTGCAAGAGCGCGGCGAGCTCGGGGTCGTCCTCGGTCAGACGCTGCAACGCCTCGCGCGCGGAGGACAATGGCTGGTGGGCTGCGGCGAGCGCACGGTCGGCGGCGTCGATCTCGCGCAGCACGCGCTCTCGCTCCGGGCGCAGGTCGACGCCGACCAGCATCCTGACCTCGCGATCCTGCCCGATTCGTCCGAGTCGCGTCGCCAGCGCCGCCAGCGTGCCGTCTTGCACGGCTCCGGCGTCGGGAGGGCTCGACAGTACGACCTGCGCCGGGTTGCCTCCGGCGAGCGTCGGCAGCCCCTCCCGCACCCACCCAGCGAGCGCGTCGTCGCCGTCGCCGAGCGCGAGGTCGGGGCAGGGCGCCAGCGCGGCCAGCGCCGCCTCCGCTTCGCGTCGCGCGCGTCGCCCCGGCAGCCACAGCAGCGTCGGCGCCCGCTGTCCGAGCCGCCAGGCGGCGTGCGCAGCGGCCTCGTGTCGGCCGCGCGGGGACGCATCGCCGGCCGCGTCGACCTGCGCGAGGACCCAATTCGGGTTCACCGACTCGCGCGCGTCCTGCCAGCCGAGCCGCACCCGCGCGCCATTCCAGATGCTGCGGCCGGTGCACAAGCCCGGGCGCTCGGGATCGGGCTGCAGGGCCCCCTCGACGGCCGCGTCGTCGAGCGTCGCGCAAGGCGCGCGGCCCCGCGGCGCCCGACCCGACGCCAGGGGCTGTCCGGCGAGGCGGCGCAGGCGCTCGGCCACGGGTCCGCTGCCCAGCGCGTCGGCCAGCTCCCGCAACTCGGCGCGGTCGCGGTCGTCGCGCAGGCGTGGGTCGGCGTGGACGAGCTCGAGCAGCTCCGCGGCCGCGGACAGGTCGCCGGCCTCGCGCAGCGCCCGTGCGGTCGCCCAGGCGCGCGCGTCCAGGTCGGTGGCGTGCCAGGGGATGAGTTCGTCGTCTTCGCCGAGCGCCAGGTGTCGCGCGCGCTGTTCGAGCACCGCCCGATCGTGCTCGCTCCACGCGCACGGTGCAGCGTCCCGACGCAGCGCATAGCCGGCCGCACCGGTGCGGGCGGGACCGTAGGGGCGATGGGGCGCGGGCAACACGATCGGGACCTCCGGCTCGGCTCGGCGGCTTGCGTCGCCGAAGCGCTCCTGCCACAACGGCGGCGCGGGTCGGGGCCTTCCCAGCCGACCGCCGCAGGATCGTCCCGATGGATGCAGGAAAGCAACGCAAGAGCGCGCGGCGCGCCGTCGCGGCCCACGATGTCGCCGCCGAGCTCGGTCCGGGTCAGACCCTCGAGCTGCTGCAGGCGCTGCATCTGCTGACGCGCTCGGGCCAGATGAACGCCGACGCCTTGCGCAAGCTCAAGCAGGTCAATCACCTCATGGGCTTGCTGCGGCCGGCCCTCGACGGCGTGCTGCAGCGTCACGAAGACCCGCTCTGGGTCGATGCCGGCGCCGGCAACGGCTACCTCGACTTCATGGTGCACGAGGCGTTCTTGCGGCCGGCCGGGCGTGGTCGCCTGCTCGGCATCGAGCGGCGCGCCGATCTCTGCGAGCGCGCGAACGGCCGCGCCGCCGAGCTCGGCATGCGTCACCTCGCGTTCCACCAAGCCGCCGTCGCCGACATGCTCACCGCCGACGAGCCGCGCTTCGCCGACGATCCGGTGCGCGCCGTGCTCGCCCTGCACGCCTGCGATCGCGCCACCGACGAGGCCATCGTGCTCGGGATTCGCCAGCAGGCCGAGGTCATCGCGGTGGTCCCCTGCTGTCAGGCCGAGGTCGCGAGCTTGTTGCAGGCTGCGCCCGCGCGTGGCGGGCTGACCTCGCTCTGGCGGCACGGGATCCATCGCCGCGAGCTCGGCGCGCACCTGACCAACGTGATCCGAGCGCTCGTACTCGAAGCGTACGGCTACAAGGTGCGGGTGACCGAGTTGGTCGGCTGGGAGCACTCGCTTAAGAACGAATTGATCCTCGGCGTGCGCCATCAGCGCAGCAACGGCGCCGCGCGGCGTCAGCTCGAGGCGTTGTTGGCGGAGCTTCCGCCGCTGCCGATGTGGTTGCTCGAGCAGGTCGGACCTGCCGTGGGAGAGGAAGATGCCCGAGACCCCGACTGAGGCCGCCCGCACGGGCCTGCTCGACACCCCGCTGACCCGCCTTCTCGGCATCGAGGTGCCGCTGATCTGCGGTGCGATGTACCCCTGCACCAACCCGGAGCTGGTCGCGGCGGTCAGCGAGGCCGGGGGCATCGGCATCGTGCAGCCGATGTCCTTCGCCTTCGTGCACGGCCGCGATCTGCGCACCGGCCTGCGCAAGGTGCGCGAGCGGACCGACAAACCGATCGGCCTGAACCTGATCATCGAGAAGTCGGCCAAGGCCTACGAGGACCGCGCGCGGCAATGGCTCGACGTGGCGCTCGAGGAAGGTGTCCGCTTCTTCGTCACCGCGCTCGGCAAGCCCGATTGGGTGGTCAAGAAGGTCCATGCGGCCGGCGGTGTGGTCTTCCACGACGTCACCGAGCGCAAATGGGCCGTCCGGGCCTTGGACCACGGCGTCGATGGCCTGATCGCCGTCAACCGTCGCGCCGGGGGCCACGCGGGGCAAATCGATCCGCGGCGCCTGTACGAGAGCCTCGCCGACCTCGGCGTCCCGGTCGTGGGTGCCGGCGGTGTCGGCGACGAGGCTGCCTTCGTCGAGCTGCTGCAGATGGGCTACGCCGGCGCGCAGCTCGGCACTCGCTTCATCGCCAGCGAGGAATGTGCGGTCCACGCCGACTACAAGGCCGCCATCGTGCGGGCCCGCGCCGCCGATATCGTGCTGACCGAGAAGCTCTCGGGCGTGCCGGTCGCCGTCATCCGTACGCCCTACATCGACAAGGTCGGCACCAAGGCGGGGCCGATCGCTCGCCGCCTGCTCAAGCACCCGAAGGGCAAGCATTGGATGCGCACCTTCTACGCCGTACAGTCGATCTGGCAGCTCCGCCAGACCGTCAAGAAGGGCAACGCCTACAAGGACTACTGGCAGGCAGGCCAGAGCGTCGAGGGTATCCACGACGTGCTGCCGGCCGGCGACATCGTGCGCAGCTACGCTGCCGCCGCGGCGGCCGCGAGCGTCTGAGGCCCGGCGGAAGCTTCAGCCCAAGCGGCGCGGCTCACGCTCGAGCCGGATCCCGGTGGCCGCCTCCACGCCCGCGGCGATCTGCGCGGCGAAGGCGAGCAGCCCGTCGGCGCTGCCGCCGCCGTGGTGGCAGAGCGCGAGCACGTGTCGCCGCGAGAGCGCGATCCCGGGCGTCTCGGCCCGCTGACCCTTGCGGAAGCCGGAACGTTCGATCAGGAACGCCGCCGAGAGCTTGCGCCGCGCGCTTCCGTCGGCAGCCAGCGTCGTCGGCCAGGACGGCAGCGGCTCGTCCTGCGCCAGCGTGCCGGCCGCCCGCAACGCTCGTTCCGCCGCCTCGGCCGCCGCCGGCGAGACCTCCGGGTTGACGAAGAACGAGCCCGCCGAGCGGCTGTCGCTCTGCTCCGGATCGCAGACCATCGCCTTGCGGCCTCTGACGCAGAGGACCGCCGCCCGCAGCGCCGCGAGCGGTGCGGCGTCCGGGTCGTGACCGCGCGCCTGCAACTCCGCGCGCAGGTCGGGGTAGCGTGCCGCAGCCGTGGCCTCGGCCCGCAGCCGAAGCGTCACCGCCAGGATCAACCACCGCCCCTCGCCGGCCTGCTTCCAGGCGCTCTGCCGATAGCCGAAAGCGGCGCGCGTGCCGTCCCAGCGCTCGACCACGCCGCGCTCGACGTCGAAGACCTCGGCGGACTCGAAGACTTCGGCGAGCTGCTCGCCGTACGCCCCGATATTCTGCACCGGCGCGGCACCGACCTGGCCCGGGATCCCCGAGAGCGCCGCGATCCCGGCCCAGCCGCGCCGGACGGCGAAGGCGCACAGCTCGTCCCACGGCAGCCCGGCTCCGGCACGAACCCGGATCCCGCCGCCCTCGCTCGACGCGACCTCCTCGGCGTGCACCGCGCGACCGACGGGGTGCAGCAGCAGGCCGGGGAAACCGGCATCGGCCGCGACCGTGTTGCTGCCGCCGCCGAGGATGGCGACCGGGGCACCGCGCTCGCGGGCGAAGGCCAGGGCCGCGCGGACGTCGTCGACGTCGGCCACCTCTGCGAGCCAACGCGCGGGGCCGCCGAGACGCAGCGTCGTGCGCGCGGCGAGCGGAACCGACTCCAGCAGACGCATGTTCGGCCCCTCAGCGCCGCAGCTCGGCGAGCAGGTCGTCGCCGTAGCGCTCGACCAGGCG
The DNA here is from genome assembly GCA_041163625.1 of Pseudomonadota bacterium. Taxonomy (GTDB): domain Bacteria; phylum Myxococcota_A; class UBA9042; order UBA9042; family UBA9042; genus JACKFC01. The sequence continues at coordinate 13,188 of JBEARB010000268.1, read as the reverse complement.
TGGTCCCATGCCCGGCACGGCGAGGAGCTCGTTGCGGTCGCGAGGCAGCGCGGTGGCGAGCGCGTCGAGCGTGGCGTTGGTCAGCACCCGGAACGCCGGCACGCCCTCGGCGCGGGCGGTCGCGAGTCGCCAGGCGCGCAGCTCGTCCAGCGTCGTCGGATCCGGCCCGCCCGTCGCCGTGCGCGCCGCGGGGCGGACGGCTTTGGCACGGCTGCCGCCGCTGCGCTTGCGCGGCCGGATCGCGCCGCTCATGGCGTCGTCGTCGATGCGGACCGCATCGATCCAGCGGCCGCCGCGCGCGAACGAGCCGCGGCAGCGCTGCGCCTCGCGGTAGTGGATGGTCTGTCCGTCGCGCTCGAAGGCAGCGTCGCGCACGTCGATGACGCCGGCCGAGGCGAGCCCGTCGACGAGCAGCTCGAAGGCGCGTCGCTCCCCGGCGAAGGGATGACCCAGCGCGCTGCCGACCTCCTTGTGCAGGCGACCGACCGAGACCCAGCGGCTCTCGGGAACCGACTCGACGAGCACGGCGAGCGCGCGCCGCTCCCCCTCGTCCGGTCCGCGGAACGAGCGTCCGACCGCGCCTTCCGGCGCGCACACGTCGCAATGGCCGCAGGGGCGCCGCGCGGCCGCTTCGTCACCGAAATAGCGGACCAGGGTCGCCATTCGGCAATCGCCGCCTCGCACGTAGCGGAAGACCTCGTCGAGCTGTGCCTCGCGAAAGCTCCGCTGCTGCCCGTAGGGCACCTGCCAGCCGCGGCCGTCGTCACGGTCGGCCAGCGGCGTCCGCGCGACGCGGTCGTCGGCGGTGATCTCGACTGCGCCGTGGACCCAGAGCTTGTCGAGCGCGGCTTCACCGACCTCGGCCTCGACCGGGGCTTGCACCAGCAGGGCCTCGCGGTCGATGCCGCCCGGCGGCACGCAGCGCAGCACGCGCACCAGATCGCGCAGCTCCGGGTACGAGCGGTCTCGCAGGAAGTCGTGTAGCCGGCGATCGGCCCAGGACGAGAGCGCGATCACCCGCGAGGGCAGGCCATCGCGGCCGGCGCGACCGATCTCCTGGTAGTAGCCCTCGATGGTGCCGGGCATGCCGGCGTGCAACACCGCGCGCACGTCGGCTTTGTCGATGCCCATGCCGAAGGCGACCGTCGCGACCACGACCTCGAGCTCGCCGGATTGGAAGGCCTCGGCTACGCCCGCGCGCGCCTCGCCCGCCATGCCGGCGTGGTAGGCGGCGACCCGGGCGCCGAGTCGGTCGCGCAGTCCCGCGGCGATCTCCTCGACGTTGCGACGCGACAGCCCATAGACCACCGCCGGACGCAGCGCCTCGTCGGCGAGCAGCGTTGCGATCCGCTCGATCCGCTCGGCCGGGCTGCAGTCGACCACTTCGATGGCGAGGTTGTCGCGCGCGAACCCGCGGATGAAGCGCCGCGCGCGCGGGATCCCGAGCTGCGTCAGGATGTCCTGCTGCACCTGCACCGTCGCCGTCGCGGTCAGGGCCAACACCGGCACGCCCGCGGCCCGCAGCCCTGGCAAGCGCTCGCCGAGCAGCCGGTAGTCTGGCCGGAAATCGTGACCCCATTGCGAGATGCAGTGCGCCTCGTCGACGGCGATCAGCCCCGGCGGATGACGCTCGAGCCAGTCCGCGAAGCGGGGAACGCGCAGCCGCTCCGGTGCGACGTAGAGGAACTCGAGGCGGCCGTCACGCCAGCGCCGCAGCGCTTCGCGGGCCTCCTCGCGCGGACGGCCGCTGTGGACCCGCTCCGCGTCGATGCCGAGCTCTTGCAGCTTGGCGACTTGGTCGTCCATCAGCGCGATCAGCGGCGAGATGACCAGCGTCGGTCGCCCGAGCGCCAAGCCCGGCAGTTGGTAGCAGAGCGATTTTCCGCCGCCGGTCGGCATCACCAACAGGGCGTCTTCGCCGGCCACGACGGCGCGGCAGACCTCCTCCTGATGCGGTCGAAACGCCTCCAGGCCGAGCCGTTCCCGCAAGATCGCCTGCATCGTCGCGCCCAGCGCGTCCCCGGTATCGGGGGCCGTCGCAAGGCGGTCCGCAGCGCTGGCGGGGGCGGTCGTCACGGGGTTGCTCCTCGGCTCGCGCGGGCGCCCGGGCAGGAGGTCGAACCACCTGCGCAGACGCGCATTCGGCGCGCTCGGGGGTTTGGCAGATGCGGCGGCGGGTGGCAAGGCAGGGGTCGGCATCGAGGTTCTCCGGAGATCGGGGCCGCGACGCGCGGACCCTCACTCCAGATCATCGGCCGTTGGCGCAAATTGCGTCGCAGAATCCGGTTCGGAGCCAAAGCGCGCCGGCGCGACCGCGGCCATCAGCGCCGCCAACTCCGCGTCGCTCAGCGGACGCACCTCGCCTGGACCAAGAACGGGATCGAGCCACAGCGGTCCGATCCGTTCGCGGTGCAGCGCCACGACGTGGCCGCCGCAGTGGCCCAGCATCCGCTTGACCTGGTGGAAGCGGCCCTCGGTCAGCGTGACGCGTACGCGATCGTCCGCGAGGCGCTCCAGGCCCGCCGGGCGGCACGGTGTGCCGTCCGCGAGCGTCATCCCGTCGGCGAAACGCGCCTCGGCGTCGGGCTCGAGCGTGCCCGGCCGCAGCGTGGCGATGTAGGCCTTCTCGAGCTTGCGACGCGGATGCGTCACCAAGTGCTGCAGGCCGCCGTCGGTACAGAGCAGCAGCAGGCCGGTCGTGTCCTTGTCGAGGCGACCGGCGGGGGCGAGCCGCTTGTGTCGCAGGCTTTCCGGCACGCGGTCGATGACCGTTTCGTGCTCGTCGCTGGTGGTTGCGCTGATGACGCCCGGCGGCTTGTGCATCATCAACACGAGCTCGGCCGGCTGTCGCACCGGCTTTCCGTCGAGCAGCACGAGGTCTGCACTGGTCGCCACGTGGACAGCGGGGTTGCGCACCACGACGCCGTCGATCTCGACTCGGCCGGCGCGAATCACCGCGCCCACCTGCCGCCGCGGCAACCCGCAGTGCTGGCTGATCAACCGGTCGAGCCGCATGTTCAGAACTGCCCCGAGATCACCAAGCGGACGCCGCCTGCCGACGCCAGCGAGGGCTCTCCGCTGGTGGTGGCATCGTAGACGGCCCAAGACGCCAGGCCCGCGCCGAGGATCAACCAGCCTGCGCGACCGTAGCTGTCCTCGCTGTCGACGGCGAGCAGCCCGCAGGCGAGCGCCAGTCCGGTGCGGATCCACGGGAAGCTGCGTGCTGGCGGCGCTGGCGGCGCGTCGGGCAGCGGCTCGGGCGCGTCGTCGGCTGCGACCGTATGCCTCGGCGCGAGACTCGAACCGGTCTCGATTCGCGGGGGGATGGCGTTGCCGACCTGCGGCAACGCGAGGAGGCCGAAGGCGAGGAGGACCCGCCACGCGTCGCGGCGCGTGTGCCGCCGCGCGCCGCGCCTAGTTGTCGTCACGGCGCCTGCGGACCGACTCGACCGCGTCGATGACGCGGCTAGCGATCGTGAAGCGGCTGCGCCAGCCCGGACCGTCGGGGTCGTGCGGGGCGTGGCCGCGATGATCGCCGACGGGCGCCGCCGCGGACGGGGCAGGCGCCGGTGCCCGTGTGCCGTTGGCGATGGAGCCGTCCGGGGCGTCGGCACGCCGAATCGGCAGCTTCACCCGCTCGGGCGAGGTTCCGCGAAGCGAAGGCGGCACCGGCTGGGCGACATCCTCACGCAACGCGTCCTCGATCGTCGTGGCGAAGCGGCCGAGGTTGTCGAGCGCGTCTCGACCGAGTGGCGCGAGCAGCGCTCCCACGCGCCGATTGGCATGGCGCAGGGCGTCGATCAGCGTCGCCGCTTCGGGCTGCAGGACGATCATCTGCTGGCGTGCGTCGCCCGGCACGGGGTTGCGCGCGATCGCCCCGCGACGCTCGAGCTGATCGAGCATGCCCGTCAGCGACCCCGGACGGATCGCCAACGCGTCTGCGACCTGACGCGCCGTCAGACCGGACTCGCTCCGAGCGACGGCGGCGACGACCTGCAGCTGCCCGGGCGTCGCGTCGACCTCTCGGGCCACCTCGCCGATGGCGCGCGTCACGATCTTGCCGATGTGGTCGAGGCTGTTGGCGACGTCGAGGTCGTAGAGGTCGGGGAGTTCGAAGGTCGCTGCCGGCGCCACGGTGCGCCGACCACCTCCGCGTCGCGCGCCTTTTCGAGCCGCCGGTCGTCGCGTCGTCTTCTTAGCAGTTGCCATGATTGCTCCGATGTCCGACGGGCCGTACGGGCTCGAACAATGGAAATGGTGAGGGACCGCAGTGTCAAAGTAAAGACGCGTGTTTACGTTGTCAATAGGTCGTTCCGTGCACGAACGTTCTGGCCACACACCTACACGTTCACCTGGGCAGTGTGTCGTCGGTGAGCGCACGCCAGACCGTGCCGTCCTTGGCCGAACGCAGCGCTGCAAACGCAAGCTCCGGGTCGTCGGGTAGGGCCGTACCGAACCGGTCGCGGTAGCCGGCACGCATCGTGGGCGCGGTCGGCCGCAAGAAGGGGTTGGTCGCGCGCTCGAGCGCCACCGTCGAGGGGACGCAACTTCCGCCCGCCGCGAGCGTCGTGCGCGCCGCGCGGATGCGTGCCTGTAGGGCCGAATTCGCGGGCTCGACCGCGTAGGCGAAGCGCAGGTTGCTCCAGGTGTATTCGTGCGCGCAGCAGACCGCGGTGGCGTCGGGCAGGGCCGCGAGACGCTGCAGACTCGCCCACATCGCCGACGGCGGACCGTCGAAGAGGTAGCCGCAGCCGGCGGTGAACATCGTGTCGCCGCAGAACACCGCCCCGGGCACGTAGAAGCTCACGTGGCCGTCGAGGTGACCGTCGGTGCGCAGCACCTGCGCCTGCAACGCACCGACGCCGGCCACCGAGCCCTCGTCGACCGGATCGGTGCAGCCCGGCGTCGCCAGCTTCGCCGCGGCGGGAGCGAAGACCCGCAGTCCGGCCAACAGCCCGCGGGCGTGCAGATCCCGATTCAATCCGATGTGGTCCCCATGGGTGTGGGTGTTCCAGACGGTCGTCAGCCGGACCCCGAGCGCGTCGCAGCGCTCGAGGTAGGGGCCGGCCTCGGGGCCATCCACGGCACAGGCTTCACCGGTCTGCCGGCAGATCAGCAGCCAACCGATATTGTCCTCTCCGAGCGGCACCGGCACGACCTCGCCCGCGCCGTCGGCCACCGAAAATGCGAGCATCTCGGCCCGAACGACGTGTGCCATCGCGTCCTCCCTCCGACGATCAGCCGACGAGCGTGCGCAGCTCGCGCCGCAGCGCGTCGATCTCGAACGCGAGCTGCTGCGGTGCCCGCGCGCCGAGCAGGACCGCTTGCTGTTTGCGCAGACCCAGCCGCATCGCCGTCGCGACGAGGTGCCGACGCTGCGACAGCGGGCGCGGCGGGCGGCCCGTGGTGCGTCGAAGCCACGAGCCGACGTAGCGCGCGAGCTCCCGATCCAGCGTGCCACGCTCGACTTCGTCCGAGAGTTGTCGGCGTACGGCCACGGCCTCGTCGAGGATGCAGAGTTGGTAGAGCAAGAACAGGCCGAAGAATGCGAACGGCAAGAGCAGCATCATGCCACCGATCAGCGCGCCCTCGCGGTGCAGCAACTGGTCGAAGGTCGCCGCTGCGTTCCACGCCCCGTGCGTGACCATCGCCACCGCGAGTCCGAGGCCGCCCGCCAACGCGCGCACGCCGGGTTTGCGAAAGCGCGCCCAGCCGATGCAGGCACCGACCATGCTGGTGGCGACGCCGTGCATCATTCCGCTCCACAGCGTGCGGATGAAGACCAGCGTGAGCCAGCCGCCCACGCTCCCCTGCAGCGCCTGTCCGGCGAAGTAGAGGACGTTCTCGGAGGCAGCGAAGCCAAAACCTGCCGCCGCGCCGTAGACGAAGCCGTCGACCGGACCGTCGTAGTGGGTGCGCCCACCGCGCGAAGCCAAGAGCAGCACCAGCCCGAGCGCCTTCGCTGGTTCTTCGACCAACGGGGCGATCAGCACCGGGCCCGCGACCGCGCCGCTGCCCGGCAACGCCAAAGCGACCGGCAGGCCGAATAGGCTGGAGAAGACGATCGCCAGAACGACCGCGAAGCTGCCGCCCCAGACGAAGAGGGCGCCGACCAGCGGCAGCGGCTCGCGCTCGTAGCGGTCGAGCGCCCACACGATCAACGCGAACACCACCATCGGCACGACACCGGCGACGACAGAGAGCGGCAGCAACAGGAGCGCCGTCATGGCGTCCCGTCGTTGGGGCAGGTTGCGTCCGCGCAGACGTCGATGATGGTGCCGGTGGCGAAGAAGTGCATCATCTGTTGGATGTATTTCGGGTGGCCGCGCGGCTTGCCGTGGGGGTCGCCGACCGTGTCGTAGGGCGGCTTGGGGCCCGGCGCCGGCCAAGGGTTGCCGAAATCCCAGTTCACCAGCGCCGAGCCGGTGATCGGGTAGGGCGTCGGCTCGACCAACGAGACCTTCTTGCCGTAGTGCGGCGCCAGCGCGACGCCGAGCTTCGACCGGACCGTGATCTCGTTGGTGATCAGCGCGACCTGCCAGTCGCCCTTCGCGCTGGCGAAGATGGCGCTGTGCGTCGGCGTATCGGGGAACGGCTCCTCCGAGAGGTGGCGCAGGTAGCTCACCGGGTCGGCGCGATCCCAGAGCACCTGACCGCCGGCGAGCAAGATCGCCCGATCGATGATCCCCTCGTATTGGGCTCGCATGATGAAGAAATACGGGATGAAATCGGTCGAGCGGCGCAGCAGGAGGGAGTAGTTCTGGCCGGGTACGCCGAGCACGGCGCGGGTCACCTCCTGGCTCAGTGCGACGTAGGTCGTGCCGTAGATGCCGCCCTGCGAGTCGCCGGTGTAGAACTGCCGCGTCTTGTCGATCGTCACGCCACGCGACTGCAATTCCGGCAGCTCCGCGAGCCGCTCGCGCATCGCGCGGGCGAGCAGCAGAAACTCCGCCATGCCCTGATGCATCCGCTCGGGCAGCATGTGGAAGTGGCTGAAGTCGAAGATCATGGCCGTGATCGGCAGGTAGTCCGGGTTGGCCATGCCGGTCCAGTTGCTCGAGAACGTGATCAGGCGGTTGTCGCGTCCCGCGCGGTCGAGGTGTCCTGCCTTGACCTGGCTGCCGGTGCCGAGCAGTCCGTGACCGTATTGCAGCAACCCGTGCGCGGATCCGTCTCGCGCCGACTGCGGGACGCGAAGCCAGAACGGAGTCTTGCGCGTGCCGTTCTGCTTCGGCTTGCCGTCCGCTCCGCGGTGCAACACGAAACCCTGCTGCGGCTTGCCGGACACCCCGTTGCCCAGATCGATCGGCTCGGTGAAGTCCGGCACCTCGAACGTGCCCTCGATCGCCAGCCAGCACGCATCGTTCTGCTCGGGCGTGAACTCGTCGACCTTCGTCACCGTCAACGTCGGACCCTTGGGCCCGGCGGCAGCCATCGCGGCGTCGCGGATGGTCAGCATGTCGCCGTGCAGGAATTCGTGGCTCGCGGTCCAGAAGTCCCAGGCCAGCTGCAGCTCCGCGCGCTTCCAACCGGCGCTCTCGATGCGGCCGAAGACCTCGTCGAAGCGCGCCTGCCGGGCCGCGAGGTGGCTGCCGGCGGTGCTGCCGTCCCGCAACGCCGCGAACGCCGGCGACGGCGGGAACGCCGCGCCCGAGGCGTCGACCATGCCGCGAAACGCGACGATGTAGCGCCGACCCTCGCGCGGAACGAAGCCGGGTCGGAGGAAGAGCACGCGGTCTTCGGGGCCCTGGGCGTCGACGTCGTCGTCGAACTCGACCCAGAACGGCATCCTCTCGAGCGTGTCGCCGTCGACCTCCCAGAGCGCGATCTTGGCGTCGGCCGCCAGCGACGGCGCGAGGTCGTCTTCGGTCGGGAGCCCCTGCAGGTCGGCGTCGGGCCAGAGCGTGATCACGCCGAAGCCGACGCCGAAGCCGTCCGCCTGGTTCCAGGCGGCCGGGTCGATCGGCTTGCCCGAGACGTTCTTCGGCAACGACGTGGGCCCGAACGCCAGGCGATGGCCGGTCGGGGTGCCGGCGTCCGGGACGAGGAACTTCGGCGGCGGCCACGGCAACATGCAATGGCGGGGGTCGAGCTCCTCGCAATCGGGCGCAGGGTCGGTCACCGCGCCACCGTCGCTGCCGGCGTCGGCCGCAACGTCGCCGCCGGAGCCGCCGGTGTCGGTCGCCGCGGCCTTGTCGCCGTCACTCCCGCAGCCGGCCAGCATGGCCGCCGCCAGCAGCCATCCGAGCATGCGTCCCCGCGTGGAAAACCGTCCTCGAAGCTCGCGCATCGTCGCCTCCTGGTCGCGATTCGGCGTAGAGGCTAGCCGAAGCTGACTCCGGGTGACAGCGTCCGGCCGCTCAACCCCGCGTCACCGCCTCGATTGCGCGTTCGAGCAACTGCTCGTCGGCGCCGGCTTGGTGATGACCCTCCGAGAGGATGCGGCGGAACCGACGGCCGCCGGGCTGGCCGACGAAGAGGTTCAGCAACGGCCGCAACAGATGGTGCAGCCGATCGCCGGCGGCGAGGCGCGCCCCGATCACCGGCACCATGGCCCGCGCGGCGTCGACCCGCGTGAGGGCCGGATCTTCGGCCTCTCCGTAGAGCAGGGTGTCGGCGCGGCCGAGGATCCAGGGGTTGTCCCAGGCAGCGCGGCCGATCATCACGCCGTCGACGTGGTCGAGGTGCTCGCGCGTCGCCTCGAGATCCCGGATCCCGCCGTTGATCTCGACGAGCAGCGTCGGTCGCTCGCGCTTGAGCTGCCAGACCTCCTCGTGCCGCAGCGGCGGGATCTCGCGGTTCTCGCGTGGCGAGAGACCCTGCGTCCACGCCTTGCGGGCGTGCACGGTGAAGCGATCGCAGCCCGCCGACGCGACGCGATCGACAAAGCCGAGCATGTCCTCGTACCGGTCGAGGTCGTCGAAGCCGATGCGGTGCTTCACGCCAACGGGCAGGGACGAGGACGCGCGCATCGCCTCGACGCAGCGCGCGACATGATCGGATCGACCCATCAGCACGACGCCGAAGCTGCCGGATTGGACGCGTTCGGAGGGGCAGCCGCAGTTGAGGTTGACCTCGTCGTAGCCATAGTCCGCGGCGATGCGGGTGGCCTCGGCGAGCTACGACGGATCGTCGCCGCCGAGCTGCAGCACCACGGGATGATCACCCGCGTCGTAGCCGAGCAGGTGGTCGCGATCCCCATGCAGGATCGCCGACGCGGTGATCATCTCGGTGTAGAGCAGCGTCCGACGCGTCAGCCGGCGCGCGAAGAGCCGGTAGTGGCGGTCGGTACGATCCATCATCGGCGCCACCGAGAGGGGGTGGCGCTCGGCACGGCCGGCGATCGTCAACGGAAGCCTCGGCTCGCTAGAAGGGCGTGCAGGCGTCGCCGCCGCAGACATCGATCACCTCGCCGGTGTCGAAGAAGTGCACCATCTGCTTGTTGTGGTGGTCGAGGCGGCGCGGCTTGCCGTGCGGGTCTTCGACGCTGCAGGTCTCGGAGGTGTCCCCCGCCGGGCAGAGCGCCGTCGCGAAGCACATGCCGCCGGGGCCGCACTTGGCGCCCGCGACCTTGGTCTCGTCCGGACGGTTGCCGGGCTTGGGCCACGGGTTGCCGAAGTCGTAGTTCACCAGCGCCGAGCCCTTGTGCGGGTACTTCACCGGCGTCACGCCGGCGACGTCCTTGCCGTAGTTCTCCATCAGCGCGACGCCGAGGTCGCTGCGGGTGGTGACCTCGTTGGTGATCAGCGCGACCTGCCAATCGCCCTTGGCCGAAGCGAGCAATACCTGGTGCGCCGGCGTATCGGCGAAGGGCTGCTTCTCGAGGTGCCGGTAATGGCTGACCGGATCGACCGAGTCCCAGATCAGCTGGCCCGAGAGCAGCAAGATCCCGCGGTCGATGCTGGTGGGGTAGGCGGCGATCATCACGGCGAAGAAGGGATTGAAGTCGACCGAACGGTGCAGCAGCAGCGAGTAGTTCTGGCCGGGCACGCCGAGATGGCCGCGAGTGACGTCCTGCGAGAGCGCCATGTAGGTGCCGCCGTAGATGCCGCCCTGGCTGATGCCGCCGTAGTACATGCGCTTCTTGTCGATCTGGATGCCGGCAGCCTTGATCTGCGGCAGGCCCGCGAAGCGCTCCCGCATTGCCCGGCCGAGCGCCAACGACTCCGCCATGCCCTGATGCAGGCCCTCGGGGATCATGTGGAAGTCGCTGAACTCGAAGATCATGAACTGCACGGCCTTCTCTTCGTCCTCGGCCATGCCGGTCCAATCGCAGGCGAAGTAGATGAGCTTGTGATCGTTGGCGATCTTGCGATTGAACGAGCCCTTGACCTGGTCACCCTTGCCGAGCAGGCCGTGGCCGTACTGCACGATGCCGTGCGGCGTGCCGTCCATCGCCGAATGCGGCACCACCACCCAGAACGGCGCCTTGCGGGTCCCTTCGGCCTTCGGCTTGCCGTTGGCGTCGCGGCGCAGCTGGTAGCCGGTGGCGTCGCCCGGGCCGTCCTTGCCCATGCGCTCGGCGACTTTGAAGGGCTCACGGAACTCCGGTACCGTCATCTCGCCGGTGATCCACATCGCCATGTTGGCGTCCTGCTCCTCGGTGAAGGTCTCGATCTGGGTGATCGTGACCTCCGCGCCGAGCTCGCCGACGGCGGCCATCATCTGGTCGCGGACCGAAAGCAGATCGCCGTGCATCGACTGGCTGCTCGCCGTCACGAAATCCCAGGCCAGCACCAGCTCGTCGCGCTTCCAGCCGGCGGCGGTGACGGCCGTGAACACGGTCTCGAAGCCGGCGATGCGCGGCGCGAGGAAGGTGCCCTCGGCGTTGCCGTCGCGCAGCGCGGCGAAGGCCTCGGAGGCCTCGATGTCCGCGCCCTCGGTGGTCTTCAGCCCGCGGAGGGCGACGACGTAGCGGTGCGCCTCCTCGAGGATCACGCCGGGTCGGATGAACAGACCTTGCTTCTCGGCGTTGCCCTCGGTGCCGTCGAGCTCGGCCCACCACGGCAGCGCCTTCGGCGTGGCGAAGGGCTGCTTGACCGGGCCGAGGTCGAGCAGGGCGATCTGCGCGTCGGCCGAGAGCGAGCTGTCGATGGCGGTCTCGTCCGGCAGCGAGCTGGCGTCGAGGTTCGGGAAGTGCACAAGGATGCCGCCGCTGACGCCGAAGCCGTCGAGGCGGTTCATCGCCTTGGGCAAGATGTGCAGCCCCTGCTTGTTCGCCGGCAGCGTGGTGTCGGTGAACGCGACGCGGTAGCCGGTCTCGGTGGCGGCGTCCTCGGCGAGGAAGCGGCTGCTCGGGAAGGGCAGCGCGCAGTAGCTCGGCTGCAGCGGGTCGCAGGACGGATCCGGGTCGGTCGCCGGCAGTTTGGCGGCGGTCTCGGCATCGCTGTCCTTGTCGGCGTCGTCGCTGCCACAACCGCCGAGGCCGAGGCTGGCGAGGAGGGTGGCGCCGAGCGCGAGACGGGGCCACGTCGAAACGCGGCGGGTGACCGTGGGCAATCGCATACGAGCCTCCGAAAGGGCGAGAATTCGCGCGCGGTCTACCATAGCCGGCCGCAACCGCGCTAGCTTCCGCGGATGGCGGGCGTGACCGAGAGCGGCGTGTCGATCGGCTGGGCGTGGACGCTCCTGGCGGCGATCGGCTGGTCGGCGTTCGATGTCGCCCGCAAGCGGCTGGTGGCGTCGATGGCCCCGGTGCCGCTGACCGCCGCCCTCGGCTTCGCGCAGGCGCCGCTCTTCGCTGCGTGGGCGCTCGCGGCCGGCGATCCCCCGCTGGACCCGGCGGCATACGCGTTGCCCGGGAGCGTCGTCCTGGTCGCCAATACGGCGGCGTGTCTGCTCTTCTTCTGGTCGCTCGCGCAGGCGGATCTCGGCCGCGCGATCCCGATGCTCTCGCTCACGCCGGCGTGGTCGGTGGTGATCGCCGCGGTCTGGCTCGACGAGCGTCCGAGCTCGAGCGCGCTCGCCGGTATCGCGCTGGTGGTCGCGGCCGCGGCGCTGCTCGCGTTCCGGCCGGGGCGCGGGCCCGGGCGCTGGGATCGCGGCGTGGTCGGCATGGCCGGCGTCGCGCTGCTGTGGGCGATCACCTCGGTCGGCGACAAGGCCGCGCTCGCCGTGGTCCCTGGCGGCACCCATGCCGCGGTGCAGACCATCGCGCTCGCGCTGCTGCTGAGCGCTTGGCTGGCGAGCCGGGGGGGACTCGCCAGCCTGCGACCGCCGGCGGCCTCTCTGCGCACGTTCGCGCTCGGCACGGTGGTCAGCGTCGCCGCCCTGGGTTGCCAACTCGCCGCGCTCGGCAGCCTGCAGGTCGGCGTGATGGAGGCCGGCAAGCGCGCGTTCGGCGTGGTCGCGGCGGTCGCGCTCGGGCGCTGGCTCTTCCACGAGCGACCCGGCCGCCGGGAATGGCTCGCGGCGGCGCTGATGGTGCCGGGCGTCGTGCTGCTGACGGCTTGATCCGCACGTGGGCCTCGCGTACCCAGGCGGCATGAGCGCGTCTCCTGCCGACACCGTCGATCCGGCTCTATTGCAAGCCTTCCGTATGCACCGCGCGGCCCTCGCTCGTGGCGAGCGCACCTACCTCGACCCGCGCACCGGCTTCTCGGTGATGACCGAGCTCGTGCACCGCAAGAGGGGCTTCTGTTGTGGCTCGGCGTGCCGCCACTGCCCGTACGATTGGGAGCGCGTCGACAACACGCGCTACGACGACGCCGACGCGTCGCGTCAACGCCGTCGTGAACAGTTGCGTACGATTGCGGAACTGCTCGCCGAAGACGATGACGCAGGCGGAGGTAGCTGCTAGACTTCCGGCGCCAACGTGCCCGCGGCACTGCGCCGCCATTCTGGGAGGCTCCTGCATGCGCCATCGCTCGAATTCCTTGCTCGCTTTGCTCTCGGTTGCGGCTCTCGCGCTGACCTCGGTCGCCGGCTGTGGCTCGGACGAGATCGTCGAGGGCTCCAACACCGACGCCGCCAACGACACCGGCGGCGGCAACCTCGACAGCGGCAATCTCACCGACGGCAGCACCGGCGGCGACACCGTGAGCGACGCGACCTCCGACGCGACCGACTCGGTGGCGGCGGGCAAGGCCGACGGCGACCCCTGCACCGAGGGCAAGGAGTGCCAGAGCGGGCTCTGCGCGTGGGGCGCCGAGGGCAAGATCTGCGCCGCGAGCTGCACCGACGACGCCG
>JBEARB010000267.1:0-3283 GCA_041163625.1 Pseudomonadota bacterium | reverse complement strand
CCGCAGGTCAAGGCGTATTTCGAGCGGCTGGTCGCGCGCGGCAAGCCGAAGATGAAGGCGGTGGTGGCCGTGATGCGCAAGCTGCTGCACGCTATCTGGGGTATGCTTCGGTCCCAAAGCGTTTGGGACGGCGAGCGATTCTGTGCGACGATCGTCGTCTCTGAAGCTGCGGCCAGCCGGCTCCCGAAGCCCCTTGCGGAGTGCCGTTTGCCCATCGCCCACGCGTCAGCGGAGCCGTCGCGCGCAGACGCCGGCAAGGGCGCGCGCGGCTCGGGCGGAGCGGATCAACCGCAGCGGCGAGGGCAGCGGGCGACTCGCCCCTTGCCGGGGTCGAGCACGGTGGCATGCTGAACGTGGCGATGGGCTTGGCACAGCGGTGAATCGCCGGGATCTTCGCGGTTCGGGCTTGACGGAGAAGAGAGTGTCTACCCCCCCCCGACTGCGGCAGCAAGCTCTGATGCGCCATCACACGCGGTTCACAGGCGCAGCTGGGACGGAACGACCCCGCAGAAAAGTAGGTCCAGCGCCAGCGCCACGAAGTTGACACCCACCACTTGAACCGACAAGCTCGGGATGCACCCTGCGGAGCGCCACCATGTCGCCGGTTTTGCGCCATCCACGTGCCCCTTGGTGGTTGCTCTGCCTCCTGTGGTGCTGCTCCAGCGCCGGCTCTGGCGGCACCGACTTGCTCGCGCCATGCGAGACTGGCGTCGGCCGCTTTTGTACCTGCGCCAGCGGCGACGTCGGTATTCAGACGTGCGTGGCTGGCAACTTCGTGCCGTGCATGTGCAAGCCCATCGATGGCGGCCAGACCGACCTCGACACGTCTACCGATACTGGCGCCGCGTCCGACATCGGCGAACCCGTGAGCACGCCGAACTGCCCCGGCGGCAGCGGTTGCCCTTGTGTGAGCAACTTCGACTGCCAAAACAGTCTGTGCATCGAGGATTTGTCTGTCGTTGGCGGCAAGCTCTGCGCGCAAACTTGCGTCGAGAATTGCCCGTCCGGCTACAGCTGCGCGCAGGTCACCACTGCGAGCAACGATATAATATCCATCTGCATCAACCCCTTCGGCCGATTGTGCGAGCCGTGCAGTGCGAGCAAGGACTGCGCATCGCTGGGGCTGACCGACAGCCAGTGCGTCGACGAGGGGCCGCTCGGCCACTTCTGCGGCATCGCCTGTTCGGGCGACAGCGGCTGCCCGGCCGAGTACGCGTGCGCGGCGGTGACCACGGTGGAGGGTGGCGAGGTCAAGCAGTGCGTGCGCAAGCCTGACGCCCAGCAACAGCCGTTTGGCGTGTGCCCGTGCTCGCCGGTGGCAACGCAAAAGAAGCTGGCGACCGCGTGCTACGTCGAGGCACAGGACGCCGGCGGGCAAATCATCGGCAAATGTGCCGGTCAGCGTTCCTGCGGCGACGCGGGACTGTCGCCATGTTCAGCGGCGGTGGCGGTCGAGGTCTGCAACGGCAAGGACGACGACTGCGATGGTCAGGTCGACGAAACCACCTGCGACGATGGCACGGACTGCACCTCCGACCTGTGCAAGGGCAAATCCGGGTGCGAGCACATCCCGATGAATGGCGCGCCCTGCGACGCCGACGGCTCGGTGTGCACGACGGGCGACAGCTGCCAAGCCGGCGTCTGCACCGCTGGCACGGCGCTCGACTGCGACGACAAGAACCCTTGCACGCAGGACAGCTGCCAACAGACCAAGGGCTGCGTGCACACGGCCAACACTGCCAACTGTTCGGACGGCAACGCCTGCACGAGCGGCGACTCCTGCGCGGCGGGTGCCTGCGTGGGCAAGGCAATGGCGTGCGATGACGGCAACCCGTGCACGGTCGACGGCTGCGATCCGCAGACCGGCTGTACGACCGCGGGCGCGGCCGATGGCGCACCGTGTGGCGCTGGTTTGGAGTGCAAAGGCGGGGCGTGCGCGCCCCCGGCACCCGTGTGTGGACTGGGGACCGTGGCCATCCCCATCGATGTCGGCGGCGTTGCTGCCATCGCGTGTGGCGCAGTCGGGCCCGTGTGGGGTGCGCGCTCAGACACCTACGGCGGTTGGGGGCCGGTGGTGGCCGGCACGGTCGCGGACCCGCAGACGGGCCTGACCTGGATGACCGCCATGAGCGCGAAGCAGATGAACTGGAGCGATGCGCAGGCCTGGTGTGACGGCCTCGAGTTGGGCGGCCAGAAAGACTGGCGACTGCCGACCTGGTTGGAGCTGCGCACGACGCTGGCGACCAACAAGATTCAACTGGCCATCCTCGAGCCGCCGTTCACGGGTACGCCGTGGGAGCCCATGGTGCCGTCGGCGTGGACGTGGACAGGCTCGAGCGCGCCGGGCAAGGCCGACAAGGCGTGGGCCCTGAACTATACCTTCGGCTCCGACCTCGGCATGGGCAAGCAGACCTTGGCGTGGGCCCGCTGCGTACGCGGCTCGGTGGTCGGCAAGCCGGCGGACAGCAAACGCTTCGTCATCTCGGCCGCGGGCGGCACGGTGGTCGACACGTGGACCAACCTGACGTGGCAGCGCGGGTCGAAAGAGTTGGGGTCCAACGCCTATGTGGCCGACACTTACTGCGCCAAGCTCCAGCTCGAAGGCGACTCCTGGCGCCTGCCGACGGTGACCGAGTTGGCCGGCCTGATCGACGTGACGGCGGCCGGCGTACAGACCGACGCCGTGGCTTTTCCCGGGGTCAAGCCAGAGAACTACTGGACGAAGTCGCCTGCCACCGGCTACCCGGGAGGGCGGTGGAGTTGCGCCTTCATGGAGCCCGCCATCTGTGAAGCCGTCGGCTACTCGAACAACTCGTCACGCTGCGTGCGGTGAGCGAGCGGTTGCCGGCGGCGGTCCGTCTTGGGTCATGTCCCGTCAAGTGGTGTTTGAAGCCATCGCGTCGAGTTGAACCTCAAGCCGCCTTTTTGCGGCTGGTAGGGGGCGGCGGAAGTGCCGCGGTCAGCGACCCCGTGTCGCTCGATCGCGTCGGGCGGGTCGGTAGCGTCGATCTGTACTTGGGCTACCGTTGGAGTTGTCCGAGAACGGGTCTTATGTTTCCTTGTATGTTGCCCCGTAGAGCCCCGGCCGCGTAGAAACCTACGCGACGGGAAGCTCCGGGGAGGCCGAGTGTTTCCAGAGGCCATTGAGCCAGCAGCGTAGAGTGGCCCCCCGCCCTCGTCGCCAACTCCGTGGAGTGTCCGAGGCTTGCAGCCTGTATGACAAGGATGGAGGGCGATGGTTCAGGGTCGGGGAACCGGGGCGAAGCTATCACTGGGAGGCCCG
>JBEARB010000266.1:0-17299 GCA_041163625.1 Pseudomonadota bacterium | reverse complement strand
CCACCGCGTCGGCGCTGCAGTCACCACCACCGCAATCGGCCGGCGACGTGCAGCTCGCGACGCAGACGCCGCGGTGGCAGAGCTCGCCGTCGCCGCAATCGGTGTCCGCCGCGCAGTCGTTGCCCAGCGTGCTCGGCGGCGCCGTGTCGCCCAGACCCGTGGGGCCGGCATCTGCGTCGCCACCGGCGCCGCCGCCCGAAAGCGTCTGATCGGTATCGGTCGACTCCGAGAGCGTGGCGCTGCCGGATTCACCGCCGGCGGAGGCGCAGCCGACCAGGGCCGCGCAAGCGAGGAAGAGAGTGAGGATGCGCATGTCGTGACTCGTGTGCCGGGGGAGGCGGTCGGGACGCAAAATAGCGAGCGGATGCCGCGCGACGCACGGCGCAGGTAAAGTGCCGCCGCTGCCGTGAAACTGCAATCGACAATCGTGTGCACCGCCGTGAAGCCGACTTGCACCGGTGCAAGGTTGCGCGGTTTTCGCTACGCTGCCTTACGCTTCGAGAGCCGAGGAGGTGTGCGGATGCGGCCCCCCGCCCGGGACCGTTTGGTACGTCGACGCCGTCCACAAGACCGGAGGCTTGTTCCCCGAGCGCTTCTCGGTCAGCACCGCCCCCGCCATCCCGGGCGGCTTCGTGCCCGAGATCTGGGGCATGCCCTAGCCACCTGCTCGCGCGTCAGGGCCCCGCTCAGACGTACAGCTGCACCCGCCGCTCCCACTCGGTCTCGTCTTCGGCCGAGCGCCCGGCGGCGGCGCGCTCGAGCAAGCGCCAGATCTGTGCGCCCAGGATGTCGATCTCCGTACTGACGAAGCGCTCGCCACCGAAGCGCTCGATCCAATCGGTCTGGCGAGCCAGGATCACGGCGTCCTGGCGGAAGATCCGCATCGCGATCGGCGCCAGGAACGGCAGCACCAGGGCGTGTGGCACCCGCAGCCGGAACGCCAGCACGGCGAAGGCGCGCGTCGTCGTCTCGGTCAGCGGCGTCAGGTACGTGGTCACCCGGAAGTGGTTCTCGCTGCCGATCCGGTAGTCGACGACGGCGACCCCCGGCAGCTCGAAGCGGTCGAAGTGCTCGACCTCGCCGCCCGAGGGTGAGAGCAGACGCGCCACCAATCCGTCCGGCCGCGGCTCGCCGTGGTAAGTGGCGGTCGTCGAGCGCGCGTCGCGACGGATCCGCGCTTCGATGTGGTTGCGCTTGCCCGTGCCACGGAACAGGCCCCGGTGCAGGAACGCCGTGTGCGGCACGTCCAGCGCGTTCTCGGCGGTGGCGTGCAAGGTGCCCGGAAAATCGACGCTGCGGCGCACCTCGCTGTACCCAGCGCCGAAGGTCGGCACGCGCGGCGGCGGCTCGGTCGGCGTCTCCCCCGCCTGCGCCCAAGCCCAGACGAAGCCGTCCTGCTCGACGGTGGCGTGCGCGGGGGCATCGCGACCGCCACCGCGGGTCTCCACCAGCCCCGGCACCGTCGTGCAGCGGCCCTGCGCGCCGAAGCGCCAGCCGTGGTAGGGGCACTCGAGCGTGCCTTCGACGACCCGCCCGTCCGAGAGCGGCACGTTGCGATGCGGGCAGCGGTCCAGGAGCGTCACCGGCAGCCCGCCTTCCGCCCGAAACAGCACCAAGGGCCAGCCGTAGAGCGTCCGCCGCAGCGGCTTGGCGCGGAGCTCGCGGCTCTCGCACAGCACGTACCAAGCGCGCGTGACCCGCGCCACCGACATGCGACCTGTTGCCTCGAGTTCCGTCGTCATCCCGCGACTCCCGAGCCTAGAGCGTGATGCGCAAATTGACGCCGAACTGACCCACCGGCCGCTTGAAGAGCGTGTCCGGATCTTGGCCGGCAGCCTTCAGCAGCGGCCCGAAGCGCTCCTTGAGTCCGCTGGTGTAGAAGCGGAACTCGCCGTCGGAGCCGAGATTCGCCGCGCCGTAGGCCTCGATGCGCAGGTGCTGGTGCAGCGTCTGCGAGACATCGAGACGCACGGTGCCGCTGCCGTCGCTGAAGTTGGTCAGGGCGCTCATCGTGAAATTCGTGTCGTTCCAGCTGCCTGGCCCCATCAACAGCATGAAGATTGCTGCGTACCATCGGCCGACGTAGAAGGGCTGGAAGGGCAAGCCGACGCTGCCGCCGGTGGCCATGCTGGTCGTCAGCGACGACTCGATCTGGTCGAGCGCTGTCTGCAACGAGCCGGCACCCTCGGGGTTGAAGAAGCCCTCCACGCCCCAGATCAGGTTGTCCTCGTCGTTGAGCTTGATGGTGTGCTCGAGCTTGGCCGACGTCATCCAATGCAGCGCGCCGGCGGCGTCGCGGCGCACGCCGACCTCGAGGCCGACGTCGAACTCCCAGATGCCCGCCGAGACGTCGAGCCCGAAGCGCGGGTCGCTGCCGAGCTGCTTCTTGGCGAGCAACCCGATCTCGAAGGTCGAGAGCACCATCTCGAGGCGTCCGACCAAGCCGAAGTCGCGCAGCCGCGTGGCGCCGTCGGCGACCGCGAGCACGTAGGCGTTCCAGCCGAGCGAGTCGATCGGCACGTGCAACTTCAGCATCGGCAAGCCAGTGCGCTGGTCGAAGAGCGTGAGCGGGCTGCGGCGCTGGGCGTAGATGACGTCGACCGGATTCCAGAGCCGCGTCGCGCCGAAACGCACCTGCTGCGCGCCCACCGTCAAGAACACCCGGCGTGCGACGTCGAACTTGAGCCAGAGCTCCACGAGCTGCGGCGAGAGCTCGCTCGAACCGGTCGAGAAGCCGAGCAAACCGGCAGAATTGGCGTCACCGATCGTCGGCGTCCAGAGCAGTCGCCCACGGACAAAGCCGCGCACCCGGTCGTTCGGTCGCGCGTCCAGATAGACATCCGTCAAGTTGCTGATCGTCAAAGGCTGCCGGGCCCACGGATCGATCTCGTTGAGCGACAAGCCGTTGCGCAGGTAGAGCAAGCCGCCGATCTGGAGCCGATCTTTGTCCGCCGCCTCGAGCTCGACCGGTGCCATGCGGGCGTCGCCGAAGTCCTCGGCGCTCGTGCTGCCGTTGTTGCCGCCGCTGCTGGCGCCCGCGGACGGCGCGGACGCCGGCGGCGCGGACGCCGGCGGCGCGGACGCTGGCGGCGCGGACTCCGGCGCCGGCGCGTCGTCCTCGCCGAACATCTCGGCCTCGCGGTCCTCCTCGGCCGGCGGCGGATCCGCCCACGCGGCGGTCGCACCCACGACCGAGACCGCCCAGGCCGCAACGGCGAGTCGGAGGCGGCTCATCGGCTCTTGGACTCCAACCACGCCTTGGTGAAGATATTCGCCGGCAGCGGCGAGAGGTCCGTGGCCTTGATCAGGACGATGGTGGAGTTGCCCTTCTCGACCTCGTCGAAGATCCGCATCTCCTTGGGCACCCAGACCGGCTTGCCCTTGCTCGGGCTCTGCACCTGCGCCCACTTCGGCGTGTAGCCGGTGCGCATCAGGCGGCCCGAGGCCGCGAAATCCTGGCGCTTGAGCACGTTGTGGGTCTCGGTGTCGATCCAGAGCTTCACCCGCGGCCAGGCGACGTCGACGCCCTTCTTGGCGTCGAGCTGCACCACGTGCACCGAGAACTTGCCGAGCTTGCCGTGCTCGAGGTAGCGCGAGGTGTACTCGGTCGCGAGGTTGGACTCGTCGAAATCGCCGCGGCGGCCGTCGGTGCCGGCGATGCGCTCGCGCTCGGTGCGACGCTCCCAACGGCCGACGCTCGGATCGTAGATCCACAGGTTGCGGTCGATACGCAGGTACCCCTTGCCGCGCTCGGATTTCGGCTCGAGGAAGAGGATCATGAAGCGATCGTCCTTGTCGCGGCGGTAGATCACCGCCTCGTAGACGACCGGCTCCTTGTCGCGCTCCTTGGCGCGGATGTAGGCGCGGCTCTTGTAGTCGCCGCTATTGCGCTGTCGCTCGTCGATTTCCTCGATCAGCTTGTCGGTGGCGGCGGCGTCGAGCGTGTCGGCGGCGGCCGGCGCGGCCGGCGCGGCGGCGGGGCCCTCGGCGAAGGCGAAGGGCACCACGAGGCTCGCCGCGAGGAGCCCTGCGGCCACGAGCGCGCGGCGCAGGGGCGAGAGCGTGCCGGCTTCGGGACGGATGGGAGCAGTCATGGCGGTCTCCGGGTCGGGCGGGTTCAGGCCGATTGCATGGCCGTGACGGGCGGCTTGCGCGACGCGCGCCAGCTCGGCAGCAACGACGAGAGCGTCGTCACTGTTCCAATGGAGACGATCGCGACCAGCGCCGTCTTCACATCGACCATCAGATGCAGCTTCTCGCTCATCAGGAACATCTGGAATCCCTTGCTGACCGGGATCTGTGCGGCGTCCAGCGCCAGCACCAGCAGCGAGCCCAACACCGAACCGGTGATCGTCGCGCCGAGGCTGAGCAGCGCGGCCTCGAAGACGAACATCACCAACACGGAGGGTTGGTGCATCCCGATGGCGCGCAGCGTACCGATCTCGCGGGTGCGCTCGCGGATCGACATCATCATCGTGTTCATCACGCCGAGGATGATGATGCCGAGCAGGATCGTCACGAAGACCAGCGTCAGCAACGAGAAGGTCTGCAGCGTGTAGCGCATGAAGGCCATCTCGTCGGACCAGGTCGTGACGTCGAGCTTCTGGCCGTTCCAATCCTCGCGCGCCACCGACTGGAACTTGCGGAAGAAGGGCTCGGGCACCGGATCCATGATCCGGAACTTCGCGTCGGCCAAGCGGGTGCGCAGCTTGGCGGCGACGTCCTCGGCCAGCTCCGGATCCCGCAGGAAGATGTGCACCGCACCGCTCTGGTCCGGCTTCATCTGGTACAGCCCGCGCAGCGTGTCGTGGTGCACGAACATCGAGAAGGACGAGAGCATGCCCATGTCCTTGGCGATAGCGGCGATCCGGCAATCGGCGGTGTTCTGCGCGCCGCGCAGGGTCGGTGCCGAGAGCGTGACGTCGTCACCCGCCTTGACCTCGAGGCGTTCGGCGGTGCCCGCGAAGATCAGGCAACTGCCGGGCTGCTCGAGCGCGTCGAAGCTGCCGTCGACCAGCGTCACCACGTCGCGGAAGCCCTTCTCGGTGGCGACGTCGATGCCGACCAGCACGCCCTCTTGCTTGCCGCCGTCGCTGACCAGCTTGCCCCAGCCGCGGCCGCGCACGACGACGTCGGTGACGTCGGGTCCGAGCGAGCGCACGGCCTCGAGGATCTTCGGCACCTCGGTGATCATCGGCGAGGCGTCGGTGGTGGTCATCTTGTAGAAGCCACCGACGTTGACGTGGCCGGTCGAGAGCGTCGTCGCGACCCGCAGCATCGTCTCGCTCATGCCGTTGCTGAGCGAAGCCAGCAAGACCAGGATGCCCGTCACCGTCGCGATGGCACCACCGAGCAAGAGCGTCCGGCGGCGGTTCGCCAGCAGGTTGCGGGCGGCGATGAGCAGCAGCGTATCCATCGCGTCCTCCTAGGCGTCCTTGTCCTGCATCGCCTCGAGCGGGGTGACCCGCGTGGCGAGCAGGGCCGGGTAGATGGTGGAGACGATCGTCACGATGACGACCAGGCCGAGCGCGAAGCCGACATGCATCGGACTCAGCCACGGGTACATGCGTGGCCCGCCGAACAGGAAGACCATCGTGTCGTTCGGGGCGGGGATGCCGACGTGACCGAGCCAGCCGACGATGCCGGCCCCGAGCCCGACGCCGACGGCGCCGAAGACCACGCCGAGCACCATCGACTCGACCAGGAACATCCACAACACGAAGCGCCGTGCTGCGCCGATCGCGCGCATCGTGCCGATCTCGCGGGTCCGCTCGATGGTCGAGAGCACCATGCTGTTGTTGATGATCAGCAGCGCGACGCCGAACACGCCGAGGATCGCGACGAGCAGCACCGCGTAGATGACCGAGACGAAGTTGCCGAGCATGCCGGCCGCCTGCTTCCAATCCATGACCTTGATGGCGAGCCCGTCGCGCTCGGCGACGCGCTCGATGGCGGCCTTGGCGGCCTCGAGTTGGTTGCGGTCCCGTAGCACCACGGCAGCGTTGCGGACCACACCGCCGTCGATTTGCGCCTGGGTGTAGACGACGTCGCCGAGCTTCTCGCTCCAACGCCGGGCGCCCTTGCTCATGTCGACGTCGGCGAACTCGTCGAAGCCGGTCGCGCTGGCGTCCGCAGCGAGGTCGGCGTCCTCGCCGAAGAGCGCGTCCTCGGCGTTCTCGGCGGCGATCTCCTGCACGCCCGAGCGCTTCTCGAGCGCCGCGATCTCGGCCTTCTGCTCGGCCGTGACGTAGCCGTAGAGGTCGCGATAGCTCACGATGTCCATCAGGTTGACCATGCCGCCGAGCGCTGACTTGTCGAGACCTTCGAAGCGGAACGTGCCGTAGACCTTCACGTTGACCGAGGACATGTAGCCGCCCTGCGACATGCCGCGGATGGTCAAGGTGTCGCCGACATCGACGCGGTAGAGCTGCAGCTCCGGCGCGATGGTCGCGTAGAAGAAGTCGTAGCGCTCGGCGAAGGTGGCGTCGTCCATGTTCAGGAAGACGCGGAGCATGGCGTCGATCGGGCGGATCGGATCGGCGGCGTCGGTCGGCGAGACGGCCTCGGGCACGTCGGCGGCGCCGAGCAGGGGGCGCAGTTTGGCGACCACCCGGTCGGCTGCGGCGTTGTCGAGCTGCCAGCTCACGTCCTTGTATTGCGCGATGTTCATCCGCCGCCACTCGCGCAACTCGTCGTCGCTCTCGAAGCGCGCGCCCTCGGCGATCTTGTCCTTCATCTTGTCGAGACGACGGGCGGTTTTCTGCTTCAGCATCTCCTCGTGGTAGAGGGTGTTGAGCATGATGCCGCGCTGCCCGGCGGGGATCTCGTCGCCGCGCACGAGCTCGTAGCGCCCGAATGCCTGGCGGAAGCGCTCGACGTCGGTGCCCATGTAGCGAATGAAGAGGATGTCCTCGCCGATGGCCATCTGCGCCACCTTGTTCTCGAGGAATTCCATGCGTTCGCTGAAGTGCCCCTCGAAATCGGCCCAAAATTCGGGCTGCGCGGCCTGATGCACGTCCTGCGCGCCGCGGCGGCCGCCATCGTCCTTGTCCAGGTCGATGACGCGGCGGATGCGCTGAATGTCGCGGTCGAGCAGCTCCACGATTCGACGCACGTGGTCCCGCACCGGCCGGTAGGCCTCGAGGTCGCCGGCGCCGTGCAACTTGCGCATCCTCGCGAGCTTTCGGTCGATGAGGTTGGCCGCGAAGATCATCGCGTAGTCGAAACCCTGCGGCAGCACGGCCTGAACTTCCGGCATCGCCTCGAGGGCCGCCCGGACCTTGGGGAAGTCCTCGATGACGCCGACCTCGTTGCCGTCGAGCGGCCCCGGGAAGAGCACCAACGGGTCTTTGCCCTTGCTCGACGCGATCTGCAGATGGCCCGACACCGAGCCGGTGATCGACTCGGCCATGCTGGCCTCGATCGACCCGAGCAGCGCGGCACCGAGCAGCACCAACATCGTGCCGAAGACCAGGATGCCGCCGACGATGAAGCTCTTGAGCTTGTGCGCCAGCAGGTTGCGCAGCGCGATGCGCACGAGGGTCCAGAACATGATGGCGTCCTAGACCGCAGCGCTGGCGGCGGCGTGCGGATCGGCGGGCGCGCCGGTGTCGACCCCTGTCTGCCGTACCGACGCGATGCGGCCGTCGACCAACTCGACCAGGCGCCCGGCTTGGTTCATCACCTTCGGGTCGTGGGTCGAGAAGATGAAGGTCGTGCCCTGGGTGGTGTTGAGCTCCTTCATCAAGTCGATGATCGCGTGGCCCGTCGCCGAGTCGAGGTTCGCGGTGGGCTCGTCGGCGAGTACGATGCGCGGGTTGGTCACCAGCGCGCGTGCGATGGCGACGCGCTGACGCTGGCCGCCCGAGAGCTCGTTGGGCCGGTGATGCCCGTATTGCGCGAGCCCCACGCGGTCGAGCAGCTCGTCGACGCGCCGCTTGCGGTCGGTCTTGCTGAGGCCGCCCTGCAAGAGCAGCGGGAACTCGACATTTTGGAAGGCGTCGAGCACCGAGACCAAGTTGAAGCTCTGGAAGATGAAGCCGAGCGCGTGCAGGCGCAGCTCGGTCAACTCCCGCTCGGCGAGCGCGCCGGTGTCCTTGCCGGCGACGCGAACCGTGCCGCGGGTCGCCACGTCGACGCAGCCGATCAGGTTCAGTAGCGTCGTCTTGCCCGAGCCCGAGGGCCCGGCGATGACGGTGAACTCGCCGGGCTCGATGTCCAGCGAGACGCCGCGCAGCGCCTGCACCTCCACCGAGCCCAGCTCGTAGGATTTGATGACGTCCTGCAGCCGAACGATCGGCTCGCCGGAACCCCTACCCGTACCTTGCATCGCGATACCTCGGCCGCGGACCCACCCGGTCGCGCGGAGCGAAGAGGCTAGAGACGCGACCTAGAAAAGCCAAGGGCGGGGATCGGCGGCGTCGCTCCCGGGCGGCTCAATGCCCGACGAGGAATTGGACGGTCGCCATCGCCGCCGCAGCCGCGGCCGCACCGAGGGCGATCAGCAGCCAGGCCGGAAGCTCGCGTGCCGAGTTGTCGCCTGCTCGGACCTCGGGCCGGGTGACTGCGGCCTCGCGGCCTCGCTCGGCGGTCGCCTGGCGGGCGATGTCGACGTCGCTCTCGCCGGTGTCTTCGTCACCGACCAACTCGAACGAGCCGTCCGGACGGAGCACCTCGCCGGCGACCGCTCCCGGGGCGCGGATCCGCGTCGGCGGCTCGTCGCCCTGCTGCGCCCGCGGCGGTTCCACGCCATCGGGCAACTGCGGCTTGGGCACGGAGATGGTGTCGCCCGCTTCGATCGCAACCGGCTCGATCGGCTGACTCGGAGCACGCTGCTGCTGCCGTCGATCGTGCGCCTGCAGGATGAGGATCCGCAGCGCCTCGGCCGAGGGCGGACGATCGGCGGGATCCTTCTCGAGGCATCGCATGACGATCTTGCGCAGCGCCGGCGAGACGTCACGCCCGGGCATCTCCCGCATCTGCGGCGGCCCTTCCATGATGTGCTTACGGAGGACCTGCGCGGTGGTCTCGGCGTCGAACGGCAGATCGCCCGAAAGCATCTCGTACAGCATGATGCCGGCTGCGTAGATGTCCGCGGCGGGGCCGACGTCCGAACCGATCGCCTGCTCCGGAGCCATGTACTCGGGCGACCCGACGACGTAGCCGGCGCGGGTCAGCGAGTCGCGTTCCATGTCGCCGGTGACGAATTTTGCCAGCCCGAAGTCGAGCACCTTCACGAAGTCCCGCTCGCCGTGGACCTCCTGCAGGAAGATGTTGTCGGGCTTGAGGTCACGGTGAACGATGCCCTTGCGATGCGCTTCTTCGAGCGACTTGCAGACCTGCGTCATGATCGTGACGACGCGATCCGCCGACATGACCGGCTCGTCTCGCAGCGCGTCCGAGAGCTTCTCGCCGACCAAGAACTCCATCACCATGAAGATCGCGCCGGACGCGTCGTCGCGGCCGAAGTCGAAGACGCGAACGGTGTTCGGGTGCGTGAGGATGCTCGCGGCACGCGCCTCGCGGGTGAAGCGGCGGACCTCGGCCGTACTCTTGGAGAGATCCTGCCAGAGCACCTTGATCGCGACGTCCTGCCGGGTGATGCGGTGGCGGCCACGGTAGACCGCGCCCATGCCACCGACGCCGATCAGCGCACCGACCTCGTATTGCTCACGCAGCACGTGCCCGGGCCAGAGGCGCCCCGGAAACGCGGAACTCTCTCGAATGGTCTCGAGCTCGACGTGACAGTCCGGACAGACCGGATCGTCGCCCCGAAAGCCACATTGTGAGCAGATGCGCCACACGGACCGGCTCCCCACGATGAACGAACCGTAACGTTCACGGCGGGGATAGCACCTTTTGACGTCATTGCAAGGTCGCGACCCTCCCGATTCGGCGATGACGGCTCTTCCGCCGTGTCCGGCGGTTGCGCGCGCGGCGACGCGTCGCTACAACCCGGCGCCGAGGAGGACGTCATCATGACCCACCAGCGTATTCGGCTCGACGCGAGCCCGGCTTCGTCTCCGGCCCCCGTGGCCGCCCTGTCCGTGCCCGCGTGGAGCGCGCGCGGCGGTCGCTGGCTGCTCTGCGGCGCGATGGCGCTCGGAGCCCTGACCGGCTGTGGCGAGGACAAGCCCGAGCCGCCTCCGGCGGACAAGAACTACTTCGCGGAGAAGCCCAAGATCGACTTCTCGCAGGTCAAGGTCGACAAGCCCGCCGAACCGGTGGCGCCGACCCCGGTCGCCGACACCTGGGCGTCGCGCACCCGCGAGCTGGTGGCCACCGCCCACGCCGACCTGCAGAAGTGTCGAAACGAGTTCATGATCCCGTTCCAGTTCGACAAGATGCGCACCCGCGACGTCACGTGGCTGTCGATCTCGGAGATGGACGCGGTCTGCCGCGACGGCGATCGTGCCACCAAGCGCCGCGGCCCGTGGAGCATCCTGCAGTTCCTCGCCAAGGAGCACACCGGCAAGCACCCGGCGCTCGACAAGTTCATCGCCCTGGGCCACGACCACGTCGAGCATTTCCGCATCGTCAGCTTGATGACCAAGAAGGTCGGATCGCCGAAGATCGCTGCCGTCACCGATACGGCCGAGGCGGCACGCGCGCGGGTCATCGAAGCGGGCCGCGAGCTCGACGCCGCAGCCCGCGAGATCGCCGGCTTCGCCGACGACCTGCTGCCCGACGACAGCGCGGAATCGGCCTCCAAGGACCTCGACGCCGCGGCGTACGCGGCGCTGCTCTCGGGCCACTACGGCTTCCTGATCGGCGACGCGCTCGGCGCGTACGACCGCCTCGCGAGCAAGAGTTGGCAGTCGCCGAACATGGTCAAGAAGACGACGCTCAAGCTGTGGGCGGAGATTCCCACCAAGCTCCTGCAGCAGGACCGGCCGCGCGTCGGCAAGGTCGCCGGGCTGAGCGATGCCGACAAGGCCCGCTTCGAGGCCTACCTGGCCAGCGTCGATGGGGTGCTGGCGGCTTGGCGCAAGTCCTACGAGCGCTACCTGGAGAACAAGGAGGGCGACACGTGGTCGGAGAAGGATCCCTACCGTCCCGCGCTGCTGAAGGCGCACAAGGCCTGGACCAAGCTGCACGCCGGTCTGCAACCCGCCGACAAGTAGCCGCCGCGCTCGCCGGCCTGCTGACCGTCCTCGCTGCCTCGGCGGCATCGGCCAAGATCGTCAACGTCCAATCGCTCGCCGGCGCCGCCGTGAAGCAAGGCTTGACGGGCAAGGTCGCTGCCAACGGCAGCCTGACGACCGGCAACGTCGTCCTGCTGCTCGCGACCGCGAGCGGCACTGCGTTCTATCGCACCGGCGACCACGTATTCGTGGCGACCGTCACGGCCAACTACGGCCGCAAGGGCAGCGACGGCTGGTTCGATCCGGAAGAAGACCCCTTCCGCGAGAACATCTTCGAGCACCTCCGCTATCGGCGGCTGCTCAACGCGTCGTGGAGCGTCGAAGGCTTCTTGCAGCACGAATACGACCGCTGGCGGCGCCTGCGAGTGCGCGGCTTGGCCGGCGCCGGTGTGCGCCTCGACGCGCTCTCGAGCGACGACGGCCAGCTCGCGGCGGGTCTGGCCTACATGGCACAGGCCGAGGAGCTGCTCGAGCCGCTGCCGGGCGACCTCACCGGCCTGTACCTCGAGCATCGAATCAGCTCGTACATCTCGGTCTCGCGCAAGCTCTCGGACGTGGTCGCCGTTGCCGCCACCGTCTACGTGCAGCCGAACGTGCAGCGCTTTTCGGACGTGCGCGGCCTGCTCGACACGTCGCTCCAGGTCAACGTCACCTCGGCTGTGGCGCTCACCATCGGCTATTGGATGGCCTGGGACACTGCGCCACCGGTCGCCGTGCGTGGCCTGGACAGTTCCACCACGCTCGGCCTCTCCTGGTCGTTCTAGGCCGCCACCGTGCCGGTCTACGCGCTCGACGAGCAGATCCGCTTCCCGCCGCCCGAGCTCGCCGATCCCAGCGGCCTGCTCGCGGTGGGTGGGGATCTGCGCCCCGAACGCCTGCTGCTCGCCTACGGCATCGGCATCTTCCCCTGGTTCAGTGCCGGCCAACCGATCCTCTGGCACAGCCCCGACCCACGGATGGTGCTGCCGCTCGATGCGCTCAGCGTCGGCCGCTCGTTGCGTCGAACGCTGCGCCGAGCCCCCTACGAGCTCCGAATCGACACGGCGTTTTCGGCGGTCGTGCGGGCGTGCGCCGACGCGCCACGACCGGGCCAAGACGGCACCTGGATCACCGAGTCGATGGTCGCCGCCTACGAGCGCCTGCACGAGCTCGGGTTCGCCCACAGCGTCGAGTCCTGGCAGGACGGCGAGCTCGTCGGCGGCCTGTACGGCGTTTCGCTCGGCCGCGCGTTCTTTGGCGAGAGCATGTTCTCGCGGCGCGACGACGCCTCCAAGGTCGCCTTCGTGCGGCTGGTCGAGCTGCTGCGCTCCCGCCAGTTCCATTTCGTCGATTGCCAGGTCCATACGCCGCTCTTCGAGAGCTTCGGAGCCCGCGAGATCCCGCGCGCGGAGTTCCTCGAGCAGCTCGGCCGCGCCCTGCTCTTCCCCACCTGGCAGGGCCGATGGTCCGACGCGACGAGGGCTTGAGCGGCGCTGGCTTGCTCGGCGAGGGGTGCCGCCCTACCTTGCTGGCATTGCGGTCGATGCGACCGAACCGACGAGGCCCGCCATGATCCAGATCACCGACCAAGCCCGCGCGCACATGCGCGAACTCATCGCCAAGAACGGCGACGCCAGCGTCAAGGGCATCCGCCTCGCCGTGATGGCCGGTGGCTGCTCGGGCCTCTCGTACAACCTCGACTTCGAGTCCGAGCCCGAACTCGACGACAACGTCTTCGGTGCCGACCCGCCGGTCTTCGTCGACGACGCCAGCCTCGGTCTCATCGACGGCCTGCGCCTGGACTACACCGGCGGCCTCAACGGCAAGGGCCTCGTCTTCGACAACCCCAAAGCCGTGGACACCTGCGGCTGCGGCACCAGCTTCTCGGTCCAGCGCTAGCGGAAAGGAGCCCTCGATGAGCCGTGATGTCTTCGTGTACGACGCCGTGCGCACGCCACGCGGCAAGGGCCGCCCCGGCAAGGGCGCGCTCTCCTCGGTCCATCCGCAAGAGCTCGTCGCGACGCTGCTGCGCGCCCTCGAGCAACGCGGCCTCACCGACCCGACCGCCATCGACGACGTGATCCTCGGCTGCGTCAGCCAAGTCGGCGAGCAGGGCGCCTGCATCGCGCGCAACAGCGTGCTCGCGGCCGGCTGGCCCGACGGCGTCACCGGCAGCACCGTCAACCGCTTCTGCGGCTCGGGCTTGCAGGCGGTCAACTTCGCCGCGATGGGCGTCGCGTCGGGCTTCCAGCAGGCCGTCGTCGCGGGCGGCGTCGAGTCGATGTCGCGCGTCCCGATGGGCTCGGACAAGGGCGAGATCGACGGCCTGAACCCGGCGCTGCGGGCGAAGATCGCGATGGTACCGCAGGGCATCTCGGCCGACCTCATCGCCACCCGCGAAGGCTTCTCCCGTGCGGACGTCGACGCATTCGCCCTCGAAAGCCAGCGCCGCGCGCGCCTCGCCACCGAGGAGGGGCGCTTCGTGCGCTCGATGATCGATGTGCGCGGCGCCGACGGCGAGGTCCTGCTCGACCGCGACGAGCACCCGCGCGCCGACACGACCGCCGAATCGCTGGCTGCGTTGCGGCCGGCCTTCGAGGGCCTGGGCGCCTACGCCGCCGGCCCGAACGGCGAGACGGTCGACCAGCTCGCCCTGCTCCGCTACCCCGACACCGACGCCATCGCGCACGTCCACACCGCCGGCAACAGCAGCGGCATCGTCGACGGCGCCGCGCTGGTCGTGCTCGGCGACAAGGCCTTCGGCGAGCGCTTCGGTCTGCGCCCGCGCGCACGGATCCGCGCGATGGCGACCGCCGGTGCCGAGCCGGTGATCATGCTGACGGCGCCGGCGCCGGCGAGCGCCAAGGCGCTCGCGCAGGCGGGCATGACCGCGGCGGACGTCGACCGTTGGGAGATCAACGAGGCGTTCGCGACGGTGCCTCTCGAGACGATGCGTCGGCTCGGCCTCGACCACGACAAGGTCAACGTCAACGGCGGCGCCATCGCGCTCGGCCACCCGCTCGGCGCCACCGGCGCCATCTTGCTCGGCACCCTGCTCGACGAGCTCGAGCGCGAGGGCCTCGGCGTGGGCGTCGCGACCCTCTGCATCGGCGGCGGCATGGGCATCGCCACCGTGCTCGAGCGCGTCGGATGATCGGCGCCGCGGGCGCTCTCGACGCCGCCGAGTTCCGCCGGCGCCGCCGCGCGATCAGCGACGCCGTCGGCCGCCCCGTCGTCCTGCTCGGCCACCGCGACGTGCCGCGCAACCTGCCGGGCTACGGCTACCCGTTCCGGCAGAGCTCGGACTTCCTCTACCTCACCGGCTGCAGCGAGCCCGGCGCAGCAGCCATCCTCGACGACGGCGCGCTCACGCTCTACCTGCCCACGCCCGGCCCCGGCGACGCGCTCTGGCACGGCGAGACCCCGGATCTGCAGACCCGCGCGGCAGCCAGCCACGCCGACGCCGTCTACGACATCGAGGCGCTCGAGGCGCAGGTGATGGCGCACCTCGGCAACGGCTCCATCGCGACGGTCGCGAGCGCGGATGCGCGCGGCAACGAGACGCTCGCGTGGTGGTCGGGGCGCCCGTTGGCGTTCGGCAGCGAGCCCGGCGACGCCGACCTCGTCGAAGCCCTCTGCGCCCTGCGACGCCGCAAGAGCGCCACGGAGGTCGCCGCGATGCGCCACGCCGCGGCGATCAGCACCGAGGCGCACCTCGCGGTGGCGGGCGCGACGGCCGCGGGTGTCTCCGAGCGTTCGCTGGCGGCGCTCCTCGAGGCGGTCTTCGCTCGGCACGGCGCCGAGCCGGGCTACGGCAGCATCCTCACGCGGCGCGGCGAGATCCTGCACTGTCACGACCACCGTGGCGTCTTGCGCGACGGTGACCTGCTCTTGGTCGACGCCGGCGCAGAGCTCGGCCCGGACCACGGCAACGTCGCTGGCTACGGCGCCGACCTGACGCGGACGTGGCCGGTCTCGGGCCGCTTCGACGCCCGCCAACGCGCGGTCTACGAGGTCGTGCTCGCGGCGTGGCAGGCTGCCCTGGATCGCTGCCGCGTCGGCGTGCGCTACCGCGAGGTCCACGACGCCGCGGCCGCCGTCATCGCGCGTTTTCTGATCGACGAGGGCGTGCTGCGCGCGGGCGTCGACGAGGCGGTCGATCGAGGCCTGCACGGCCTGTTCTTCCCCCACGGCGTCGGCCACCTCATCGGCCTGGACGTGCACGATCTCGAGGCCTACGGCGATCGCGGCGCCTACCCCCCGGACCGCGGCCGCGCGGAGATCTTCGGCACCCGTTTCCTGCGCTTGGATCTGCCGCTCGAGAGTGGGTTCGTGGTCACCGTCGAGCCCGGCTTCTACGCTGTGCCTGCGATCCTCGCCGACCCGGAGCTGCGCGAGCGCTTCGGGGCAGCTGTCGACTGGACACGGGCCGAGTCCTATCTCGGCTTCGGCGGTATCCGCATCGAAGACGACGTGCTGGTGACCGACGCCGGTCCGGACGTCCTCTCGGCCGGCCTCCCCCGCGACGTCGATGGCGTCGAAGCGGCCGTCGGCGCGACGGTCGACCTCGCCGGCGCGCTCGGCCTGCGCTGAGGCGATCGCTCAGCGCCGCATCGATCCGCGCGCGATCTCGACCTCGCGGCGAGCCTCTTCCCAGCCTTGAAAGCGCTCGACAAAGCGCCCCCACGCGCTGGGCGCTCCGTTCGCCTGCGCCGCCGCAAACGCGATGCGGACCAACTCGCGCCGCGCTGCCCGCAGACTCTCCGCGGCCTCGGGCCACTCACGGTGCAGCGCCAGGAAGCGCTCGAGTGCCGCCTCGTCTGCGGTCGCGACTGCCGACGAGAGACGCATCCGGAGCAACGCCTCGCGCGCCCGGCTCGCTTCGGCCGCCACCTCGCGCCAGGTGTCGTAGCGCGCGAGCCAGCCGACGTAGGAGGCATCGTCGCCGCGCGCCGCGGCCGCCTCGAAGTCGCGCTGCGCCAGCAAGCGTCTCGCAGCCGAGACGTGGCCCGACGCCTCGCGCACCTGCTCGTAGGTGCGCACGAAGGCTTGCAGCGCCTCGGCCGTCCCGACCTGCCGGGCCTCTTCGTATGCGAGCGCGATCTCCTGCGCGTACGCCCGGGCGTAGAGCCGGCTCTTGCCGTAGCGCGCGCAGAAGGCCGCGTATGCCGCGGAGGTGCCCGTCGCGCGCGCTTCCACCAGGGCGTACTCTGCCTCGAGCTCGAACGCCTCCTGCACCAAGTCCGCGACGGCCGGGACTTCGGCGTAGCGCGCCCGAAAGCGCGCCATCGCGGCGGGATCGCGCGACTCGCGCGCCGCCTCGAAGACCATGCGGGCCTCGTCGTGCCACGAGCGCGCGATCAGGCGGCAACCAGCATACTGACGGCGAAAGGCCGCGAACGCCTCGAGCCTGCGCGCGCGCAGCGTCACCTCACGATAGAACGCCGCCGCCTCGCGCTCCCGGATCTCCGCCACGAATTCCGCGTTGGCGGGGCTCTCGACGAGCTGTTCGCGGGCCCAGCGCCACGCCTGCACGCTGTCCTCCTGCGCGGCGGCGGCGATGGCCGCCTTCGCCGTCTCACGCTCGACCGCGGCGATATCGTCGACAGAGGCGGCGCCGGGGTCCCTGAGCCACGCGCGGCCGGCGGCGACCGCGTCGCGCGGCTGACCGGATTGGTGCAACTGGCGCACCTGCTCGTGCATCGGGGCGCAGCCGCCGACGGCGATCTGCGTCGAGAGCAGCGCAGCCAGCCACCACCCACGCAGGCGCACAGAATTCGGCCACCAGTTGCTCAGGACGCCCCCTGGACCGGGCCACGGGCCCGCTCTCGCGCCCGAGATTGTGGCTCCGCATCGCGAACACGACAAGAATTGCCGGTCGTCGAAGAATCCGCAGGGCCGACGAAAGTCCCGCGACCGCCAGCCTTGCCACCCCGCCGTGTTCGAAGCTAGCCTGCGATCGTCAGTAAGGAGGCCGCGTGAGCAACGGCGGAGAAACGACCATGGACGGAAAGGTCATCTTCGCCCGTACGGAGATGACAGACATTTCGGTCCTTCCGCAGCGCATCTTCCGACGGCCACACCTGTTCCAGATCGTCGCGGGCGACGTTGCGGCGCGAAACATCACGCTCAGCGACGAGCCGACGCTGATCGGGCGCGGCAGCGACTGCGGGATG
>JBEARB010000265.1:0-19766 GCA_041163625.1 Pseudomonadota bacterium | reverse complement strand
CTCGACCGTGGCGGCGGCGCGCGCGAGCAGCGGTGCGAGGGATCCAGCGCCGGCCAGGGCGCCGCGGGTTTGGGCAGGAGTCGCCGTCATCGATGCCTCCGCCTACGCCGCGCGCAGCCAGTCGTAGCCACGCGCTTCGAGCTCCAGGGCGAGCTCGGGCCCGCCCGCGTGCACGATCCGACCGTCGAGCAGCACGTGCACGTGGTCCGGCGCGATCGCGTCGAGCAGGCGCTGATAGTGGGTGATGAGCAGCATCGCGCGGGCCGGCGAGCGGAGCGCGTTCACGCCTGCCGCGACGGCCTTGAGCGCGTCGATATCGAGACCCGAATCGATCTCGTCGAGGATCGCGAGCTTCGGATCGAGCATCGCCATCTGCAGGATCTCGTTCTTCTTCTTCTCGCCACCCGAGTAGCCGCTGTTCAGCTCGCGCCCGGCGAGTTCCTTGCTCATGCCGACCAGCTTGGTCTTCTCGTTGAGCAGCTTGATGAACGAGACGGCGTCGAGCTCGTCCTCGCCGCGCGCCTTGCGGACGGCGTTGATGGCATGGCGCAGGAAGACCTTGTTGTTCACGCCCGGCACCTCGACGGGGTATTGGAACGCGAGGAAGACGCCGGCACGGGCGCGCTCGTCGACGCTCATCTCGAGCAGATCGACGCCGTCCATGGTCACGCTTCCGCCCGTGATCTCGTAGCCCTCTTTGCCGGCGAGCACGTAGGAGAGTGTGCTCTTGCCCGAGCCGTTCGGCCCCATGATGGCGTGCACCTCGCCGGCGGGGACGTGCAGGTTCAGGCCCTTGAGGATCGGCTTGCCGTCGACTTCGGCGTGCAAGTTCTCGATGGTCAGCATGGTTCGAATTCTCCGTGCGGGTTCGGTCTCAACCGACCGCGCCTTCCAGGCTCACGTCCAGCAACTTCTGCGCCTCGACCGCGAATTCCATCGGCAGTACGCGGAAGACGTCCTTGCAGAAGCCGTTGACGATCATGGACACCGCGTCTTCCTGCGAGAGACCGCGCTGCATCAGGTAGAAAAGCTGCTCTTCGCTGATACGGCTGGTCGACGCCTCGTGCTCGACCGAGGCGCTGGGATTGGCCACTTCGATGTACGGGACGGTGTCGGCGGTGCAGGTGCTGCCGATGAGCAGCGAGTCGCAAGCGGTGTAGTTGCGCGCCCCCGCGGCGCCCTTGGCGATGCGCACCTGGCCGCGGTACGTCTGCAAACCGTGCCCCGCCGCGATCCCCTTGCTCACGATGGTGGAGCGGGTGTTGCGACCGAGGTGGATCATCTTGGTGCCGGTGTCGGCCTGCTGTCGCTTGTTCGAGAGGGCGACCGAGTAGAATTCCCCGACCGAGTCGTCGCCCTGCAGGATGCAGGAGGGGTACTTCCAGGTGATCGCCGAGCCGGTCTCGACCTGCGTCCAGCTGATCTTGCTGGCGCGGCCTTTGCAGATGCCGCGCTTGGTCACGAAGTTGTAGATGCCGCCGCGTCCCTCGGCGTCGCCGGGGTACCAGTTCTGCACCGTCGAGTACTTGATCTCGGCGCGGTCGTGCGCGACGAGCTCGACCACCGCCGCGTGGAGCTGATTTTCATCTCGGCGCGGGGCCGTGCAGCCCTCGAGGTAGGAGACGTAGCTGTCGTCGTCGGCGACGATCAGCGTGCGCTCGAACTGGCCGGTGCCCTTGGCGTTGATTCGGAAGTAGGTCGACAGCTCCATCGGGCAGCGAACGCCCTTCGGGATGTAGACGAAGCTGCCGTCCGAGAAGACGGCCGCGTTCAACGCCGCGTAGTAGTTGTCCGTCGTCGGGACGACCGAGCCGAGGTACTTCCGCACCAAGTCCGGATGCTCGCGCACGGCTTCGGAGAGCGAGCAGAAGATGACGCCCGCGCGCGTGAGGTTCTCCTTGAACGTCGTGATCACGCTCACGGAGTCGAAGACCGCGTCGACGGCCACGCCGATCTCGTTGCCGGCGAGCTTGCCGCGCTCGTTCACGGGCACGCCGAGGCGCTCGTAGGTTCGCATCAGCTCGTCGTATTGCGCGCGCTCCTCGGGCGTGAGGTCTTCGATCCGCTTGCTCGCCTGGATCTTCGGGGCGGAGTAGTAGCTGATCGCCTGGAAGTCGATCTTCGGGTACTCGACGTGCGCCCAGGTCGGCTCTTCCATCTGCTGCCAGCGGCGGAACGCGTCGAGGCGCCATTCGAGCAGCCACTCGGGCTCGTTTTTCTTGGCCGAGATGAAGCGGACGATGGATTCGTCCAAGCCCGGCGGCGCCGAGTCGGCCTCGATCTCGGTGAAGAAACCGGCGTCGTAGCCGCGGCTGGCGATGGCGTCGATGGTCTCCCGCGACGTCGTCGCGGGATCTCGGGCTGCTTCGGTGCGTTGCGTTGCGTCCATGGCGACCTGTCGGCTCGAGCGTGGGGCCCGCTCTCTGCGGCGAGACGAAACAGGACCTGTTTGGTCCGGTTTCGCGGGGAGGCTAGCGGCGACGCGATCGATGTCAACCACTGCGCCGGATTCCTGTTCCCGTCTCGGTGCTTGGTTGCCTGTGCGCCGAACCGTGCACCGAGCCGAACGGGGCCGAGAGTCTGCCCCAGCGGTGCCGGGGTGTCGACGGGAATTCGCCGTAACGGTGGACCACCTCAACGGCCGGCGTATCCTACGTCGCGGATGACCGTGGACTCGCACGAGCTCAGAGGGGGACGCCGGTGGCGGCCACGACGGCGTGGCTGGTTGGGCTCGCTCGCGCTGGTGCTGATGTCTTGGGCCGCGCCGCACGACGCAGTCGGGCAGGGCGTGGTGCGGCTCGACGACTTCGTCGGCCCATTGGTCAACGGATCCCGCGTCGTGGGCCTGGGCGGTGCCTACGCGGCCATCGCCGAGGGAATCGACGGCGTCTTCGTGAACCCCGCCGCCATCGCCGTGCGGCCCGCCTCGTTCGCCGACGAGTGGTTCGACTGGGATGTCGGGTTCTCGAGCCTGCACACCGTCGGCGGGGACATCCAACTCGACCGCTCGCCTTCGCACGCGGGCGCTGCTGCAGGCTCGGGCAGTGCGCAGGTGCTGGGGCTACGGCTCTCGTTCGGTCGATTCGCGATCTCGCTGCAGGCCGTGGTCACCGAGTACGCATTGGTCGCGGGCACCGGCGCCGCATCCGCCGGCTACAGCCAGAGCTCCGCCAGCCCCGCGATCGGGCTCGGCTGGGCGTTCGGTCGCGGCGAGTGGGTCGTCGGCACCGTCATCCAAGGCGACAACGCCGTCCTCACGCGCGTCGGCACCGGCGGGGAGCGCGTCACCTTCGGCAGCGTCTTCGCACCGCGCGGCTTCGGCGTGCTCTGGGCTCCGCACGGCCGCGCCTTCCGTCTCGGCGGCGCGGTTCAGTTGCCGGTGCGGATGACCCAGCCGCTCGGCGAGACCTGGGGCGGCGAGCCCGTGACCAAGCTCGGCAAGCTTCGCGTGCCCAACTCCATCGATCGGGGCGCGAGCCTGACGCTCGGGGCGGTCTGGCAACTCGTCGGTCATTCGGGCAACCGTCCCGCGACGTTCGGCGAGATGTCGCCGCCGCGGCTGAAGTGGCGGGGGCCGCCGGTGATCATCGCCAGCGATGTCGTGGTGACCGGCCCGGTCGCCGACGGCTTCGGCGTCCTCGGCTACTTGCACCGCGAGCACGACGCTTCGGGCCGGCGCTTCGCAATCAGTCCCCGCGTCGGCGTCGAGAGCGAGCTCCTCGAGCGACGGCTCCGGGTGCGCACTGGCGCGTACTTCGAGCCGAGTCGATTCGAGTCGACCCGAGGTCGCGTTCACTGGACCGGCGGCTCCGACGTCCGGCTGTCCGTCCTGCTGGACTGGCGCCTCGGCGTGTTCTGGGACTTGGCGAGCCACTACCGAAACGTGTCGTTGTCCGTCGGGCTCTGGCATTGAGGGCGGGACCTCTGCCATCCTTCAGACGCGCCGCGTCATCGTGGCCGAGGAGCGACCCCATGGCAAATGTCCAGCACCCCCGAAACGCCGACTCGAGCCCGACGCCCGTGGCAGCCGAGACGAGCACCGGGACGACCGAAGCGACCGCGCCGACAGGACGCCACAGCCCCAGCGCCGCGGCGGCGCCGAGTGAGGCGTTGCTGATCACGGTCACAGGTATGGACAAGCCCGGAATCACCGCCGAGATCGCCACCATCCTCGACGAAGCCGGCGCCGAGTTGCTCGACGTCGAGCAGGTCGTCGTGCACGGGCGCTTGATCTTGCACTTCCTCGTCTGCCTCGACGAGCTGGGCAGCCATCCGGTGCTCAAGGAGCTGCTCTGGAAGGCGCGCGAGCTCGGCCTCGAGCTCGACTTCGACGTCGTCGAAGGCCGTCCCGAGATCGCCGCGGCTGGTCGCCGACGCTTTGCGATTACGCTCGTCGCACCGGGCGTCGGCGCCGGTGTGCTCGGTGCCGCAGCGTCCGCTGTCGCGGCGGCTGGCTTCAATATCGACCGCATCGAGCGCCTCTCGGAGGGGCCGCTCTCGAGCATCGAATTGTTGGTCTCCGGCGACACCTCGGCCGATCCGCAGCTGCTCAAGTCCAGCTTGCTCGCGGTCGAGAAGCACCGCCCCTGCGACATCGCGCTGCAGCGTGAGAGCCTGCTCCGGCGCAGCAAGCGGTTGGTCGTGATGGACATGGACTCGACGCTCATCCAGCAGGAAGTGATCGACGAGTTGGCTCGGCTGCACGGCGTCTACGACGAGGTCAGCCAGGTGACCGAGCGGGCGATGCAGGGGGAGATCCCGTTCGGCGAGTCGCTGCGCCGCCGCTGCGCGCTGCTCGCAGGCGCCCCCGAGTCGGTCTTCGTCGATGTGCTCGATCGCATCGAGTTGACGCCGGGGGCGGAGCATTTCGTGCGCGCCCTGAAGCGACTGGGCTACAAGACCGCGGTCGTCTCGGGCGGATTCATCCAGGTCGCCGAGCCGCTGCGGCAGCGCCTGGGCTTGGACTACGCCTTCGCCAACCAACTCGAAGTCGAGGGTGGGGTGCTGACGGGCCGTCTGGTCGGGCCGATCGTCGATCGCGCCCGCAAGGCCGACCTGCTCGAGAGCATGGCCCAGGCCGAACGGGTCAGCCTCGAGGCCGTGATCGCCATCGGCGATGGCGCCAACGATCTCGACATGCTCGACCGGGCCGGGCTCGGCATCGCCTTCAACGCCAAGAAGGTGGTGCAAGAGGCGGCCGACACCGCCATCAACCAGAAGAACCTCGACGCGGTCCTGTACCTCCTCGGAATCCGGGAAGAGGACTTGCGCGCGGTGCAGGCTTGAACACGTTCGCGCCGAGTCGCGGTTTCGTCGCGCCCTACGAGCAGGTCTTCGCTCGCTTGCGGCGCGGTGAGGCCCGCGCTGCGGATGGCACGCGGTTGCATTACGAGGTCGTCGGCGACGGCCCCGAGACGCTCTTGCTCGCGAATGGCCTCGGCGGTCGGCTCTACTCCTGGCTCGGCCTGATCGATGCGCTCTCCGAGCGTTTTCGCTGCATCAGCTGGGACTACCGCGGCCTGTTCGAGTCCGGGTCTCCCGGCCACAGCGGGTCGCTCGGGGTTCCGTCGCACGCCCAGGACGCCGCCGCCATCCTCGATGCGGAGGGCGTCGACAGCGCACACGCGATCGGCTGGTCGATGGGCGTCCAGGTCAGCCTCGAGCTTGCCGCTCGGCATCCCGAGCGGGTGCGAAGCCTCGTGCTGATCAACGGGACCTACGGGCAGGTCTTCTCCACGGCGTGGCAGCCGCTGCTTCGATTGCCGATTCCGCACACGCTCTGGCATCGCGGAATGGAGGCGTTCATCGGGTCGCCGACCGCGATGGCGGCCCTGCGAGCCGGCGCCCGCGCGCCGGCCGAGTTGGCCTTCGCCGTCCGCAAGCGCTTGCTTCCGTCGAGGCGGTCGCTGCGCACCCTCGGCCTTCGTCAGTACATGCGTGACGTCACGCTGACGAACACCGCGAACTACCTTCGGTTGTTCCAGGAGCTCGACGCGCACTCGGCGTACCACCTGCTGCCCGACTTGCAGCAGCCGACGACGATCCTCGCCGGGCGCTACGATCCGCTGACGCCGAGTTACCAGTCGCGCGAGATGGCGCAACGCATCCCGGGGGCCGAGTTGCACGTGCTGCACGGTTCGCACTTCGTGCTGATGGAGCGGCCCGAGCGCGTCCTCGAGTTGGTGCGGGTTCATCTCGCGCGCGTCGGAGCCCTGTCATGACGACCCCCTCGCGCCCAGAGAACCCACGCCGCCGACCGATCTGGCTGCTCGTTGCCGTCGTCTTGGCCCTGCCGATGGCGGCGAAGGCCGAGGGCTGGAAGCGGGTGCTGCGCGAGGACGGGATCGCGGTGTCCGCGCGGGAAGTGCCCGGCAAGCCGTACCTCGAGTTCCGCGGCGTTGGGTTGGTACAAGCGAACCTGTTCCAACTCCTCGCGATCCTCGACGACACGCCGCGCCATTGCGACTGGCAGGCAAACTGCTCGGTCAGCCGCGTCGTCAAGAAGGTCAACGAGTTCGAGCGCTACATCTACCACCGGGTCGACTCGCCTTGGCCCGTGAGCGATCGCGATGTCGTGGTGCGAGGCAGCGTCGAGGTCGACATGCAGCGCAAGATCGTGTGGAGCCGTTTCCGCTCGGCGACCCTCGCCGATGTGCCGCCGGTCAAAGACGCGGTCCGCATGCCGCGTCTCGAAGGGTTCTACAAACTCGAGTGGCGCGACGAGGGCACGACGGTGGTGACCTACCAAGTGGTCGCGGAT
Source organism: Pseudomonadota bacterium (assembly GCA_041163625.1). GTDB lineage: Bacteria > Myxococcota_A > UBA9042 > UBA9042 > UBA9042 > JACKFC01. Next base: position 13,006 of record JBEARB010000265.1, on the reverse strand, counting down.
ACCGGAGGCATGCTGCCGACCTGGTTGGCGAACCGCGCGAGCCGGAAGCTCCCGCTCGGGACGCTCAAGGGGATGCGTCGGCAGGCCAAGGCCTTCGCAGGTCGCTACGAGGCTTTCCACAAGCGCTACAATCCGGCCTTCGGCGGCCGGGTACCGCCCCAATTCGGCGGAATCGCGCCCCCCGAGACGCCCGCCAAGCCGCCGGCGGCGCCTCCGGCTGCACCCGCTCCGGCCCCGGCGCCCGCCCCGGCCCGGCCGCCGAACGAAGGTCAGTAGCCGCGCGCGCGGAGGAATCCCACCAAGTCGCGGAACAGTTTCTTGTGGTCGAAGGAGTTGAAGCCGCCCGGCCAATCGCCGAAGAGATGCCCGATCTCGTCGAGATGATCGGCCGGTACGCAGCCGAGGAAGGTGCCCCAGCGGGCGTCCTCGACCCGCACCAAGCCGTCGTGCGGCAGCGCCTTCCACCAGCCGCCGTCGATGACCTCACGCGTCGCGTAGAACATCGGATCCAGCGGGTCGACGACCGACTCGTAGGGGATCAGGAAGTCGACCAGAAGGTCCGGTTTGCACTCGCTCTTTGCGAGCGCTAGCGCGCTCCGTCCGGTGAGGGAGAAGTAGGCGACGTCCGGGTGGTTCGGATAGGCGGCGTTGAAGGCCTCCATCTTGGCCGTGCTGAGTTGCTCGATGGCCGCCGAGAGGCTCGATTCGCCGGTGAGCGAGTGCCAGACCTGCACGCCCGCGAGATTCATCAACGCATCGACGACCTGCTTCACGCCGGGCCACGACACCGCGCCCAACGAGACGTCCGCGACCACCGACCCCTTGTGCGGCGTCGCGTAGGTGACGACCGCCGCGACGATGTCGGGACGGGTCGCCGCGACGAAGCGGGCATCGAGACCGCCCTGCGAGTGGCCGATGACGATGGCCTTCGCGTGGCCGGTCTGCTCGAGGTACGCCAGGATGGCGTCGCGAAGCTGTGCTCCGCGCGCCTCGGAGTTGTTGAAGGGATCGACCGCGGGCGTGAGCACCAGGGACTCACCGTGCTTCGCGAGGTCGTCGCGAACGCCGTAGAAGTAGGTCGCGAAGTCGAGTCCGCCGAACGAGTCGGTGCCGAAGAAGCCGTGTGCGAGTACCACCGGGTACGGCGGCCCCTTGGCAGCAGGCGGGGCGGCGTCGGGGACGGACGGGACGTCGGATGTTTCGCTCGCGGCGTCCGGGGGTGCGACGTGGTCGGGCTGCTCGAGGCTGTCTGCGTCGTGCAGGCCGTAGCGCGGGCCGTCGGTCTGGGCGACGTCGCCGCTCGCTGCCACCCCGCCGCCGAGGCCGTCGTCGCTGCAGCCGACCGCGAGCGCCAGGCCGACGAGCCAGACGCCACGCCAGCGCTTCGGGGCGTAGGGTGCGGCACGACCGCGCGTGGAATGCTCCTCGAGCATCGAAACTCCGGTGCGCACGGGGCGCGGCGCGCGGAGGGTGCCGAGCGCGCCAGCCCGACGCAAGTCCGCTTGACGCCCGCCATGACACGCTGGCACATCCCGGACGGGCAACGGAAGCGGAGGTTGGGATGGTGGTCGTCGAGAAGCGGACGTGGTTGCACTTGGTCTTCGCGTGGCGCGGAAGCGTGCTCCCCAAAATCGCGTCGCGTGTCTTGTTCGCCACGGGTTTGGCGGTCTTCGTCACCGGCGGACACCTGACGTGGGATCTGCTGCACACCAACCTCACTCCACTCCCGTTCACGTTGATTGCCGTGGCGCTGGGCATTTTCCTCGGCTTTCGCAACAACACGAGCTACGACCGGTTCTGGGAGGGGCGCAAGCTTTGGGGGCGGCTGGTCAACATCAGTCGGACGTTGGCGCGCCAGCACCTCACGCTGATCGGTACGCCGGGTGCGACGCAGGCGGAGTCCGCCGACTTCGTTGCCCACCGGGAGCGGCAGGTCCGCCGACAAATCGCGTACGTACACGCCCTTCGCCAGCACCTGCGTGGAGAGGACGCGCTCGACGAGCTCGCGCCTTGGCTCGATCCCGACGAGCTGGCCGCGCTCGGACCCGAGAAGAATCGCCCGTTCGCGATTGTGCATTGGCTCGGCCAAGCCCACCGCGAAGCGTGGGATCGGGGCTGGCTGGACGCGCTACACCTGCCGGTGCTCGACGCATCGTTGGTCGAGATGCTGGCGATCCAGGGCGGCTGCGAGCGCATCCGCGCGACCCCGATCCCGTTCTCCTACACGGTGCTGATCCACCGAATCGTCGGCATCTATTGCCTGACGCTACCCTTCGGAATCGTGTCGTCTGTCGGGCATTTCACGCCGCTGGTCGTGGCGCTGATCAGCTACGCCTTCTATGGTCTGGACGCCGTCGGAGACGAGATCGAGGATCCCTTCGGCTACGACCCGAGCGACCTGCCGCTGTCGGCCCTCTCGCGGACGATCGAGATCAACCTGCGCCAGCGGCTCGGGGATCCGGCGCTGCCCGACTTCCTCGCGCCGAGCGCCCAGGGCCTGCTGAACTGACGTCCGCGAGCGCGTGGTCGGCGCGCCGCATCTCGTCGCGACCCACCATCAGCCAGAACAGGCGACGGTTGCGTGCGAGCACGCCCTCCTGCGCGTAGGGAACGCCGTGGCGCTCGCAGAGTTCGCGCAGCGCCGGCTGAGCTCGCACCAGTTGTCGCATCGAGAGGTCGGGCCAGACGTGGTGCTCGATCTGGTAGTTCAGCCAACCGTGGAGCAGGTCGTTGAGGAAGCCGCCGGTGCGGAAATCGACCGAGCCGACGATCTGGCGCAGGACCAGCTCCGCGCGCCCACGCACCCGCGTGTCGAAGCGCCAGAGGTCGTCACCGGCGTGGTTGGGAACGATCACGGCGTAGCTGTGCAGGTTGACGATCCACTCGGCGAGCAGGCTCGCGCCCAGGGCGGACGCCGCCGCCTCCGGCCCGAGCACCAGACCGAGAGCGGGCAGGGCGCCGAACGCGACGCCGGCGAAGGGCAGGTAGCAGAGCCGCCAGACGTTGGCGCCGGGGCCGACGGGCAGCAGCATCCGCGAATCCATCCGTACCGCGCGATCGGGCGGGTCGTGGTGGCCGGCGCGATGGTCCTGCCATTCGCGAATCGCCGCCGGAGCGAAATAGAGCCAGCGCCAGGAGCTTGCCACGCCGAAGACGAAGAGCGCGCGGAGCGGCAGCGGTGCCCAAGACGGCTGCAGGACGCGGGCATTCTCCTCGACGAGATCGGGGTCGTCGAGCTCGCCGAGCCGGTAGTGATGCAGCTGGTTGTGCTCGCGGATCCACGCCGCGGGGAACATCCAGTCCGGCCAGTCGAGCATCCGACGCCAGCCGCGGGCAAAGCCCTTGCTGCGGCGGTGCTCGGGCAACCCCGGGACTGCGTCGTAGCCGCGGTGCAGTACGTGGTGAGCGACGCAGGTCCACCGCACGAAACGCCCCAACGCGATGCCGACCGCGCCGACCGCCCAATGGCCGGCGAAGGCGGCGGTCCAGCCGGTGACGCTGGCCACCACGGCGACCGCCTCGACGGCGCGGAGGTGGCGGGCGTCTCCCGCGTCGACGCCGGCGTCGAGTTTCTCGCGCAGCGCGTCGACCTCGGCGAGGAAAGCGTCGGCGTCGAAGCCGGAAGGAAGAACCGCGGTCACTGCGGCGGCTCCTCGGCCGGCGCGAAGCTGCCGTGCCGGCCCGCGCCGTCTCGGAATCGGCTGGCACCCGCGTGCGCCTCATCGTCGAGCGCGTGCATCCCGCACTGCAGCTCGTAGGCCAGCGCCGCGTCGAGATCGAGCGCTTGGCCGGCGTACGCCGAGCGCCGGTCGCCACGCATCGCCGCCGTAGGGAACGCCGCGATCTGCCTAGCGAGTTCGATGGCCTCCGGCAGCGCCCGACCGGGCTCGACCAGCCGATTCGCCAGGCCGATCGCGAGCGCCTCCTCGGCGTAGACCGGGCGGCCGGTCAGGATCAGGTCCAACGCGCGGGAGAGCCCGATCAATCTCGGCAGCCGCACCGTGCCGCCGTCGATGAGCGGAACGCCCCAACGCCGGCAGAACACGCCGAGGCACGCGTCGCGCTCCATGACCCGCAAGTCGCACCACAGCGCGAGCTCGAGGCCGCCCGCGACCGCATGGCCCGAGATGGCCGCGATGACGGGCTTGTCGAGCTGCATCCGAGTGGGGCCCATCGGTCCGTCGCCGTCAGGCGCGACCCGGTTGACGTCGACGCCGGCCGCGAGCGCCTGCAGATCGGCTCCCGCGCAGAAGGTGCCGCCCTCGCCGTGCAGCACCGCGACCGCGAGGCTCTCGTCGTCGGCGAAGCGGCGAAACGCCGCCGCGAGCGCTTCGGCCGTGGGTCCGTCGACGGCGTTGCGGCGGGCAGGGCGGTCGATGCCGACGATCCAGACCGGTCCGTCGCGTCTGCAACGCACGGCCGCAGTGTCGTCGTCGGGGGGCCGCGTTTCTGCCATCGCCTCATCGGATCGCTCTCGCATCATGCCCTCCGGTGCCGTCCAAGCCGTAGCCTAGGTGGCGCGTGGTGTCGCCGCCAGTGTCCTGCCTCGCGCGTGCGGCCACGCCCAGCCCTTGTCGCTGCCCCGCGCGAAGGGCTACGGTGCGGCCGTCGCACGGAGGCGAAGATGCGGATCCCCAACCCGGCCCCCTACCTGCTCGCGCTGTGCATCGGCATCGCGCCGATCATGGGCGCACGCGGCGCCGCCGCAGCCGAAGCGATCGCGTGGGGCAACGCCGTGCCGTGGCTCGACTACGAGACGGCCCTGGCGCGCGCGAAGGCCGAGGGCAAGGCCGTCGGCGTGGTCGTCTACGCCGATTGGTGTTCGGTGTGCAGGGCGCTGGCGCCGCAGTTCACCGCCGGCCCGGTGCTCGAGGCCTCGCCGCAGGTGCTCTGGGTGCTGCAGAACGAAGACGCGGCACCGGAGTGGCTGCAGCAGGGATTCGGCGAGTTCGGCAGCTACGTCCCGCGTATCTTCTTCCTCCGGCCCGACGGGTCGGTCGACCGCGACATCACCAGTGGTCACCCGCGCTACCCGTACTTCTACCTCGCCGGCAAGCCGGAGACGCTCGTCGCCAGCATCGTTCGCGCGGCCGCAGCTGCTGGTCCGGCGACTCCGCCGGCGCCCCAGCCCGCGCCCCAGCCGGTCGCCTTGGCTCCGACGCCCGCCGCGCCGGCAGCGCCTGCGTCGCGGTTCGACTTGGCCGGCGACCTGCCGTTGCTCGGCGTCCTGCTCGCGGTGGCGTTGGGCGCGGTGTGGGCACTCGGGCACGGCAAGAACGAGCCGTCGTAGGGGCCGGGCATGGGGAAGCGCGCCAAACAACGAGAACGAGAACGCGCCTTCCGACGCGCGCCCCCAGGCGCACCGCCGGGGACCATGCACGTCGGTCCCGACAGCGGTCAGCGCGCCACCCTGCGGTTGATTTGCTACGGCCCCGACACGATTCACGAGCACGAAGGCCACGTGGAGGACCTGCCTGCCATGCTCGCCGCGGCCGAGGGGTCCGTCGTGCGCTGGATCGATGTCGTGGGCGTCGAAGATCTGCGTGCGCTCGAGGCGATCGGTGACGCCCACCAGATCCACGCGCTCGCGCTCGAAGACGTGGCGCACGTCCACCAGCGGGCCAAGGTCGAGCACTACGCGAGCCATGCCTTCATCACGACGCGGATGTTCCGCCGCGACGCCAACACGGCCGAGCTCGACAGCGAACAGATCAGCCTCTTCTTGGGCGAGGGCTGGCTCCTGACCTTCCAAGAGCGCGACGGTGACGTCTTCGACGCCGTCCGCGACCGTCTGCGCCAAGCCCGTGGACGCATCCGGACCCTCGGCGCCGACTACCTCGCCTACGCACTGCTCGACGCTATCGTCGACTCCGCGTTCCCGATCCTCGAGGCCTACGACGCGTGGCTCGACCGGATCGAGGAGCGCGTCGTCGCGGGTCATAGTCAGGGCGTGGTGGGCGAGCTCCATGCCGTGCGCCGCGACTTGCTGCAGCTTCGCCGCGGCTTCTGGCCCCTGCGCGAGGCGATGAGCGCGTTGCTGCGCGAAGAGACGCCGTTCATCGCGCTGGAGACACACGTCTTCCTGCGCGACTGCCACGACCACAGCATCCAAGTGCTCGATTTGGTCGACTCCTGGCGCGAGATCGGCAGCAGCCTGATGGACCTGCACCTCTCCGCAGTGGGGCAGCGCACCAACGAAACCATGCGCCTGCTGACCGTGATCAGCGTACTCTTCATGCCGATGTCCTTCGTTGCGGGGCTGTACGGCATGAACTTCGAGCGCAGCGCGTCGGCCTGGAACATGCCCGAACTCGGGTGGGCGTACGGCTACCCCATGGCGCTGCTGCTGATGGTCGGCTCTGCCCTCGGATTCCTGTACTTCTTCAAGCGGCGAGGCTTCCTGCAGGCTGCGGACGAGACCTTCGGGGGCGGTCGGTGACGATCGACGCTCGCCCCAACAGCGCTCCAGAGGCCGCTGCGCCCTGGCTGGACGCGCGGCCAGGCAGCCTCGCGCGGCATCCCGCCGACGGGTGGCAGTTGGCCGATCCCGTGCCGCTGGGCCGTTGGACGCTGGCGGCCCTCCGCGGCGTGACCGACGCGCTGCTGCCGCACGGGGAGGCGCAGGCACCGACGGACGCCGCGACGCGCGACGAGGTGGTCCTCGGCATTCGGCGCACACTGCGCTACATGGCGCCGCACTCACGCATTGGCCTGTGCCTGCTCTTCGTGCTGATCGACCTCGCGCCGTGGTGGACGCTGCGCGCGCCGCGACGACTCGGCGGGCTGCCTCCCGAGCGCGCCGCCGCGATCGTCGATGTCGTGGCCCACGCTCCCCTCGGCGTGCTGCGCACCGCCGTGACGGCCGTCCGCGCCGCCGTGCTGACCACCTATTTCGACATGCCCGCCGTGCATCGCGAGCTCGACTACGACCCGGTCGGCTTCATGCGGGAACGCATCGCGCTGCGCGAGCGCCTGCTCGCCGGCGGAGGCGCGGGCCCGGAGGACGCGCCATGAGCGGGGGCACCTTGCTGCGCGCGGCCGATTACGGCTCCGGCGCGACCTACGATTGCGACGTCGTCGTCATCGGCACGGGCGCAGGCGGAGCCGCCGCCGGGGCCACCCTGGCCGAGGCCGGCGTCGACGTCCTCTTCGTCGAAGAAGGCAGCTGGCACCCGACTTCGAGCATGAACCCGTACTTGGCCGAGTCCATGCCGCGACTGTGGCGCGAGGCCGGGACGACGATGATCTACGGGCGCTCGACCTTCCTCTACGCCGAGGGGCGCTGCGTCGGCGGCAGCACGGTCATCAACGGCGGCATGACGTATCGCCCGCCCGAAGAGGTGCTCGCGACCTGGGCCGAGCGCGTCTCCCCAGAGCTCGGCACAGAGGGGCTGGAGGCCTATTTTCTGCGCGCGGAGGCCGATCTCTCGGCGCGGCCACAGGCGTCGTACTCGGTCGGGCGCGACAATCGACTCATGTCCGACGGCGCCGCACGACTCGGCTGGCACCACCAGAAGAACCATCGCAACCACGACCACTGCGTCGGCGCGAACAATTGCGTGCTCGGCTGCCCGACGGGCGCGAAGCAGTCGACGTTGGTGAGCTACATGCCCCGGGCGATGCGCGCCGGCGCGCGTGCGGCGACCGAACTGCGCGCCGAGGCCTTGCGCATCGAGTCCGGGCGCTGCGTCGGTGTCGACGCCCGCGCCATCGATCCCCGCACGATGCGTCCAGGGGCGCGCGTGCAGGTCCGCGCGCGCCATGGCGTTGTGGTGGCCGCCGGCGCCATCCAGACACCGCTGCTCTTGCTCCGCCATCGCGTCGGACGCCGCTCGGGCCAACTCGGGCGCAACTTCGTGACCCATCCCAACGCCAAGATTCTGGCGGTCTATCCGCACGAGGTCCGAGCCTGGCGCGGCGTTTCCCAATGGGGCCAGGTTCGCGAGTTTCTCCACGACGGCATCGTATTCGCCGAAAACATGGCGCCCCCGGGCGCGGTCGCCGCGGCGGTGCCGGCGCACGCGCGCGCCGCGTGGCAGGCGATGCAGGCGTACAATCGCATGGTGTTGACCGGTGTGCTGGTCGAGGACAGCGGCGCGGGCAGGGTCTTTCGCGGCCCCTTCGGGATGGCCCTCCCGACCTACTCGATTCGCCCGGCGGACCTCGCGCGCTTCCTGCGTGGCTTGCGCTACCTCGGCGAGCTGCACTTCGAGATGGGCGCCGAGAAGCTGTACTTGCCGATCGAGGGGATGCACGAAGTCCACAGTCCCGACGAGCTCCGGCGGCTCGAATCCGGTCGCGTACGCATCGCGGACATCGAGCTGTTCACCCCGCACCTGATGGGCACGGCCCGCATGGGACCGCAGGCACGGCACGACGTGGTCGACCTGCACGGTCAGGCCTTCGACTTGCCGGGCCTGTTCGTCGCCGACGCGAGCCTGTTCCCGACCCCGATCGGGGTGAATCCGCAGATCACCATCAGCGCGCTGGCCTTGCGCGTTGCCGACCGTTTGGCCGAAAACGTCCTGCACGCGCGCGCCGATGCCCGCATCGTCCGAGGCCCCCATGTCGTCCGCGATTGACAGTTTCGGCCCGTACGTTCTGCACGATCGCATCGGCGACGGCGGCTTCGCCGACGTCTTCATCGCGGCGCGTGCAGACGGCCGTCGCAAGACGGGGGCGCCCGATCTGGTCATCAAGCGACTGCACAAGCACCTCTGCGATCAGCCCGATATGGTCGACATGTTCGTGACCGAGGCGCGCGTCCTCGCCGAACTCGATCACCCGAGCATCGTGCGGATGTTCGAGCTCGAGCGCGTCGAAGATGGGTGGGCGATGGTGATGGAGCGCGTCGATGGCGTCGACGCCGGGCAGATTTTCGACCACGCGATGACGATCGGCAAGGCGTTGCCGCAGACGGGCGCGGTGCAACTGGTGCTGGACGTCGCCGAGGCACTGCACCACGCACACGAGCGGCAGGAACACGTCGACGGCGAGCCGATGGGCATCATCCACCGCGACGTGAAGCCGGACAATCTGCTGATCACGTGGGACGGCCGCGTCAAGCTGATCGACTTCGGCTGTGCGAAGGCCACGTTGCAGAGCCGCCTGACGCGGCCGGGCATCCGCAAGGGCACCCTCGACTACATGTCTCCCGAGCAGTGCTTGGGCAGGACGGTCGACCGGCGCACCGATGTGTTTTCCCTCGGCGTGGTGCTCTACGAGTTGCTGACCATGACCCGCCTGTACGCCGACGCTTCGGACGCGCGGGTGATGGAACGCATCGTCCACGAGGTGGCGCGGCCGCCTTCTTGGCTGGACGATCGGGTCAGCCCGAGCCTTGATCTCGTCGTGCTGCGCGCACTGGAGAAGCGGCCCGAGGAGCGCTTCGGCACCGCGGCGGAGATGGCGCGTGCGCTGCGTTGGTGGCTCGACCGTTACGCCCCCGGGACCGACGGACACGCCGAACTCGCCGACTGGATGCGCGCCTATGCGCCCGGTCGTCACGCGGCGAATTTGGATTTCCGCACGGCCGAAGAGCCGAGCAAGGGCGGAAATCTGGTGCTCCGACGGCCCAGTCCGCAGGAACTCCGAGGCATCAGCCGCCGCAGCGCCGTCGGCCGTGCCGACGAGGCCGGTCCGGGCCGCGGCGACGTGGTGCCCGAGGCCCGCTTCGTCGCGCTGCAGAGCTTGATCGGTCGTCGCTCGAACCTCTCGCCCGAAACCGCACCGATGATTGGGCGCGCGGCACTGATCCGCGACATCGAGCAGCGCTTCACGGCCGGAGCGCAGGTGGTCGCGCTGGTCGGCGCACCGGGGATCGGCAAGTCGCGTCTGGCCGAGGCCGTCCTCCGCGGCGCCCTGCTCGGGAAGCGGCAGTTCGGCGGCGGCGTGTGGTGGTGTTCGGTCGACGACGTCGTCTCGCACGGCCACCTCGCGACGCGCGTCGCTGGTGCGCTGGGCATCGATTGCCCCGACAACCCGTCCGAGGCCGTCGCCACCGTTGCGCGGTCGCTCGCGAGTCGCGGCCCGACCCGGCTCTGCATCGACGGCGCCGACCGCTTCGACGAGGCCGCGTGGGCCGTGGTCGGCGCGTTCGTGCGCACCGCGCCCGAGTTGGAGATCGTGGCCACGGCGCAGGATGGTGTCGGCGAGATCGACGCGAGCGTCGTGACGGTGCCGCCGATGGAACTGCCCTCACGCGCGAGCGTGCTGGTCGGCAGCGAGGCGGCCGACCTCTTCGTGCAGGAGGCCCGCGAACGGAACCCAGACTTCGGAATTTCTGCTGATTTGCGGACGCCGCTGCACGCGCTGCTCAAGGCGCTCGGGGCGGTCCCGGGCGCGATTCGAGTGGCTGCCGCGCAGGTCGCGACGGGCGACCCGCTGGCCGAGGTGCATCAACTGCTGGCCCGTCACCAAGGCACGATGCGCAAGCCAGCGCTCGACCAAGATACCCTCGGCGCGGCGATGCATTGGGCCTGGGAGCAGCTCTCGGACGACGAACGGGGCATGCTCGCCGCGCTCTCGCTGTTCCATGGCGGCTTCGACTTGCCCGCTGCCGTCGCCGTGGGCCAAGCGCTGGATCCGCCGGTGCGGGACGGGCGCGCGACCCTGGAGTTGCTCCGTCAGCGGACGTTGCTCACGCGGTACGAGCCACCCGAGCGGCCGGGCAGCGAACGGCTCAAGATCGTGCGCACCGCGCGCGCCTTCGCACGCGCCCGCCTCCTCGACCGGCAAGACGTCGAGTTGGCCCGGCGCGCGCATGCGCAGCATTACCTGGCGGTCGGTCGGCGCCTCGCCGCCGGGATCGAGGGGCCGCAGGGCCCGGAGTTGCTCCGCGAGTTGCGGGTCGAGATGCCGAACATCACGTCGGTCATCCATCGCGCGCTGCGCGTGACACCGCCCTCGGCGCGCAGCGCGAATCGTGCGCTCGGCGCCGCGCTCGCGCTCTGGGGCTTCACCGACATCACGGCGCGCTACGGCGATTTTGCGGAGCTCGCCAGTGGCGTCCTCGCACATGCCGCGGAGGCACAGAACCTCGATGCGGCGGCCGAGAACGACCGGATTCGGCTGTGTGTGGCCTTGGCCCGCTCGACGCTGCGACGCGGAGATTCCGAGCTCGCGGCAGCCGGCAAGGCGCTCGAGTGGGCGCGCTCCGCGATGGGCGTGGGGGCCGACGATCTCTCGCTCGCCGCGATGACCTGCGCGAGCGGAGAGTGGCTTCTCGCCCGCGGCGAGGCGCGCGAGGCGGAGTCGTTCTTCCTCGAAGCGTCCCGCGGCGAGCCGAGTCTGGAGACGGTCCACGCCTGGCTCGGCTTGGCAGAGTGTCATCGGGCCGGTCATCGCCTGGAGAAGGCGGAACAGGCGCTGGGTGAAGCCATCGCCGTGGCCGGCCGTAGCGATCTCCTCCACGGCGAGGCCGTGGCCCGCCTGCAGGCTGGGCGCTTGGCGGTCGACGTCGAGCAATACGATGCCGCAGACGCGGAGCTGCGGACGGCGCAGACCGCGTTCGAGCGTTTCGGCGACGAGGTGCGCGCCGGCCTGTGTCAACTCGAACGCGCGCGAAGCGCCGACGCCAAGGGCGACCCGCGCGCCGCCCGGCGCTTGGCACGGGACGCCGCCGCGCGTCTGCAGCGCGTGGGACGCGACGATCTCGTGCGTCCGTACGCGGCGCTGATCGGAACCGGCGCGATGCGGTGAAGCGCAGCTTGTCGTCGTTCGTTGCTCAGCATAAGGTCACGACGCGTTTTCACGCAGGGAGAGCCAACGATGAACCACCTCGCAGCCGCCCACACCTTTCGCATCCGCCTGTTCGCGGCGCTCGCCGCGCTGCTGATGCCGGCGTTCGCCGCCGCGCAGCCGGTCGACAAGACCCTCTGCGTCTTCGATCCGTCCGGTGCGCACGGCGATATCTTCAAGTTCGCCGAGTCCTACCAGGCCGCCGCGCTCGCCTGGGGCGTGCGCTTCAAGCTCAAGCCCTACACCGACGAGGTCGTCGCGACGCAGGACTTCAAGGCGGGGCAGTGCCAGGCCGTGGTGCTCACCAGTCTGCGGGCGCGCGCGTTCGTGAAGACGACCGGCAGCCTCGAGGCGATCGGTGCGCTTCCGGACTACGCGATGCTCAAGAAGGTGATCCGTGCGCTCTCGAGCCCCAAGGCCGTCAAGCTCGTCACTCAGGGTGAGCACGAGGCCATCGGCATCCTGCCGGGCGGAGCCGTCTACCTGCTCCTGCGCGACCGCAGCAACAACACCATGGCCAAGCTCGCCGGCAAGCGCATCGCCACGCTGACGCACGACAAGCCCGCGCGCACCATGGTCGACGTGGTCGGCGCCTCGATGGTCGCGGCGGAGGTGGGCACCTTCGCCGGTATCTTCAACAACGGTCGCGCCGACGCCTGCTACTCGCCGGCGACCGCGGTCAAGCCGCTCGAGCTCACGAAGGGCATGGGCAGCAAGGGCGGCATCGTCCGCTACCCGCTCGCGCAGCTCACCTTCCAGGTCATCGCGCGCAGCAAGGACCTGCCCGAGGGCGTGGGGCAGAAGTCGCGCGAGTGGGTCGCGGGGCAGTTCGAGGCCGGCCTGAAGATGGCCCGCAAGGCCGAGGCCGCCATCCCCGGCAAGCTCTGGATCGACATCGCTGCGGCCGACAAGCCCGGCTACGCGGCGAAGTTCCGCGACGTGCGCGTGGCGCTCCGCAACAAGGGCGTCTACAGCGGCGCGATCCTCAAGCTGATGAAGCGCGTCCGCTGCAAGGGCAGCTCGGACGCCGAGTGCGCCGACAAGCAGGAGTAGCCTCCGATGATCCCGATCCGTAGCGCGGCGCCCCTGGCGCTGCTGGCCCTGGTCTTCGCCAGCGGCTGCACCGGCTTCCTGCACAGCCAGACCGGCGGCGTGATGAGTTCCTACGCCGGGCAGCACATGGTCCCGTACCTGCTGGCCGACGACGACGTCGGGATGGCGTGCAGCATGGGCGGCGCGCTCACGGGGTTCGTCGCGTCCTTCGAGC
>JBEARB010000264.1:0-5091 GCA_041163625.1 Pseudomonadota bacterium | reverse complement strand
GAGCGGTGCCGGCAAACCCTGCGAAGGGTCCGCACATGCCCACGCAGTGGCCGGAGCCGGCGATGCCGCCGACCACCGCGACGGTGAAGGCGGCGATCGTGACGCTCATCGGAGCTCTCCCCGACCATCGGCGAAGACGTGCAAGTAGGCGCTACGCGCGGCGGGCGGCTGCGAGTCGAGCTCGAGCCGCAAACGCCAGCGTCCTTCGCGCAACCCCGGCGTCTCGAAGCGCAGGGTGCCCTGCCCGTCCGTGCTGGCGCGGAAGCTCGCGTCGGCCATCGCGTCGTCCGGCCGCTGCAGGACGAGTCGCGCGACGGTGCCGGCGGGGACGGCGTCCGCGCGGACCTGCGCCGCCACGAAGCCCTGGCCGGGCGTGATCTCCGTCGTGAACGCCACGCCCGCTGCCTGCTTCGCGAGTTCGGCGTCGTGCCGCTCGCCGGCCTCGTAGTAGTCGGAGCGGTCGAGGTCGGTGTCGACGCTGAACACGTACGAGAGCGCGACGGCGTGCACCGCGACCGAGAGGCCGAGGAATCCGAGCACGACGGCGAGCAGCCGGGTCGGCCGCGTCGCGGTCGCGGCGGGTTGCGCGACGGGGATGGAACCGCTCATTTCTTGCCTCCTCGCCCGACCATGCCGGGCCCGAGCAGCGGGACGCGTTGGCGACCGATCTCGTCGCCGTCGTTCTCGAACACGAAGAGCACCTGATCCTGGCCGCCGGGCTTGAAGTCCTCGACCTTGCGGCGCACGAAGATCTCCATCGTGGCGATCTTGCCGGCGGGAACCGGCCACGGATTCATCGGCACACGGAAGTCGTAGCCCGCCTGCGGCCGCAGCGCGATGCGAACGTCCTCGTCTCGCTTGTTCACCAGCTTCGCGCGGAAATGATTGGTGATCCAGCCATCCGAGACGGTGACGACGCTCGCGCCCGAGGCGCGGACGACCTGCGTCTCGACCATCTTTCGCTGCGATGCCACGACGGCGAAGACCGTGATCACGATGATCAACACCAAGCCGTAGCCGATGGTGCGCGGCCGAACGAAGCGCCGATCCTTGCCGTCGAGCTGCTCGAGGCTGGTGTAGCGGACCAGACCGGTCGGCTTGCCGATCTTGGTCATGATGTCGTCACACGCGTCCATACAGGCCGTGCAGTTGATGCACTCCATCTGCAGGCCGTTGCGGATGTCGATGCCGGTCGGGCAGACCGCCACGCAGCGGCCACAGTCGATGCAGTCGCCGTAGGCGGTCTCGGGGTTCTTGCGGCGCTCGCCCTTGGTGCCGCGGCTCTCACCGCGCGTCCGGTCGTAGCCGACGATGAGGCTGTGCTCGTCGAGCAGCACCGACTGCCAGCGCCCGTACGGGCAGGCGATGGTACAGAGTTGCTCCCGGAACCACGCGAAATCGGCATAGAAGACGAAGTTGACCGCCGCCATGAAGGCGAACCAGCCGGGGTGGTTCGACGGGGACTGCAGCGTCATCTCGACGACGCGCTCCGAGCTCGCGAAATAGCAGAGAAACGTATTGGCGACGTGGCCCGCGATGACGAAGAAGACCGCGTGCTTCAGCACCTTGCGGCCGAGCTTCGCGGCGCTGAGTGGTGCGTCGTCCAGACGCTTGCGCTTGTTCGCGTCGCCCTCGATCCAGGTCTCGATGCGACGGAAGACGCCCTCCATGAACACGGTCTGCGGGCACGCCCAGCCGCACCAGAGCCGGCCCCATTGGCTGGTGATGAAGAAGACACCGACGATGCCGGTGAACAGCAGCAGCCAGAGCAGGTAGCTGTCCTGCGGCCAGAGCACCAACCCGAAGAATGCGAGTTTGCGGCGCGGGAGATCGAGCAGCAGCGCCTGGTGGCCGCCGACCTCGACCCACGGCAAGCCGAAGAACAGCGCCATCAACAGCGCGTTCACGACCGTGCGGCGGTTGAGCCAAGCGCCCTGGAAGCTGGCTGGGTAGAGCCACTGCCGGGCACCGCTCTCGGAGATGGTGGTCGGCCGTTCTTGGGTCGGCTCGACGAGGGACTTGCTCATCGGAGGCCTCGTTGTACGGCTCACGTTCGGCGGGGGGCCGCGTGAGCAGGAGGACCGGGGGCCGCCCGCAGGCGGCCCCCGGCTTCGGCGCTAGGGCGCCACCTCACCCTGCGGAGCCTTCGGGTTCTCGACCTTCTTGCCGCGCAGCGAGTGCACGTAGCAGGTCAGATCCTGAATCTCCTCCTTCTTCATCTGCTTGCCCCAGGCGATCATGCCCTTCTCCTGCACGCCTTCGGTGATGACCTTGGCGATGTCGGCGTAGCGGCCGCCGTGGATGAAGGCATCGTCGGTGAACGCCGGGCCGACCAGGCCACCGCCGTCGGCGCGGTGGCAGGCCGCGCACTTGGCGGTGTAGGACGCCTCGGCGCCGGCCTTCCAGGACTCCGAGCCGGAGCAATACGCCTTGAGCTCGTCGTCGTTCCAGTCGATCTTCTGGGCGGCCATCAGCTCGGCAGCCTTGGCCATGTCCGCGGCGTATTCGTCGTGGATCGTGTTGCCCTCGGTCATGTGCACGTACGGCACGTAGAAGAGGGCGAACGCGATGGTGACCCAGAAGATGCCCAGCCACCAACGCGGCAGGGGGTTGTCGTACTCCTCGATGCCGTCGAAGCGGTGACCTCGCAGCTCGTCGGTGACCTTGCTCATCGGTCCACCTCCCCCCCGTCGAGCGGGAGCTTGTTCATCTCGTCGAAGTGACGGTCGTTGCGGCTCAGGACGAGCCAAGCGGCGACCGCCGTGAACAGCCCGAAGAAGAGGACCAGCGCGACCGACGGCGCGGCGGCGAGATCCATACGGGCGAGAACTTCCTTGAACATCACGCCCTCCTTACTTCGCCGCGGCGACGCCGCCGCCCTTGGTGTCGGTGCCCAGACGCTGCAGGTAGGCGATCAGCGCGACGATCTCCTTCTTCTCCGCGCCGGCGATGCCGTCCGCGGCGAGGGCGTCGCCGATCTCCTTCTGCTGTGCCGCCAGCTTGTCGAGCGCCTGATCGACCTCCTGGTCGGTGTACGGCACGCCGAGCGTCCGCATCGCCGCGACCTTGTCCTTGGTCAGGCCGGTGTCGAGGTCGTCCTCGATGAGCCACGGGTACGGCGGCATGATCGAGGACTCGGTCGTCGAGCGCGGGTCCCGCATGTGGTTGTAGTGCCACAGGTGCGGGTACTTGCCGCCGACGCGGTGCAGGTCGGGCCCCGTGCGCTTGGAGCCGAACTGGAAGGGGTGGTCGTAGACGAACTCACCGGCCTTGCTGTAGTCGCCGTAGCGCTCGGTCTCGGCCCGAATCGGACGAATCATCTGCGAGTGGCAGTTGTAGCAGCCCTCGCGGATGTAGATGTCGCGACCCTCGAGCTCGAGCGGCGTGTACGGTTTGACCGCGGCGATGCTCGGCACGTTGGACTCGATGGCCATCATCGGGACGAACTCGATGGCGGTGCCGATGAGCACGGCGACCAGCGAGAGCACGCTGAACAACAAGCCCTTGCCTTCGAGGCGACCGTGCCAGGAGCTCTCGGTGTCCGGGGTCGTCGGCAGCGGCGCCGCCTGCGCCTCGGTGTCCTCGGGCACCGTGGCGCCCTTGGCGGTGAGGATGAGGTTCACCGCACCGATGATGACGCCGGTCAGGTAGAGGGTGCCGCCGACCGTGCGCAGCCAGTAGAAGGGCTGCAGCTTGGTCACGGTCTCCATGAAGGTCGGGTACTGGAGGTAGCCGCTCTCGTCGAAGGCGAACCACATCAGGCCCTGGGTGATGCCGGCCGACCACATCGAGACGATGTAGAAGACCATGCCCAGCAGACCGACCCAGAAGTGGGCGTTGGCCATGCCGACCGAGTGCAGCTTGCGCTTGTAGAGCCGCGGAACCAGCCAATAGAGCATACCGAAGCTCAGGAAGCCGTTCCAGCCGAGCGCGCCGGCGTGCACGTGGGCGATGGTCCAGTCGGTGTAGTGGCTGAGCATGTTGAGCTTCTTGATGCTCAACATCGGGCCTTCGAAGGTCGCCACGCCGTAGAAGGTGATGGCGACGACCATGAACTTCACGACCGGGTCGGTGCGGAGCTTGTCCCACGCGCCACGGAGGGTGAGCAGGCCGTTGATCATGCCGCCCCAGGAGGGCGCGATGAGCATCAGCGAGAACACCATGCCGAGGGTCTGCGCCCACTCGGGCAGCGCCGTGTAGAGCAGGTGGTGCGGGCCGGCCCAGATGTAGAGGAAGACCAGCGCCCAGAAGTGGATGATCGACAGCTTGTAGCTGTAGACCGGGCGCTCGGCCGCCTTCGGCATGAAGTAGTACATCAGACCGAGGAAGGGCGTGGTCAGAAAGAAGGCGACCGCGTTGTGGCCGTACCACCACTGCACCAGCGCGTCCTGCACGCCCGCGTAGACCGAGTAGCTCTTGAGGAAGCTGACCGGCAGCGCGAGCGAGTTCACGATGTGCAGCATCGCGACGGTGAGGATGGTCGCGATGTAGAACCAGATGGCGACGTAGAGGTGACGCTCGCGACGCTTCCAGATCGCGCCGAAGAAGTTGACCGCGAAGACCACCCAGATGGCGGCGATCGAGACGTCGATCGGCCACTCGAGCTCGGCGTATTCCTTGCTCGTGGTGATACCCAGCGGCAACGTCAACGCGGCCGAGACGATGATCAGCTGCCAGCCCCAGAAGTGGATGTTGGACAAGGCGTCCGAGAGCATCCGCGTCTTCAGCAGGCGCTGCGTCGAGTAGTACATGCCGGCGAAGATCGCGTTGCCTGCGAACGCGAAAATCACGGCGTTGGTGTGCAACGGCCGCAGTCGGCCGAAGGTCAGCCACGGCAATCCGGCGTTGGCCGGCCACCAGGCAATCTGGAGCGCCACGATGACGCCGACCAGCATGCCCACGATCGCCCAGAGCACGGTCGCCCAGGCGAACTTGCGCACGACGGCGTCGTCGTAGCGGAAGGTTTCGACGGTCATGATCGCTTCCCCCTGTTGGCCCCTTCGCCCTCCCCGGTGCCCGGAGCCTCGTCTCGATCGAAGAGCAACTTGGCCGCACTGACCTCGACACCGTCGAACTGCCGTCCCTTGGCTG
>JBEARB010000263.1:0-10103 GCA_041163625.1 Pseudomonadota bacterium | reverse complement strand
GACCATCGAGCCAACGTCCAATCCAGCCGCCGTCGTGGCGCAACCCGAGCGGCTCCCACACAGACGGCTCCTCCCCAGCGCGCCGCGCGACCGCCGCCAGCACGCGTCCGACGCTCGCGTCCGCAGGCAGGTCCGGCATCGGACCTCCGTGGCCGCGATCGGCGAGCCAGCGTTCGACGCGGGACCACGGCGCGTCCGCGTCGGTCCACAGCTGCTCGCCCTGCGCCAACACGACGCCCGCTCCCCCGAGCGCCACGCTCCGTCCGGTCCGCACGGCGCGGGCCAGCGCGCCCGCCCCGCGCAGCAGCGCCGGCGGCGCTCCGCTCGGCGGCGGCAACACGGCCGGTAGCGTGCCACGCTGCGCCAACCTGAGTTCCCGCCACGCGACGTGACCGACACCGACGGCGCGGAACGAGCGCCAGCGACGACGCGCGTCTGGCCGCGCGAGCCAAGCGGCGAGCTGACCGCGCGTGAAGACGCCGCTGCCCCGTACGATCGCGCTGCCGCGGCGGGCCGCAGCGACTTCGGCGAAGACGGCTTCGCCCGGTAGCAGCTTCTGTAGCGCCTCGGACACGTCGCTGTCCGCCGGATGACCACCGACCTGTCGCAGCGCGTGGTCCAACGCGGCCAGCCGCACCTCCACCACCCCTGGTTCGTCGAAGACCTGCAACAGGAGCCAGCACGCTGCCGACTCGCCGTCGCGCCATCGGTCCAGCCACGCCGCGGTCGCGGGGAAGACGGTCGCCGCCGCAGCGGCCCATCCTCCGGCATTTCCGGTTTCGGGGGCCCAGATGGCAGCGCGCTCCGCGGCCGGCACCGCGATCAGGTCCAACTCGGCCTCGGGATCCACTGCACGTGCGGTGAACAGGGCCTCGGTCGCCAGCCGCGGCTCCTCGAACCGGTACGCGTGCGTGCGGACGTCGAGCGCCCCGCCGAAAACCGGCAGCTCGGCCTCGACGACTGCGTCCAATGCGGTCATCCGATGCCAATGTGTCGCGTCCGCCACGGGGGCACCCGCACGCCAGCCACGGACGGCCCTCGGTCGCGCTCCGATCCCCTGCAAAGGCGCTGCAGCACCGACTCGGCCCGTCAGCCACGCTCCGAGCGGCAACGCCGTCTCGGTTCGCGGGCGCGCGCCAAGGCTGGCGCCCTTGCGCCGCAGGGCCGCCTCGATTTCCCCGAGGGTGGCGCCGCCCCCCGCCTGCACCGCGACCGGAACGCCCCGATGGTCGGTCCGGAGCGCGATCGTCCGCAGACCGCGGAGCGACACGAGCAGCGGTACCGACCCGGGAAAGGGCTCTCCCGCGCCGTGCCAGAGGTGCGGGACCACGCCCGCCGCTGCGGCAAGGTCGTGAACGGCAGCCAGCTCGCGCCCGTCGGCGAGGTGAACGACGGCTTCGGCGCCCCCGAACGCAGGCCCCGCCGGGTACCCCACGCGAGCCGGCCCGAGCGTCGCAGCGAGCCGCTCGACCAACGCTCGCATCAGGCCGTCCGTCGGCGAAGGGCCCACCCTGCGACGACGACCAGCAACAACGTGACGCCCGTCCAAGGTCGGCCGGACCGTCCGCGCCGTGGCGCGCCGCCGCATCCATCTTCGGCGGCACCTTCCTCGGCTGCGGGCGGAGCCCAGCGCACGACGTCCGGGAAATTCAGCGTCCGCGCGGCGAAGTTGAACTTCGGTGGCGCCGGATCGGGCTCGACGAGCACAAAGGTCGCGTCGGCGGTGGCGCAGACGCCGCGTGCCGGACCAGCGTCGCCGGCGTCGCCCTCCAGCGTGGCGCAGACCTCGCCGGCCCCGCAGCCGGCGCCGGTCGCGGGGTCGCAGTCGGCGCGGCAGGACATCGCCCCGGCCTGGTCGCGGACGCACAGCAGATCGACGCGGCAACGGGTGCCGGAGTCGCAGGGCGCGCCCACGATGCCGCCGCCGCCCGACGGTTGGCAGACGCCCTCGCCATCGACCCAGACGCAACGCCCGCCGGCCTCGCAGTCCGGGATGGCCGCGAAGGCGTCGCAGCGCTCGCGGCAGACGCCGACCTCCGGCAGGTCACTCGCCACGCAGCGGGCCTCGTTGCCGCAGGCACCTTCGGTGAGGCAGGGGAAGCCCAAAGGCGTGGCTCCGAACGGCAAGCAGAACGCTCCGGAGGAGGTCGGTGTGCAACCCGTGCCGTCCGGGCAATCGCCTGCCAGCTCGCAGGGCAGGGCGCATACCTGCGGGAACGTGCCGTTGCTCTCCACGCAATGACCCGACGCGCAGTCGAATCCGCTCGCGCACGGCCAGCCGACCTCGCGCGCGCCGGGGCGAACGCAGAGGCCCTGCTCGTCGCAGATCGCGTCCTGTGGACAGCCGGCGGTACACGGCACGGCGCAGCGTCCGCCGCCTTCGGCCATCGGCGCGCATTGCAGCGACGCGCAATCCGGTCCGGCTTCGCAGGGGGCACCGAAGCCGCCTACCGACGTCGGCAGGCACAGCCCGATCACGGTGCCTCCCAACGAGACGGTGGTGCAGGTGCCGAAGCCGCCGCAGAAGCCGTCGCAGCCCGCGGTGCAAAATCCGGTGTCGCCCAGCGCGAGGCAGATGAGCTCCCCGCAGGCCAGGTCGCTGGCGCAAGGCTTGCCGAGGCCGACGCTCTCGAGATCTGGAGCGCAATGGCCGCCGTTGGGCAGGCAGGCCTTGCCTTCCTTCCACAAGCCGCAGGACTGTCCCACCACGCAATCGTCGTGGCTGACGCAACTCGCGGCACAATACGCCGAGCCGTTCGGCCAGCGCAGGCAGTTGTGCCCGGGAGCGCAGTCGCCGTCGCCCTCGCAGGCGTCGCACGCGCGGCCAGCCGAGGCGGCGCCGGCCTGGAAGCGAGCGCCGGCTTCGTCGTCGTCTTCGAGGCTCCGGCGGTCGGCGTCGAGTGGCAGGAAGCCCATCGTCGCGGCCAGGTCACGACTGTGCGCCAAGCCCAGTGCGTGCCCGAGCAGGTGGGTGACGACGGCACGCAGATCGGCACGCAGCCTGCCGTCGGCGCCCTCCGCCGGGCCGTAGCGCAGATCTGCCGCGTTGACGCGGAGCTCCGCGCGCTCGATGACGCCCTCCTTCGAGGCCATGCGGACCGTGCCGACCGGCTCGCCGCTGCGCAGATCGGCGGACTCGGTGGTCAGCCCGATCGACACGTCGAAGCCGGCGCTTTTGCCCACCATTCCGCCGTAGACCAGGCGGACGCCGGACGGGATCGCCGCCTGCCACCGCTCGATCGCCGAGAGCACAGCGGTCTCGAGCTGTCCGACCCCGACGTCGCCGGCGGCCTCCGCGATGACGAAGACTGCGACTTCCCGCGTCGGAAGCCGCAGCGGCCGCCCGGCCGCGTCTCGATACACGTCGTATGCCGGCACCTCGCGTGGGAGCGCGGTCAGCAGGGCCATCACGAGCGGAAAAACGGCCAGCAGTCGGCCACGCGGCGTGCGCATGTCCGCAGCCTAGTGGGGCCACGGCGACGCGTCCAGCGGACCCGCCGGTCGTCGCCTCGAAAACATCGCCTGCTACCTCTCGAATGGTGCTTGAACATGCGGAAATTGCGTCGTTCGAAAATGGAATATTGACCGATCCCCGCCAGGGGGTAGAGTGCGCGCCCCGGAGGGAATCGAAGACCCCTTTCCCACGGCCGTGCGCCGAGAGGATCGCCGAATGAACGGAACGTCCAGCCCCAGCCATCGCGACGAGTTGACCGCGCGCCCCAAGCGCCTCTCCGACGTCTTCGTCTGCGACTACCGCGGCAAGCGGCTCTACCTCGCGACGTGCCTCGACGACTACATGAACGCCAACGCCCTCCGCGTGCGCTCGATGGTCTGCCACGAGTGCCCGCAGGGCGGCATCAACCGCGAGAACTTCGCGGCCGACGCCGACACCGAGGGCTTGCTCGACGCCGAGATTTGGGGTCGCCTCATCGCCGACCTCGGCGAAGAGAAGTAGGCTCCGCACCGAGCGATTTCCGCATCGACCGTCACGCCTGCCGGGCCTCCGGCAGCTCGCGCGGTCCGCTGCCGTCGTCCGGCTCCCGGCTCCGGGCGCTTGTTGCGTTCCGAAGGGCTGCGGTGTATCTGGCACCGGGACCGATCTGCTCGCGAGACGACTCGCCCTGCAGATGTCGACGGCGACGCGCGACCACCCGTCGCGCCTCGAGAGAGTGAGCATGGCGACTGGCACGCGCGAGGCCTATCCTCAGCCCTTCGGGCGATACTTCCTCACGCAGAAGATCGCGATGGGCGGCATGGCGGAGATATTCCGCGCGAAGTCCGTCGGCGCCGAAGGCTTCGAGAAGATCGTCGTCGTCAAGCGCATCCTGCCGCACTTCTGCGAGGACGAGTCCTTCGTCACCATGTTCCAGGACGAGGCCCGCGTCGCGGCCCACTTGAACCACGCGAACGTCGTCCAGATCTTCGACTTCGACGAGGTCGACGGCCTGTACTACATCGCGATGGAGTACGTCGAAGGGCAAGACCTCAAGCGCGTCCTCGATCGCGGCACCAAGGAGGGTACGCCGCTCTCCATCGCGCAGGCCGTGTTGATCATGATCGAGGCCGGCATGGGCCTGGACTACGCGCACAAGCGCGAGGTCGACGGCAAGCCGCTCAACATCATCCACCGCGACATCTCACCGCACAACATGATGGTGTCGTACAACGGTGAGGTGAAGATCATGGACTTCGGCATCGCCAAAGCGGCGAGCCGGTCCACCAAGACGCGCGTCGGCACGGTCAAGGGCAAGTGCGCCTACATGAGCCCTGAGCAGGCGCGTGGTCGTCCGCTCGACGCCCGCAGCGACCTCTTCGCCCTCGGCGTCTGCCTCTGGGAGATGCTCTCGGGCAAGCGCCTGTTCGTCGGTGAGTCGGACTTCGAGACGCTCAACAACGTGCTCAAGGCCGAGGTGCCCTCGCTCACCGAGATGAACCCCGAGGTGCCCGAAGATCTCGACAAGATCGTGCAGCGCTCGCTCGCCAAGGAGCGGGACGATCGTCAGCGCGACGTCTCCGAGTTCGTTTCGGATCTGCGCCGCTGGTTCTACTCGACCGTCCCCGATCCGAGCGCCGTCTCCCTGCGCGACTACATGCACGGGCTCTTCGTCGAGGAGATCGACAAGCTCAAGCAGGACGTCGCGGCGGAGGCCGCCGCGCTCAACGAGCTGCGCACCAACTCCGGCGTTCGTCGGCCGAACACCTCGAGCAGCAACGTCGCGATCTCGGCGCCGGACGACGCCACCGTCGCGCTGGACTCGGCCTCAGGCTTGATGCCCGCCAGCGATGGCGACGCCACCGTCGCGCTCGATGCCAGCGCTTCCGCGCTGCTGACCGCCCGCAGCGGCCAGACGCTCGCCGGCCAACCCATCGTCGCCCAGAAGTCCAACACCGGCCTGTTCATCGGGATCGGTGTCTTGGTCGTCGCGGCCCTGGCCGGTGGTGCATTCGTCGCGATGAAGCCGGCCGATCCGCCGCCGGCCCCGGTGGCGCAGCAGGCGCCCACGCCGCCGCCGCCGCCGCCCGAGGTCAAGAAGGTCAAGATCGCGATCTCGGCGCCCGGAGCGGTCGAGATCAAGGTCAACGGCCAGACCGAGGCCACCGGAGACAGCGTCACGATCGAGGTCGAGGAGGGCACCGACCTGAAGGTGCTGGCGATCGGCGACGACGGACGCAAGGAGCTCGTTCGCGCGAGCGCCGACAGCGACGGCCAGAAGATCGAGGTCAAGCTGCCCGAGCCCGAGAAGAAGCCCGAGCCGGCGCCGGCCCCCGCCGCCGCCGCTCCGGTCGTCATCGTGCAGGTCGATCCGGACAACGCCGCCGTGCAGGTCAACGGCAAGGACGTCACGCTGGTCGGCGGCAACTTCAAGGTACCCGAGCTCAAGCTCGGCGACACCTTCAAGGTCACGGCCAAGTTCGAGGGCTACAAGGACTTCGCGCAGGACTTCATGGTCAAGAACGCGATCGAGACATTCGACGTGAAGCTCGAAAAGATCCGCGTCGTCGCGAACACGCCCAAGCCTGCCGGCAAGGGCAAGGTCACCATCAGCGCGAAGCCCTGGGCCAACGTCTTCCTCAAGGGCAAAAAGCTCGGCTTGACCCCGCGCAGCGTCGAGCTACCGGCCGGCAAGCACACGTTCACGCTGACCAAGGGCTCGGTGAACAAGACGCTGGTCGTGACCGTCAAGCCGAACAAGACGTCCTCGCACTCGGTCGACATGCTGTAGTTCGCTGGGGTTTTGCGATTGCCGCAAAAAACTGACACCGAAGCGTTGACAGCCTGATCCACCTCCAGTAGAAAGCGCGCCGTCAGCCCGCGAGGCTGACATCGACCCCGCGCGGGTCGGGCGGCTGCAAAGCCGATGCGGGAATAGCTCAGCGGTAGAGCGCGACCTTGCCAAGGTCGATGTCGCGGGTTCAAATCCCGTTTCCCGCTCCAGCACGACGGAGGCCTGCCTCCCGACGCGAGACGACGAAGGGCGCCCTGGAATGCCAGGGCGCCCTTTGTCGTTTCAGCCCCGTGCCGAGCTCGCTGAGCGAGCCCGCCCGAGCCGCTCGAACGCCACCCTTCGGGGCCGCGCGCCGCGCTCCTGCGTACGTTGGTTGTCCTTGCCTTGCCCAACTCGCTTTGGTACTCTCGCGAGTGGACTGTCGTGAGTTCACCCGAGGGTGTGCGAGCGTCGGGCCAGCCGAGGGAAGCGCCGCGAGCGGGACCGAGGCAACGATCCGATCCCCCGCTGGTTGAGCAACCAATCGCCGCAGGAAGGCGCTCAAGTGTCGGGACCCCGAACGACAACGTCGCCGCAACCCCCGCGGCGGCTCCGGCTGGGAAGCGAGGATTTGCCTCGCACCGACGCGATTTGGTTGGGAGGAACGTGATGTCGACTCGGCTGGGATTCGGCAGGGCAGCGCTGGTGCTCGCTCTGGGTCTCTTGTGGACTCAGGCATGTACGGAGAACGCTCCCGAGCCTACGGGCGGCCTGCTCACCGACTTCGCGTCGGGTGTCGACGCCGATTTCGGCGTCGAGGCGTTCGCCGTCAACGAACCCTCGCTCACCATCAACGCGCCGACGCACAAGCAACAGTTCGCGAAGGGGGCCACCGCCACCCCCGCCGAGCTCGCGTTCACCGTCGCCTTCCACGATCTCGCTGCCGACAAGGGCAAGATCCGCTGCTACCTCGACAACAAAGAAGTCCTCACCACGATCAAGACCAACGACGCGGCGACCAACACGATCGCCGATCTCGGTGCACCTGGTCTGAAGACCATCACCTGCGTGCTGCTCGACGCCGCCGGCAACAAGCTCGAGAACGCCGAGGCCTTCGCCAAGCGTTACGTTTACGTCACCAAGGCCTGCCAGGTCTCGAACGAGTGCGACGACGGCATGGCCTGCTCGCAAGAGAGCTGCATCGGCAACAAGTGCCTGTACGAGCCGATCGAGAGCTGCTGCGCCAACTCGCTCGAGTGCAACGTCGGTGAGACCTGCAACTCGCCGAACACCATCGACGCGAAGTGCTCGGCGTGCTCGGGCGACATCGATTGCGACGACGGCAACGCCTGCACCACCGACTCCTGCGATCTCTCCGGCATCAAGGGCCAGTGCAAGAACGTCAAGACCGACCCCGAGTGCTGCATCGCCGCGGACACCGAGTGCGACGACGGCCTGCTCTGCACCGTCGACAAGTGCACGCCCGGCAACCCGACCGGCAAGTGCACCCACACCAAGCCCGACGGCGTCTGCTGCGCCGACTCGGATTGCGTCAGCACCGACAGCTGCCTGGTCGGCTCCTGCGTCGACTTCGAGTGCCGCTTCGGACCCGACGTCAGCAAGCCCGATTGCTGCTCGGACACCTACAACACCGCGTGCAACGACAACTACGTCTGCACGATCGACAAGTGCGAGACCGACAAGGGCGGCTGGAAGCAGTGCACCCACACCAAGGATCCGGACAAGCCCGACTGCTGCGACCCGTTCAACTCGACTAACGAGTGCCAGGACGGCAACAGCTGCACCTACGACGTCTGCTACAACAACGCCTGCATCCACAAGGAGATCGCGGAGTGCTGCGTCACCGACAAGGACTGCTTCGACGACCACCTCTGCACGCAGGATACCTGCGAGATCAAGCCGGGTGACACCGCCGGTATCTGCAAGTACCCCAAGACCGATCCGGAGTGCTGCGTCACCTTCCTCGACTGCGACGACGGGCTGCTCTGCACGCAGGACACGTGCGACACCGTCAACAACAAGTGCAAGCACGAACTCGTCGGCAACGGCTGCTGCGACAAGGACGAGCAGTGCGACGACGGCAAGTTCTGCACCGTCGGTCAGTGCGTGAACCACGGCTGCGTGTTCGGCCCGGACATCACCAAGCCCGCCTGCTGCGACGCCAACAGCGACTGCAACGACAACGACGCCTGTACGCTGAACAGCTGCGACGTGGCCTCGCACACCTGCAAGTACGTCGACAACGGCGACAGCAACTGCTGCAACGCCAACGAGGATTGCGACGACAACAACTGCGCCACCCTCGACTTCTGCGACGCGACCAACCAATGCGTGGCTAAGGCCGATCCGACCAAGTGCACCACCAACCTCGAGTGCGACGACCAGGACCCGTGCACGATCGACGCTTGCGACAAGTCCGGTGATTGCGGCACCTGCATCCACACCAAGGATCCGCAGTGCTGCGTGATGGACGCCAACTGCGAGGACGGCGACATCTGCACCACGGACGTCTGCGTCGATAACAAGTGCCAGAGCAGCGCCAAGGCCAACTGCTGCGTCGACGACGACGACGCGCTCACCGCGTGCGACGACAACAACAGCTGCACGATCGAGTACTGCGCCAACAACACCTGCAGGCACACCGTGCCGAAGGGCGGCTGCTGCGCGAGCAACTCCGACTGCTTCGATGGTGACAGCTGCACCCTCGACAAGTGCCAGAACATCGTCGACGGCAAGGGCACGTGCGCCTTCACGAAGGACCCGCTCAAGCCCGATTGCGTCTGCACCGAGCAGAACGCCAAGCTCGGCCTGGACTGCAACGATCTCAACCCCTGCACGGTCGACTCCTGCATCGGCGGCGTCTGCGCGCACTCCAACATCGACGGCTGCTGCCTCGACAAGTTCGACTGCGACGACGGGCAGCCCTGCACCTCGGACTTCTGCGTGCTCAAAGGCTGCGTCCACGCCGAGTACGGCGGCGAGAACGCGCTCTGCTGCAGCCCTGCTACGCAGGACACCGACTGCGCGTACCTCAACACCGCGTGCAGCAAGGGCGTCTGCGAGACCCAGCCCGACAACTCGCGCGCCTGCGTCAGCCAGCCGGTCGATATCTGTACCGTGCAGGTCAGCTACTGCCAGGACTTCGCAACGGGCAGCACGCTCAAGGCGATGGGCTGGAACCCGGGCGACATCTCCGGCAGCGCCAAGGGCAACTGGAAGCTCGCCACCAAGGGCCCGCTCGGTCCGGACCAGCACGCCAGTCTGAGCTGGACGCCGACCTACACCAACTACGACACCTGCCTGCAGTCGCCGATCCTCCAGGCCGCTGGCACCAAGACCATCACGCTGCAGTACGACCAGCTGATCGACCTGGCCAAGTTCGGCGACACCAGCGTGCGCCTGCTCGGCTCGCTCGACGGCGCCAACGTCGACTGGACCAAGGCGACGCTGATCGACATCGTCACGCCCAAGGCCGACAGCGGCCCAGCGACCCTGGACGTCACGCTGCCGCCCGAGCTCACCGGCTCCAACGGCCTGCGCCTCGCCTTCTGCGTCGCCGGCAAGACGACCTTCGACGTCACCAACTACGGCCTGGACAACATCTGCGTCGCCAAGGGCGGCAAGCCCTCGCTGAAGGCCTGCCCGGTCAACCAGATCGTCAAGCTCTTCGGCAGCAAGAGCGTGCCGCTGAAGGCCAGCGACCCGGACGCCGACGCGATCCTCAGCTTCTCGATGGTCAAGGGCCCGTCGTTCGTGACGCTGAGCTCGGCCTTCTACTACTGGTTCGACAGCACCTGGAACTCGACACTGACCATCAACCCGCAGACCTACGCGGACGTCGGTACCCACGAGATCACGATCAAGGTCTCGGACGGC
>JBEARB010000262.1:0-37985 GCA_041163625.1 Pseudomonadota bacterium | reverse complement strand
CGCCCTTGCGCCTTCGGGAGCCCGCATGCACGTCGTCTTCCCCGCCGCCCTCGACGCGGTCGCCCACGAGCTCGACGCCTGTCCGAGCCGCGCTTGGCTCGCCGCGGCGAGCAGCCACCTCGACGCCAACGCCTTCCCGATGCGCGGATGCGAGAGCGCCGTCGTCCAGGCGTTGAGCGAGCGGCTGCGCGCGTCGGACGCCGAGGTCGAGGGTCCGCTCGAGGGCTTCCCGGTCTTCGCCTGGGAGACGCCCGACGCGGTCGAACTCGGCTTCTCGACGCTCTCGCCGATGGTCCGTCGGCACCTCGCCGCGAGCGACGAGCCCGGCACGCTCGCCCGCTCCGAAGGCGGCTGGCGGCGCGCCCTCGCGCTGTTCCGCTACGGTGACCAGCTGCGCGAGCTGCGTCTCTCGCCGCGCCTGCGCATCCCGTTCCGCGACTACGCCGGCGCGCGCGACGCCATGCTCGACGTCCTCGCCGATCTCCGCTCGCCGCTGCTCGCTCGTCTCGCCGAGACGGCGTGCCTGGCTGCCACCGTCCTCGCCGAGCGCGCGCTGCCGGGTGAGCTGCCCCTTTTGACCTCGCGCAACTTCCTCGCCTTCCGCGGCCACCTCGAGGCCCGCTGCGCCGCCGCCGAGCCCGACGCGATGGCCGCCGCCCTCCGCCGCGTCGAGCCGCTCTTCCACGGCGAGCACGGCCTCGGTGCGGCCTCGCCCGACGCCGTCGCCGAGGCGCTCGCCGGCGATTGGCGGGCGGATATGTCCGCCTTCGTGGTGCCGGTCGAGAAGGAGATCGCGCCGGCGCTCGAGGGTCTGGTCGGTCTGTGGCTGTTCACCACGCCGATGGCCCGCGACCGCACCCTGCAGCGCGGCTGGGCCGAGCTCTTCGAGTCGATCGCGGTCGGGCTCCGCTATTGCGCCGCGATCGGTGCGGCGCAGGGCACCCCGATCGACGCCGAGCAGGCCGCGGCCGGCTTCGCGCTCGGGGAGCACGCGGTGGCGTGGTCCGAGGGGGGGCTGCCGGCGTTCGTACTGCCGGCGGCGTCGCACGATCGCGGGCCGCGAATGGCCGATCTCGACATGACGCTCGAGAGCATCTGCTGAGCCGACGGTGGACCGCGCGACCGCTCCACCCACCGTGCTGCTGACGCGCAGCGCGGCCCAGAACAGCGAGACCATCGCGGCACTCCGTGCGCTCGATGCCGAGCGGGGTGCGCTCGGCGTGGACTACGTCGCCGTCGCGACCAGCGACCTCGCGCCGGTACCGCCATCGGCCGCCGAGCGCGCGGCGCTGCTCGCGGCCCTCGCGCGTGCCGACGCCGTCGCCGTCACCAGCCGCGCCGCATTGGACGCTGCCGTCGCGCTCGACCTGCGCGACGCCCTCGCCGGTGCCCCCTGCGGCCTGGCCGTGGTCGGCGCCGCGAGCGCCCACCGCGCCGAGGCGCTCGGGCTCCGCGCCGCGATCGTCGCCGATCCGCCGACGGCGACCGGGCTCGCGGCGACTTTGTCGGCGCGCTTCGCGGCGGCGGGCCGGGCGTCGGCCGAGGTGGTCTGGCTCGCCGGAGATCGCGCATTGCCCGACCTCGGCGACGCGCTCACCGCCGCCGGCCACCGCGTCCGGCGCTGCGTGCTCTATCACAACGCCGCCGTACCGCTGCCGGACGCGCCGCCGCCGGCCGACGTCGTGGTCTTCCACGCGCCGAGCGCCGCCGAGCGCCTCCTCGCGGCGTGGCCCGCGCTGGCGTCGCGGCCCTGCGTCGCGATCGGACCGACCACGGCGGAAGCCTTGCGGTCGCAGCATGGCGTCCGGCGCGTCCATGTGGCACAAGCACCCACGCCGGCGGCGCTGGCGGACGCCATCGCCCTGGCCCTGGACGGAGGAGACCCATGAGCCCGAATCGAGAGCAGTCTGCAGCGTGGTACGCCCGCTCCTGCGCCGTCACGCCCGGCGGCGTGCACAGCCCGGTCCGCGCCTTCAAATCGGTCGGCGGCAGCCCGGTCTACTTCGCCCGTGGCGAAGGCGCCCGCGTCTGGGATGTCGACGGCAACAGCTTTCTCGACTTCCAGATGTCGTGGGGGCCGCTGATCCTCGGCCACGCCGACCCCGACGTGGTCGCCGCCGTCCGCGACACCGCGCCGGCGGGCCTCTCGTACGGCGCGACGCACCGCCTCGAGGTCGAGCTGGCCGAGCTGGTCGTCTCGGCGTTCCCGCACATGGAGATGTGCCGCTTCGTCAACAGCGGCACCGAGGCGGTGATGACGGCGCTGCGCTTGGCGCGGGGCGCGACCGGCCGCTCGTCGATCCTGAAGTTCTCGGGTGGTTACCACGGCCATATCGACTCGCTGCTGGTGCGCGCCGGCTCGGGCTTGGTGACCGCCGCCGAAGGCGACGCCGAGCCGACGTCGGCCGGCATCCCGCACGACGTGGCCGCCACGACCCTGGTTGCCCCGCTCGGCGATCTCGACGCGGTCCGCGGTGTCTTCGCGGCCCACGGCGACCATATCGCCGCGGTCATCGTCGAGCCGATGCCCGCCAACAACGGCCTGCTCCTGCAGACCGACGCCTGGCTGCGAGGCCTGCGCGCGCTCTGCGACCAACACGGCGCGTTGCTGATCTTCGACGAGGTGATCTCGGGCTTCCGGCTGCAGTTCGGCGGCTACGGCGACCTGCACGGCGTGCGCGCGGACCTCATCACCCTCGGTAAGGTCATCGGCGGCGGTATGCCGGTCGGCGCGGTGGTCGCGCCGCGCGCACTGCTCGAGCTGCTCGCGCCGATCGGGCCGGTCTACCAGGCAGGCACGCTGTCGGGGAATCCGGTCTCGATGGCCGCCGGGCTCGCGACCCTGCGCAAGCTGCAGGATCCCGCGGTCTACGCGCACCTCGAGGCGCTCGGTGCTCGCTTCGAGACGCGCCTGTGCGATCGCGGCGTGCGCGAGCCCATCGTCATTCGCCAAGGCTCCATCGTCTGGCCCTACTTCGACGCCGACGCGCCCGCGCCCGACGCCGCCGAGAAGGTCAGCGATCGCCACGTCGCGCGCTTCAACGCGCTGCATCGGCCGCTGCTCGACGCCGGCTTCTTCCTGCCGCCCTCGGCCTACGAGGTGCTCTTCCTCTCGGCTGCCCACACCGAGGCCGACGTGGACGCGTTGGTCGACGCGATCGTCGAGCTCGACGCGGCGCAGGCCGGCTGATCATGCCGATGGGCCGGGGCGCGCTGCCGGGCGCCGGTGGCAGCACCACCTCCCGGCTCGGCCGCGGCCTGTTCGTGGCCGCTGTCGTGCTGCTCATCGCGCTCGGCGTGTGGTGGATCGTCCTGCTCGATCGCGCGCTGAACACCGAGCATCAGCTGCTTCGGCAGAGCTTGGTCGACGCCGCCGCGGTGCATGCCGCGCGCCTACGGGCGAGCCGCACCCTGCCGCCGCCCGGGCCCTTCGCCGACGATGCCCGCTTCGTCGTCCATCACGGTGCGCCGGCTCCCGACGACGTCGGCGCGCCGATCGAGCCGCCGCTGCGGCTGCTCGCGACCCGCGCGACCACCGCCGATCTCGAGGCGCATTACGCCCGCAAGCGGCTGATGCTCGCCGGCGAGGGCGTATTGCTGTGTTCGTTGTTGTTGGCGGTGGTGGCGATGCTCTACCGCCTGTTCCGCGCCGAGCGCCGCTTCCACGAGGAGATGGAGGGCTTTCTCTCGCGCGTCACGCACGAGATGAAGACGCCGCTGGCCGGCATCAAGGCCGTGCTGCAGACGATCGAGAGCGGCCGAATGCCCCCGGAACGCCTGGTCGAGCTCGCGGGCAGGGCGCTCCGCAGCGTCGAGCGCGAAGAGGCGCTGGTGCAGAACCTTCTGCTGGCGCAGCGGCTGCGCAGCGGCGCGGCGCTCGCGGCCGAAGCGGTCGATCTGGCCGGGCTGCTCCGGGCGCAGGTCGAGACGCGCGCGGATATCCCGGCCGCGCCGGTTCGATTCGAGCTGACGATCGCGCAGGGTTGTCGGTCGGCCTGCGGCGATCTGGCCGCCATTCGCTCGATCCTCGACAACCTCCTGGACAACGCCACCAAATACGGCGGCGGGACCGTGACGATCGCCGCGCGTTGCGAGGGCGATCGCGTCGTCGTCGAGATCGCCGACGACGGCATCGGCTTCGCGCCGGGCCGCGCAGAGTCGCTCTTCTTGCCCTTCGTGCGTGAGGCCGGCGGCGCCGGGACGCGACGCGGAACCGGCCTCGGCCTCTGGATCGCGCGCGGTCTGGCCCGCGGGATGGGCGGCGATCTCCACGCCGAGAGCGCCGGCGAAGGGCAGGGCGCGACCTTCCGGCTGGCGCTGCCCCTTGCTCCCGAGGGCGCGATCGCGTAGGCAGGCCGCGCGATGCGCCGGATCCTGCTCTGCGAAGACGACGACCTCATTGCCACGATGGTCGCGCTCGTCCTCGAGCAGGAAGGCTACGCGGTCGACGTCGTCGGCAGCGGGGAGGCGGCGCTCGCTTCGGCCGGCCCGTACGCCCTGTACCTGCTCGACATCAACTTGCCCGGCCAGACCGGCATCGAGACCGCCCGCGCCCTGCGCGCCCGCGGGACGCTCGCGCCGATCCTGATGCTGACCAGCCAGAGCGACGTCGGTCACAAGGTGAGCGCGCTCGACGCCGGCGCCGACGACTACCTCGCCAAGCCCTTCGAGTTGCCCGAATTGCTCGCTCGCTGCCGCGCCCTGCTGCGGCGCGACGAGAGGAGTGCGCCATGAAGATCGCGCTGACCTACGACGACGTCCTGTTGATGCCGAACTACTCCGAGGTCGTGCCGCGCGAGGTCTCGCTGCGCACGCGCCTGCGCGACGGCTTCGAGCTCGGCATCCCCCTGCTCGCCGCCGCGATGGACACGCTCAGCGAGCATCGCGCCGCGATCGCCATGGCCCGCCTCGGGGGGCTGGCCGTGATCCACAAGAACCTGAGCATCGCGCGGCAGGCCGAGGAGGTCACGATCGTCAAGGCCGAGCCGCCCGAGGCGCAGCCCGCGTTCGCCTGCCGCGACGCGCAGGGCCGCCTCCGCGTCGCCGCCGCCGTCGGTCCGGGGGCCGACTGCGACGAGCGCGCCGCCGCCTTGGTCGCCGCCGGCGTCGATCTTCTCGTCGTGGACACCGCCCACGGCCACAGCAAGAACGTCCTCGACGCCGTCCGCCGCCTGCGCGCCCGCTTCCCGGCGCTCGCGCTCTGCGCCGGCAACGTCGCCACCCCTGCCGCCGTCGCCGCGATCGCCGACGCGGGCGCCGACGTCGTCAAGGTCGGCATCGGACCGGGCAGCATCTGCACCACCCGCATCGTCGCCGGCGTCGGCGTGCCGCAGATGACGGCGGTGCTGGAGTGCAGCGCCGTCGCCCGCGACAAGGGCGTCACGATCATCGCCGACGGCGGCATCAAGCACTCGGGCGACATCGTCAAAGCCATGGCGGGCGGCGCGGACGCCGTGATGGTGGGCTCGCTGCTCGCCGGCACCGACGAGACGCCCGGCGACTTCGTGGTCGAGGGCGGCGTGCGCTACAAGGCCTACCGCGGCATGGGTTCGCTCGGCGCGATGGCCGAGGGCAGCAAGGACCGCTACTTCCAGGAGCAGACCCGCGACGCCGACAAGCTCGTGCCCGAGGGCGTCGAGGCACGCGTGCCCTCGCGCGGCCCCCTCGGCGACGTCGTGCACCAGCTCATGGGCGGGCTGCGCGCCGGCATGGGCTACAACGGCGCGGTCGACTTCAAGGCCCTCCGCGAGGGCGCCAACTTCGTGCAGATCACCACAGCCGGTCTGCGCGAGAGCCACGTCCACGGCGTCTCGCAGAGCCGCCCCGCGCCGAACTACGCGCCCTAGCCATCCGTCCGGGCGTCACGCGCCCGCAGGAGCCGCCATGCACGCCGAGACCGCCGACCGCATCCTCGTCCTCGACTTCGGCTCGCAGACGACGATGCTGATCGCGCGCCGCATCCGCGAGAGCCACGTCTACTGCGAGATCTGGCCCTGCACGCGCAGCGTCGAAGACATCGCTGCCTTCGCCCCGCGCGGCATCGTGCTCTCGGGCGGCCCGTCCTCGGTCTACGACCCCGACGCCCCGCAGCTGCCCGAGGGCCTGCTCGAGCTCGACGTGCCGATCCTCGGCATCTGCTATGGCCTGCAGGCGATGACGCGCGCCCTCGGCGGCAGCGTGGAGGCCGGCAAGACCCGCGAATTCGGCCGCGCCGCGGTCGAGGTCCTCGGCGACCGCGGCGTGCTGGGCCGCTGGACGGCCGGCGTCGACGAGACCGTCTGGATGAGCCACGGCGATCACGTCGCCGAGCCGGCTCCCGGATTCGAGGTCCTCGCCCGCAGCCGCGACGGCATGGTCGCCGCGGTGGGCGACGCGCAGGCGCGCCGCTACGGCGTGCAATTTCATCCCGAGGTCGTGCACACCGCGCACGGCCGCGACCTGCTCGACGCCTTCGTGCACGACGTCTGCGGCTGCACCCGCGGCTGGACCATGGCCTCGTTCGTCGACACCGCCATCGCGCAGATCCGCGAGCAGGTCGGCGACGGCCGCGTGCTCTGCGGCCTCTCCGGCGGCGTCGACTCCAGCGTGGCCGCCGCGCTGCTGCACCGCGCCATCGGCGACCGCCTGACCTGCGTCTTCGTCGACAACGGCCTGCTCCGCGAGGGCGAGGCGCATCAGGTCCAGCACATCTTCCAGGACGGCCTCGGCCTGCCGTTGGTCACCGTCGACGCGGCCGACCGCTTCCTCGACGCCCTCGACGGCGTCGCCGACCCTGAGCGCAAGCGCAAGATCATCGGCCACACCTTCATCGACGTCTTCGACGACGCCGCCCGCGCCACGGGCCAGCGCTACGATTTCTTGGCCCAGGGCACGCTCTACCCGGACGTGATCGAGTCGGTCTCGTTCCGCGGCCCCTCGGCCACGATCAAGAGCCACCACAACGTCGGCGGCCTGCCCGAGCGCATGAACATGCAGCTGTGCGAGCCGCTGCGCGAGCTGTTCAAGGACGAAGTCCGCGCGCTCGGCGTCGAGCTCGGCCTGCCCGAGGCGATGGTCTGGCGGCAGCCCTTCCCGGGGCCCGGCCTGGCCGTGCGCGTCGCCGGCGCCATCGACCGGGAGCGCGTCGCGTTGGTGCGCGCCGCCGACGCCATCGTCCGCGCCGAGATCGACGCCTGGGAGGGCGCACGCGAGCTCTGGCAGTACTTCGCCGTGCTGCTGCCCGTGCGCTCGGTGGGCGTGATGGGCGACGCCCGCACCTACGAGTCGACCGCCGCCGTGCGCGCCGTCCGCTCGGTCGACGGCATGACCGCCGATTGGGCCGACCTGCCGCACGCGCTGCTCGGTCGCATCTCCACGCGCATCATCAACGAGGTGCGCGGCATCAACCGCGTGGTCTACGACATCACCAGCAAGCCCCCCGGCACCATCGAGTGGGAGTAGCCGCAGCCCCGGTTCGCGTCGGCTTCTGGATTCGCGACCGGGCGACGCTATGCTGCCGTCCGTGAGCGCTCGCATTCGCCATCGCCGTCGTGCCCCCTTCGCCGCCGCCTTGGCGATGATCGCGTTCGTCTCGACGGCGCACGCCGCCGCGCCGGCCAAGGGCGGCTGCCCGATGCCCGCGAATTCGCTGGTGCTCTCGGAGCTCCAGGTCGGCATCGGTGCCAAGCCGCGCTGGCTCGAGATCCTCAACCCCGGCGACGGGGCGGTCTCGCTCTCCAACGTCGTGGTCCGCGTCACCGCCAAGGGCATCGGCGGCGCCGCGCCGACCGAGAACGGCGTGCTCGAGTTCAACCTCGGCGACACCGTCGACGCGCTCCCATCGGGCGAAGTCCTGCTCATCGGCCACCTGCCGCCGGATCCGGGCGGCGGCAAGCCTCCCGGACCCTATTTCGGCCTCTCGATGCTCGACATGGGCGCGAGCTTCGTGTTGCCCGTCTGTGACGTGAAGCTCGAAATCCTGAGCCCCACCGGACCGATCGACCTGTTCAAGTACAACCTCTGTACCTCGGGCACGCCGCCCTCGGGTGACGCGGTCTGGCAGACGGCGTTCAGCCTCGACCCCGCCCACGCCGATATCTGCGACAACGACGACGTCGCCACCTGGTGCCAGACGACCGCTGCCGGCTCGCCGGCCAAGCCGACGCCGGGCAAGCCCAACGATCACTGCGATCTCGACGGCGACGGCTACACCTTCGCCACCGGCGACTGCGACGACGACAACAAGCAGACCAGCCCGATCGCGCTCGAGGCCTGCAACGGCGTCGACGACGACTGCGACGGCAGCACCGACGAGGGCGCGGTGGCGCCGGTCGATACCTGCCTCTCGCTCGGCATCTGCGCTGGTCCGCTCCTCGACGGCTCACCGGTCGCGAGCTGTCAGGGCAAGGCGGGCTTCGTCTGCACCTACCCCTACGGCTACGAGAGCGTCAGCGAGACGCTCTGCGACGGCTTCGACAACGACTGCGACGGCGAGACCGACGAGGGCCTGCAGAACGCCTGCGGCGGTTGCGGCCCGGTCCCGGTCGAGCTCTGCAACGGCAAGGACGACGACTGCGACGGCGAGACCGACGAGCTGCCCGACCTCTCGGCGCAAGCGTGCGGAGGCCCGGGCGTCTGCAAGACGGCGCACGCCATCTGTACGCCCGAAGGACCGGCCTGCGCGTTGCCCGAGGCCCACCAAGCCACCGAGACGCGCTGCGACGGCCTCGACAACGACTGCGACGGTCTGACCGACGAGGAGCTCGGCCTCGGCCAAGACTGCACCGCCGGCCAGGGCCAGTGCGCCGCGGCCGGCGTGCTCGCCTGCGCCCCGGACGGCGCCGTCCGCTGCGTCGCCGTCACCGCCGAGCCCGGCGCCGAGGTCTGCGGCAACAACCTCGACGACGACTGCGATGGCGAGACCGACGAGGAGTTCGGCATCGGCGAGCAATGCTCGGTCGGCTTGGGCATCTGCCGCGTCTTCGGCAAGCGTGTCTGCCGCGCGACCGACGACGGCTCGCCTACGACGAGCAGCATCTGCCTGGCGAACCCGACCCCGCCCGAAGACGTGGAGTGGTGCGGCAACGATCTCGACGACGACTGCGACGGTTTCACCGACGAGCCCGGCTGCACCCGCGTCGGTGCCGCGGAGCCGAGCTGCCGGGCGTCGACCGGCCCGCGCTCCGGTGGCGCGGACGCGGGGATGTGGTGGCTCGTGGGGCTGCTGCTCGCGGGGCTGCTCTCCCGGCGCCGCTACTCGAAGTCGTCGTCGTCGACGTAGCTGCGGACGCTGCGGCGCGTGCCGCCTCCGCTCGACGTTCGTCGGCCGCCGCCCTTGCTGCCGGCGTCTTCGGCGCTGCCGCGGAGCTCGGCGAGCCGGGCCGCGACGCGACCCATCACGGTGTCGGGCGCGTAGTTGCCGTCTTCGTCCTGCGTGCCGGCGTCGTAGCCGGTCAGGATCGCGATGCCTTCCTCGATGGTGTGGATCGGCCAGACGTGGAAGCGGCCGGTGTCCATCGCCTCGCGGACGTCGTCGTCGAGCATCAGGTGCTGCACGTTCTGCGCCGGCAGGATCACGCCCTGCCGTCCGGTCAGCCCGCGCGCTTGGCAGAAGCGGAAAAAGCCCTCGACCTTGGTGTTCACGCCGCCGACCGGCTGGATCTCGCCGAGCTGGTTGATCGAGCCGGTGACGCCGATGCCCTGATCGATCGGCACGCCCGCGAGCGCCGAGAGGATGGCGAAGAGCCAGGTCGAGCTGGCGCTGTCGCCGTCGACCGCGCCGTAGCTCTGCTCGAAGGTCACCGTCGCGGTCATCGAGACCGGCTCACGGCGCGCGAAGCGGTCGCCCATCAGACCGGTGAGGATCTGCACGCCCTTGTCGTGCAGCTCGCCGGACATATCGACCTCGTGCTCGATGTTGACGACGCCTTCCTGCCCCGCGAACACCCGCGCCGTGACGCGGAACGGACGGCCGAACTCGTGCTCACCGACCGAGAGCACCGCCAAGCCGTTGACCACACCCACTCGGCTGCCCTCGCTCTCGAGCAGCACCAGCCCGTCGAGCATGTCCTCGTGCATCTTGTCGGCGATCAGCGACGAACGCGCCGTTCGCTCGCGAATGGCGAGCCGGATGTGCTCGACGCCGATCAGCTTCTGGCCGGCCAATCGCGCGTGCCAGGTCGCCTCCACGAGCAGGTTGCTGATCACGTTGAAGCGCAGCGTCAGCTTCTTCTGGGATTCGGTCAGCCGTGAGCCGTGACGGATCACTTCGGCGACCGCCTCGCGGTCGAGCGGCAGGCAGTCGTTGTTGTGCGCGGCGGTCGCGATGAAGCGCACGTAGCTCTGCAGCGAGTCGTCCGAGCGGCGGATCTCGTCGTCGAAATCGGCCTTCACCTGGAAGATCTTCCGGAAGTCGTCATCCATCCGGTAGAGCGTGTGGTAGAGCGTGTTGCCGCCGATCAGCACGAGTTTGAAGCTGATCGGGATCGGCTCGGGCTTCAGCCCCGACGTCGGCAGCAGGCCCGCCGACTCGCCGAGGTCCTCGATCGCCACCTCGCGGTTGCGCATCGAGGACTTCAGGTTCTCCCACACCCCCGGGAACTGGAAGAGATCGGCGGCGTGGCAGACGAGGAAGCCGCCGTTGGCGAGCATCAACGAGCCGGCCCGAATCATCGTGTGGTCGGTGAAGTAGATGCCCTGTTCGACGCGGCGCTCGATCTTGCCGAACATCCGATAGAACGTCGGGTGCGTCTCGAAGATGACCGGCGCGCCCTTGGTCTTGCTGTTGTCGACCACGACCTTGACTCGGAAGGCGACGAAGGGGTCGGGCGCGCGGCCTTCACCGTGGCCGGCATCGTCCTCCTCGTCGGGCAAGAAGCGCTCGATGTGCTTGCAGTAGTCCTCGTAGAGGGCGTCGAAGAAGGCGCGCAGCTTGGCGCCGCCGCTGCGGTAGCGCTTGCGCAGCCGCGCGAACGGTGCCTTGCCGACCGCGGCCGCGAGCGCACGCGTCGCCTCGTGGAGCCGCTCCTGCGTATCGCGCTCGAGCTCACGCTGCGCCTGCAAGAAGTCCGTGAACAAGGGCTCGACCTGTTCGCGCGCCTTCTCGATGGTGCGGCGCTGATCTTCGGGCAGGGCGTAGACCTCCTTGTCGCCGAGCGGTTCACCGTCGACCACGGGCGCCATCGAGATCTCGCCGTCGCCGGTCGCGCGGACCTCGAAGCCGAGCTCGGCCGCGGCGCTGCGCAGCAGATGGAAGGCCTCGGTGCTGCGTAGGTTGCCCTCGTACACCGCGCGCTGCAGCGACTCCTGGTGCGGCCGCCCGTGGAACGCCTTGGGCAGCGCGTCGAGCAGCTCCTCGAGCACCTCCTCGACGGCGCGCTTGAGCCGGTCGCCGTGGCCCGCCTTCAGCGTGATCGCGAACGGCGCCTCGGGCTCGTCGAAGTTGTGTACG
Organism: Pseudomonadota bacterium; assembly: GCA_041163625.1. Lineage (GTDB taxonomy): Bacteria > Myxococcota_A > UBA9042 > UBA9042 > UBA9042 > JACKFC01. The sequence continues at coordinate 26,557 of JBEARB010000262.1, read as the reverse complement.
TAGACCACGTCCGGCGGTGTCTTCCGCTTGGGCGCGAGTCGCTCGAGCATCGCCCGCAGCTGGCTGCGCTTTCCGGTCCCCGAGGCGCCGGCGACGTAGACGTGGTAGTTCGGACGGTCGATACCCAGACCGAGCTCGAGGCTGCGCTGGGCGCGATCCTGCTCGATCACCGAGGCGAGAACCTCGACATCGGCGGTGGTCTGGAATCCCAACACATCGGAGGGGATGTCCACCGTCGCATCGGACGACGCCATCCCCGCCGGGCGCTCCGCGGGCTGCAGCCCCTGGTCGATCCCGTTGTGGCGATTCGCGTTGCGCGACGCTTTGCCGTTGTTCGAGGTCTTCTTCGCCATCGACCGCTCCACTTCGCTGCATCCGGCAGCGTCGCGGGCGTATCACATCAGTCGTTGGCGGTCGACATCACCAGGGCATCGAACCCCGTGCTCTGGCGCAAACGTGCACGCACGGCCTGCGCGCGCGCCATGCCGGTGTAGGGCCCGAGGCGGATGCGGAAGAAGGTGCCCTGGTCGTTCAGATCGGCGCGCTGGATCTTCACCCGCCACCCCTTCGCGCGGAGCCCGGCGGCGAAAGCCTCCGCCTCGCTCTCGCTGCGCAGCGACTTGACCTGGACGAAGAACGTGCGGCCGTCGCGGGCGCTGGTCGGGGTGCTCGCCGCCGGAGGGGCCACCGCGACCGCAGGCTCGGCCGTGGCAGGTGCTTGGGTCGCGGCAGTCTCTTCGGCGGCAGCCGGCGGCTCGGGGGCGGCAGCGACCTCGGTGGCAGCAGGGGCATCGGCGGCCTGCACCTGCTCGGAACCCTGAACCGGCGCGGGAGTCGGCGGCGCAGCGAGCGCCGCGATCCCGTCCGGGTTCAGCGCCGCGACCGTGCGTGCCCGCAGATCGAGCTCGACGCTCTGGCCGACGCTGTCGGACCGCGACTGCAACGCCCGGCCGTCGTCGGTCACGGGCAGGCTGTAGGCCACGTCGACGCGGCAGGGTTGCTCGTCGGCAGGCGTCTGCGAGCTCACCGACGCCGACGGCGCCGCCGCCTCGCTGCGCAGCGCGTCCTCGGGCAGCTCGCGCGCCGGCGGAATCACCGTCGACGCGGCGGCGGCGATCGATCCGACCGGCGCGTCCGTCGCCGGCGTTGCGGCGTTCTCGCTGGTTTCGCTGGTCTCGGCGTGCTCCGCGCTTTCGTCTGCAGCGGCCGCGCGGACAGGGGCGGCCTCCTGTGCCGCGGCGACCATGCCCATCCGCGCCAAGTCCTGCAGCGTCGGAGCCAGCGGCGCGTCGGCGTGCGCGACGTCGGCGGCGAGCCGACGCGGCAGGACGGGAGGCCTACGCGAGGACATCACACCCGGAGCGGGCAGGGCGGCGACCTCGATGCCACGCTGCGGCCCCGACTCCTGCGGCGCACACGCGACCTGCTGCTCGGCGCGCTGCAAACCGGTTCCGTAGCGCACACCGCCCCAGAACGCGCCCGAGACCGCGCCGACCAACAGCAGCGTGCCGCCCGCAAGGTGTCGAACCTCGAGGCGAAGCACGATCCGCTCGCGTACCCGGTCGAAGTCTCGCAGCGCCACGTCCCCTCCCGAATTGGCCTAGGCGGCCTCGTCCTCGCCGAGTTGGACCATCCGCTCGGGCGCGCTCACGCCGAGCAGGGCCAACGCGTTGTGCAGCACCACCCGCGCGCCAGCGCAGAGGCGCAAACGAGCCGCGGTGACCGAGGCGTCGTCGGTGATGACGCGCGCCTCGGGTGCCTTGCCACGGGAGTACCACCCGTGCAGCGCGCGGGCCAAATCCATGGCGTAGAAGGCGATTTGGTGCGGCTCACGGCCGATGGCGGCGCGGCTGACGAGTTCGGGCCAAGCGGCGATCGCCATCGCCAGCGTCCGTTCGTCGTCGCTCGCCAGCGGTGCCAGCGACGCGGCGCGGTCGAGCGCGTGGCCCTCCGACTCGGCCCGCTCCAACAACGAGCACAGCCGCGCGTGCGCGTACTGGACGTAGTAGACCGGGTTGTCCATCGACGTGCGTCGCGCCACCTCGAGGTCGAAGTCGAGTTGCGCGTCACCCTTGCGGGTCAGGAAGAGGAAGCGCACCGCGTCGCGACCCGAGCTCGCCTCGGCGGTCGTCACTTCCTGCACAACGTCGCGTAGCGTCACGAACTCGCCCGAGCGCTTGCCCATCGGCACCGGCTGACCGTCCCGCAGCAGCGCGACCATCTGCATCAGCAGCACCTCGAGCCGGTCGCCCGACCAACGCTCGGCGTTCGGATCGCCCTCGGCACGACGCAGATCGCCGAGCGCGTGGATGACGCCCTTCAGGCGCGGCACGTAGCCGTGGTGGTCGGCGCCGAGCACGTTGATCAGGTGGTCGTAGCCGCGCGCGAGCTTGTCGTCGTGGTAGGCGATATCGGCGGCGAAGTAGGTCGGACGCCCGTCGCTGCGCAGCACGACGCGGTCCTTGCTGTCACGGTAGCTCTTGGGCACGTCCTCGCGGGTGCCACGGAAGAATAGCGCGCCGGCGTCATCGCCCTCGCCCTCGGCGACCCACCCGTGCGCCTGCAGGCGCGTCGCACAGTCCCGCACCGCGTCGTGCTTGCTGCCGCGGCGGGGATCCACGTCCAGGCCGTGCAGCACGCGCTCGGAGAAGAAGGCGTCGAAGCGGATGCCGAGCAGGGCGAGGTCGTCCTCGATGCGCGTCATCATCTGCTGCCACGATTTGCGGGCCAACGCGCGGTCGTCGGCGCGGCCGCCGCGGCTCTCGGGCTCGGCGGCGGCCCACCAAGCGTCGTCGGCCCAGGAGGGGGCGTCCACGCCGAGGTGCAGGCTGCCGTCGCCGGCGAGCGCGTCGGCGATCTCGGCGATGTAGGCGCCGCGGTAGCCGTCTTCGGGGAAGCCCTGCGGGAAGCCGTCGGGGAAGGGCACCGGATCGCCCTGCGCCCAGATCGCCAGCGCGGCAGCGCGCTTGTCGGCAGCGCGCAGCCAGCACCACACGCTCTCGCCCATCTTGGCGATTTGGTTGCCGACGCTGTTGATGTAGTACTCGCTCGTCACGTCGAAGCCGGCATGCCGCAACAGCTGCGCGAGCGCGTCACCGAAGACCGCGCCGCGGCCGTGCCCGACGTGCATCGGGCCGGTCGGGTTCGCGCTGACGAACTCGAGCAGCACGCGCTCGCCGGCGCCGACGCTGCCCTTGCCGTAGTCGGCTCCGTCGCGCTCGGCGTCGGCGATGGCGCCTTGCCAGCCCGCGGCCGAGAGGCGCAGGTTCAGGAAGCCCGGGCCCGCGACCTCGGCGGCAGCGAGTAGGGCGTCGCCGTCCCGACCGTCGATGCGGCCGAGCGCCTCGACCAGCGCCTCGGCGATGGCCCGTGGCGGCTTGCGCGCGGCCTTCGACAGGCCGAACGCGACGTTGGTCGCGAGATCACCGTGCTCGGCGACACGCGGGCGCTCGAGGCCGATGCTGCCGGGCGCGACGGCCTCGGGCAGCACCTCGGCGGTCGCTCGCGAGAGGAGGTGACGGATTCGGTCGTACAGGGTTTCGTGAGCTTGCGACATCGTACCTTGGCGGGTTGCGCGGCCCTCCGGGCCACGGCGATGGTGGCCGCAGCCCCCCGATCGTCAAGAAAAGGGGACCGCAGCCACGGGCGCGCGAGCGTAGAGTTTCGACCGAGAATTGCCAACTCGGCCGCGAAGGCGGCGAATCCGGCCCGCGCGGACCCCGCGCCTTGACACTCGCCGCCGAAACGGCCAAACGGAGCCGGCTCTCGGAGCCCCTCCCGGAGGTGCGGAATGCAGCGTCGTGTCGTGATCGCAGGTGGTGCCGGATTCGTCGGTTCGGCGCTCGTGCGTCGTTTTCTCGCCGATGGCTGGCAGGTCGTCTCGCTCGACGACCACTGCACCGGCCGTGCCCACAACCTCGAAGGGGTGCAAGGGCCGCTCGAGCAGGTTCAGGCCGATGTGTCGTTGCCACTCGACGTGCAGGGGCCGGTCGACGCCGTGCTGCACTTCGCCTCGCCCGCGTCGCCGCCGGACTACCTCGCGCGCCCGGTGCACACGCTGCGCGCCGGCTCGCTCGGCACGTACAACCTGCTCGAGCTCGCCGAGCGCAAGGGCGCCCGCTTCTTGTTGGCTTCGACCTCGGAAGTCTACGGCGACCCGCTGGTGCATCCGCAGGTCGAGAGCTATTGGGGCAACGTCAACCCGATCGGCCCACGCAGCGTGTACGACGAGGCCAAGCGCTTCTCGGAAGCCGCCACGATGGCTTGGCATCGCGAGCGCGGGCTGGACACGCGGATCATCCGCATCTTCAACACCTACGGTCCCCGCATGCGCCCGGACGACGGCCGCGTGGTGCCGAACTTCGCCTGCCAAGCGCTGCGCGGCGAGAAGCTGACCATCTACGGCGACGGCAGCCAGACCCGCTCGTTCTGCTACATCGACGATTTGGTCGACGGGATCGTGCGCGTCCTCGAGCAGGGCGACGCGATGCCCTACAACCTCGGCAACCCGGACGAGCACACCGTCAACGAGTTCGCGCAGATCATCGCGGATCTGGTGGGCGGCGTGGAGATCTCTCGCGAGCCCCTGCCGACCGACGACCCCAAGCGCCGGCGCCCGGACATCACGCGAGCTCGAACCGAGTTGGGCTGGTCGCCGACGACCTCGTTGCGCGACGGCCTGCACGCCACGCTCGCCGATTTCCGCCGGCAGCTCGGGCTCTAGCTTCCCGACGCATCGAAGGGGGCCGCGGAGGCGAGACGCGCGGCCGCGGACCGGGCGCCCTGGCGTGCGTCGCGGGGCGCGCCAAAAACGCCGCGCGGCCCATGATCCGTGAGGATCCGGGCCGCGAGTCGCGAGCGGGTTGCGCTAGTTCGGGCTGCGCGAAGCAGCGGCCGCGAACCGCGCGGTGTCGATGCCCTGCTTGCGGCAGTACGACACGAAGCCGAGCTTGGCGATCGAGCGCAGCGCGCGGGTCGACAGGCGGACGCGAACCCAGCCGCCGAACTCCGGCACCCAGATGCGCTTGCTCTGCAGGTTCGGCAGCTGACGCATCTTCGTCTTGTTGTTGGCGTGGCTGACGCGGTTGCCAACCAGGGGACGCTTACCAGTGAATTCGCAGACACGGGACATCGTTTCTTCCTCCGGGCGGTCGGTCGCCCCTGAGCGGACGCGCGTTCTACTTGCGGTGCCCTGGGCTGTCAAGCAGTGTCGGCCCTTCGGAGGTCGAGATGGTTTCGTACGATGCCCCCACGTCGCCCCGACCACGCGGGCCCGTCGAGCGCGCCGAGGCCGCGGCCGCGGCCGCACACGGCGCCGAATGGGTCGAGTCGGGCCTGCTCCGACTGCCCCTGCGCACGCCGACCCTGCCGCCCGCGACTACGACCAACCACGTGCTCTGCGGCCGTGATCGCGCCGTGATCGTCGACCCCTCCTGCCCCGACGCCGCCGGCCTCGATCGGACCGTCGCGCTCTGCCGCCTCCTACAGGAGCAGGCAGGCTGGCGTTGGGACGCGATCGTCCTCACGCATCATCATCGCGACCACATCGCCATGGCCGAGCCGCTGGCGCGGGCCATGGCGATCCCGATCCGGTGCCACGCCGCGACCGTTCCGCTGCTCCCCTTCGTGGCGCAGGGCGATATCGAAGACGACGACGTCGTCGCGGAGGTCGGCCACGACGTGTGGCGCGCGCTGCACACCCCCGGCCACGCGCCCGGACACCTGGCGCTGCTTCGGCAGGGGCCCGATCGCCCCGGGGCCGTGATCGTCGGCGACCTGATTGCGGCCGAGGGGACGATCCTGATCGATCCGCGTGACGGTGACATGGCGCTGTATCTCGCTTCGCTCGAACGCGTCGCCGCCGCGGAGCCTCGGCTGGCGGTGCCGGCGCACGGAGGCGTGCTCCACGACCCGATCACCGTGCTGCGCGGCACGGCGGCGCATCGGCTCGCACGAGAAGCGCGCGTATTCGAGGCCCTCGGCGACACGCCGCGCACCGATGACGCATTGCTGCCCGAGGCCTACGGCGACACGCCGCGCCGGCTGTGGCCGATCGCGCTGCGTTCGATGCGCGCGCATCTGCTCCACCTCGCAGCGCAGGGCAGGGCGGTTCAGCACGCCGAGGGCTGGGTTCGCGCCGCCTCGACCGGCGCCTGAACACGTCCGCGGACGGCGCGTACGCTGTTGCGCGTGTCGGTCGAGTGGACTATACAGAGGGAAGAGGCCCGGGAACGGGGTTCGAGCGATTGGAGCGATACGCGCGCCAGTTCCGGCATCGTGGGACGAGCCGGTACACGGCAGCGACAGTGGCAGGTCGCCGCGAAGCATCGACGACCTTGGAGCACGACCAACATGACGTTCTACATCCAGCGTGACGGCCAGCCGAAGCAGTACTCGATCGAGGCCCTGTCCGACATGGTCAAGAACGGCCAGCTTCGCGCCGACGAGTACGTGTTCGACGGTCGCACGCAGAAGTGGGTCGGCGCGACGCAGGTCGCCGAGCTCGCCGATGCATGGAAGGCCGTGCAGGGCGGTGCGCCCTCGATGGCCGCGGCCCCGCAGTCGGCCCCGAAGAAGCGCTCGAGCAAGAAGTTCAGCGAGACCTCGTGGTTCATGTCCGCCGTGACCTACGAGGAGGGCGGCCTGACCCCGAGCGAGATGCCGGAGATGGACGTCGGCGACAAGTTCGAAAACCTCCCGCCCGTCCCGGACGAGCTGCGCAAGAAGTTCTCGCTGTCGGTGGCCGATCTCGACGAGACGAAGAAGTAGTCGTTCGCGACACTGCAGTCCGTGAAGACCTTCCGGCTGCCCGGCACCACGCTCGACGCCACCGTCGTCGCGCACGGCTGCTGGGCAGCCGGTGGTCTTTGGTGGGGTGACGACGTCGACGATGACGCGTCCATCGCCGCGATGCGGGCGGCTTACGACGCCGGCGTCCGCCTCTTCGACACCGCCCCGCTCTACGGCCACGGCCACGCCGATCGCTTGCTCGCGCGCGCCCTGGGCGATCGCCTGAGCGAGGTGGTCGTCGCGACCAAGGTCGGCGTCCGTTGGGACGGCGACGGCGCGCACGCCGAGAGCGATCTGAGCCCCGACCACGTCCGCGCCGATATCGACGCCAGCCTGCAGCGCTTGGGGCTCCAGACCCTACCGCTGCTGCAGATCCACTGGCCCTGCCAGCGCGGCACACCGCTCGAGGTGACGCTCGAGGCGCTCTTCGAGCAGGTGCGGGCGGGCAAGGTGCAGGCGGTCGGCCTGTGCAACTACGACGCTGCGCAGGTGCGCGTGGCACGCGAGGCCTTCCCGATCGTCAGCCTCCAGACGCCGTATTCGATGCTGCGGCGCGAGCTCGAGGGGCCACTCGAGACAGCCGCCCACACGCCGCCACCGGGGTTGGCGGTGCTCGCCTACGAGCCGCTCTGCCGGGGCCTGCTGACGGGCAGCAAATCGGCGACCACACGCTACCCGGACTCGGACCTACGCGCCCGCGACGACCGCTTCGTCGGCAAGCGCTACCTCCGCGCGCTGACGCTGACCTCGCGGCTGACGTTGCTCGCGCGTCGCGTCGGCGTCCCCACCGCGGCGCTCGCGCTGGCGTGGGCGCTGCGGCAACCCGCGGTCGACATCGTGATCGCCGGCGCCAAGCGTGCTGCTCAGGTGGCAGAGAACGTCCAGGCGGCGGCGCTGCTCGAGAGCACCGCGGCCGACGAGGCGTTCTGGGCGGAGGTCGATCGCATCGCCGCCGCGTGGCACGGCTGAACGCCCGAGTCGGCGCGCTCAGGCTTCGGCCTGATCCGCGTCGGCGAGCAACCATGCCTTGATGAACCCATCGAGTTCGCCGTCGAGGACCAGATCGGTCTGTGGCGACTCGTGGCTGGTGCGGTGGTCCTTCACCATGCGGTAGGGCGCGAGCACGTAGCTGCGGATCTGGCTGCCGAAGGCGATGCCCATCTTCGCGGCTTCGAGTTCCTCGCGGGCGGCGCGCTGCTTGCGGCGCTCGAGGTCGGCGAGGCGCGCCGCGAGGACCTTCATCGCCTTGTCGCGGTTCTTGTGCTGGCTCCGCTCGGCCTGGCAGCTCACGACGATGCCGCTGGGCTCGTGCGTGATGCGGACGGCCGACTCGGTCCGGTTGACGTGCTGTCCGCCGGCGCCGCTCGCACGGTAGACGTCGATGCGCAAGTCGGCGGGGTTGATGTCGACCGCGATCTCGTTGTCCTCCTCGGGCACGACGAAGACCGACGCGAAGCTGGTGTGGCGGCGCTTGGCGGCGTCGAACGGGCTGATGCGCACGAGGCGGTGCACGCCGTTCTCGGCTTTGAGGTAGCCGTAGGCGTAGGGGCCGTCGATCTGCAGCACCACGTTGCGCACGCCGGCCTCTTCGCCGGGCAGTACGTCGATCAGGCTCACGCTCATGCCGGATTTCTCGGCCCAGCGCGTGTACATGCGCAGCAGCATGTTCGCCCAATCGCACGACTCGGTGCCGCCCGCGCCCGCGTTGATCTGCAGGATCGCGCTGCTGCGGTCGGTCTCCGACGACATCATGCGCTGGAATTCCATGCGATCGAGCTCGGCTTCGACCGAGGCGAGGCTGGCGTCGAGCTCGGCCAGCACGCTCTCGTCGCCTTCCATCTCGGCCAACTCGGCCAGATCGACAGCGTCTTGCGCGGTCGAACCCATGCGCTGCAAGCCGCCGAGGAGGTCGGCCAGCGAGGTGCGCTCTTTCAGTAGGACTTGGGCTGCGTCCGGGTCATCCCAGAAGGCGGGCTCGGCGACGACGTGCTCGAGCTCGGCGAGACGGGCTTGCTTTCCGTCCCAGTCAAAGACTCCCGCGCAGCTCGTCGAGGCGGGCCTCGAGGTCTGCTGCGCGGGACCTGATTTCGGCGTAGGTAGCCATGGTCGTGTGGTTCCTCCGGGCCGCCAGGGTCGCGGCGCGCGAGAGTCTAGCGCATCCAGAGCGTGGTGACGACGTAGTCGAGCACCAGCACGACGATCGAGCTGGTCACCACGGTGCTCGTGGTCGCGAGGCCGACGCCGCGGCTACCGCCCTTGGCGTGAAAACCCTTGTACGACGCGACCGCGCCGATCGCCGCGCCGAAGTGCAGCGCCTTGACCAACGAGATCGCGATGTCGTCCGGCGTCACCCAGAGATAGATGCGGGAGAAGAACATCGCGTCGTCGATGCCCAACATGCCGGTCGAGACGAGGTAGGCGCCGAACAGCCCGACCGCGTTGAAGCCGGTGGTCAGCAGCGGCATCGTCACGATGCAGGCGAGGATGCGCGGCGCGACGAGGTAGTGCACCGGATCGACCGCCATCACCTCGAGCGCGTCGATCTGTTCGGTCACGCGCATCGTGCCCAGCTCGGTGGTCATCGCCGAACCGACGCGGCCAGCCACCATCAGCGCCGACAGCGACGGGGCCAGCTCGCGCACCAGCGCCAGGGCGACCGAGCCGCCGATCAGGCTCTTCGCGTTGAAGATCTCGAAGGCGACGGCGGTCTGAATGGCGAAGACGGCGCCGGTGAACACGCCCGTCAGCAGGACGATGGCGAGCGAGCCGACGCCGACGAACTCCATCGTCGTCATCAGGTGACCGATGCGGAAGGGTGGCTGCACCAGGCGGAGCAGCGCGCCGATCGCGAAGAGGATGACGTCGCCGACGGCCTCGAAGAGGTCGAGCGTGCCGGCGATGACGTGCCGAACCGCGCGCACGACGACGTTGAATTGCTCGGTGTCGACGGAATCGGGCATCGCGGGCGCGGGCGACGGATCGGACACTGCGGGCCTCGTGGGCGACACGAGAGCGGTCGCCGCGCGGTCGAGCCTAGCGGCCCGACCGCGCGGCGCCAGAAAACGCGGTCGCTTGCATGCGCGACCCTTGCCGACCGTGCGCGGGCTGCGCCATCGTCGCGCCATGCACGACGTCCCCGATCACGCCCGTCCTGAGAAGCGCACGCCTACGGCCTCGGTGGCCGCGGTCCCGCTGCGAGACCCCTACGGAGGCTGCCTGCCCGGCGTGGTCTACCTCGTCGGCGCCGGCCCCGGCGCGCCGGATCTGATCACGCTCCGCGGCCACCGGCTGCTCGCCTCCGCCGACGTCGTGGTACACGACGCATTGGTCGAACCGGCGCTCTACGTCGACCTGCCGGCCGAAAAGGTCGATGTCGGCAAACGCGCCGGCGTCCACGCGCTGCCGCAGGACGAGATCTGCGCCCTATTGGCGCGCCTGGCTCAGCAAGGCCGCCGCGTCGTGCGGCTCAAGGGCGGTGACCCCTTCGTGCTCGGACGTGGCAGCGAGGAGGCACTCTTCCTCGCCGAGCGCGGCGTCCCCCACCTGGTCGTGCCGGGGATCAGCAGCGCCATCGCCGGCCCCTTGCTCGCTGGCATCCCGGTCACCCATCGCGGCGTCGCCGACGCGTTCTGCGTCGTCTCGGCGCATCCGCGTGAAGGCGTCCGTGACTTCAACGTGCCGCCGTACCGCGAGCAGCTCACGGTCGTGCTCTTGATGGGCGTCCGCAGCCTCGGCGCTTGGATCCCGGCGCTGCGCAGCGCTGGCTGGCCGGGCGAGACGCCACTCGCGTTCGTCGAGTGGGCGGGACGCCCGCAACAACGCGCGCTGCGCACGACGCTGGCCGAGGCCGAAAACACGGCCGCCGAGGCAGCGTTGGCTGCCCCGGCGGTCGCGGTGGTCGGAGGTGTCGCGGCGCTCGCCGCCGGAGATTCGGAGCCGCCCTACTTCGGGCAGGGGCCATCCTTCCAGGTGTAGCTGTCGCCGTTGTACCACTTGGCCTGGCAGGCGTTGTCCCACTGCTGACCGTCGTCGCCGCAGACGAGCTTCTGCGTCAGCGGGCAGTTGCCGATGCAGGGACCCTGGTACTGGAACGTCCAGAGCTTCTTGTCGGCGTCCGGGATCAAGCAGTTGTACTCGGCCTGGTTGCGGAAGGTCATCCAATCCGCGACGTCGGTGCCCTTGCTGTAGCAAACCTGCTTGATCGAGCCGTAGTCGACGTCCGGGCAGCAGCCGGTGCCGACGGTGCCGTACATCTCGGCCGAGCACTTGTCCTTCGGCGTGGTCGAGACGCCCTCGCAGGAGAGGACCTTGGCGTTCTCGGTGTTGGCGATGCAGCCGTTGCGGTACGAGATGGCCTTGCCCGTCTTGCCGATGGCGCAGACCGGCTTGCAATCATTGGTGCACGAGCCCCACTTTCCGGCGTCGTAGCACTCGCCGGGGCACTCGACGACCATCGTGCCGGGCGTGCACTCCTGCGTCATCGCGCTCTGACCGGCGGCGTAGCAGCCCTGCAGGTCGCAGTTCTGCATCGCGCAGGCGGTGGTGTAGGTCGTGCCGTCTTTCTTGCTGCAGACCGGCTGGTAGGCCGTCGGCGAGCAGCCGCCACCACCGTTCTCCGGCGGCTGGCTGCACTTGCTCTTGCACGGACCCTTGGTCGGGTTGATTCCCTTGTCTGTCGCGAGGTCGAGGCACTCGGTCTCGCACTTGGTCTCGGTGGTGATCTGCGCGCCATTCTTCAGCGTGGCGCACCACGCCTCCTTCGGCGCGTCGGGCGTGCAGAAGCTGCACTCCGGGCACTTGCCCTGGGTCGGCTCGAAGCCCGTCGGCCAATCGAACGCCTGCAGCTCGCAGATTGCCTCGCAGTCGTTCTTGTAGGACTTGCCGGCCAAGCACATCGGGGTGTCCGGGCACTTGCTGCACTCGGCGCAGTTCTTCGCGCAATCGGGCAGCGGCAGCTTCTTCGGCGGCGGGCCGGCGTCCTCGACGGTCTCGGCCACGTCGTCCGCGGCGGTGTCCGCAGTGGTGTCCGAGTCGGTCGACCCGGAGGTGTCCTGCACGTCCTCGACCGTCGCGGTGTCCGCGGTGTCGGTCCCGGTGTCTTCGGTCCCGGAGTCTGCGGTGTCGGAGCCCGCATCGAGGGTGACCGTGTCGGTGCCGGCGTCGATGGCGGCGTCGTCGCCGCCGGTATCGACGCTACCGGTGTCGGTGCCGTTGTCGTCGGGCGGTGGCGTCGCGCCACACGCCGCGAGCGCGGCCGCGAGCGCGCCGACGAGCATCCAACGCGCGAGGATCGAGCCCAACTCGGGCTGACGGTGCGAAAGCTGCATGACTCCACTCCTCTCTAGGGATCCGGTCCGCCACGAACGATAGCAGGTCCGCCGGTCGTCTGCACCTTTTCGCGCCGACTACGGACCGCGCCAACTCGCGTCGTCTTCGGGGTCGCTGATGCCGTCGAGTCGGCCCGCGTCGGGGTCGCCGGAGCAGACCGCGCGTACCGCCTCACCGCCCGCCCGCAGGCGCTCGAGCGTCTGATCGAACGCGTGCCGCGCGACCAGGGCGCGGGCGCCCGTGCTCATCGGGTTGGTCACGAAGAGCGTCTCGTCTTCTTCGCTCGGCGAGATCAACGCGAGGCCCAACTCCGGGTGTGCCGCCCGAAAGCGTCGCAGGCCGAGCTGCAGGCGGGTCGCGGTCGAGATGCGGAAGGCTTGGTTCCAGATGCCCCAGAGTCCACGCTCTCGGATCCGGGTCACGGTGCCCCGCGGCAACGGACCCCGTCGGCGATCCACCGAGAGCCGGCGGGTCAGGTTCCAAGGCACGATCGGATTGACCACCAAGACGTGGGTGGCGCCCGCGGCGACGGCCAGATCGATGTGCGCGACCTTGCCGGTGCCGCCATCGATCAGATCGCTGTGGCCGATTCGGACCGGCGTGAAGAAGAGCGGGATCGCCGAAGACGCGACGATCGCCTCGGGGATGCTCGCGTCGAGCCGGTAGCCGCGGCCGAAGACCTCGCGATGGGCGGTGTCGAGGTTATTGGCCGGGATCAGCAGGTGGCGTTCGAGGCCGTCGAACGAGGTGCCGAGGCCCTGACGCTGGAAGAACCGCTCGATGAAGCGCTGGTAGCCCGCGAGCGAGAACATCCCGTCGGGCAGGGTGCGCGAGAGGTCGGCCAGGTCCAACTCGGCGAGCGTGCCGCCGGGATCGTGCCGTGCGGCGGAGCCGACCGCGCGCAGCGCCCGCCCGAACGCGGCGAGCTTGATCAGCGCGTCTCGCGGGTCGATGCGGTAGACGTCGCTGCGCTTGAGCGGGAAGAAATCGTCCTCGTTGGTCAGCGCGAAGAGCATCCGGGCCGCGGAGACCCCCGACGCCATCAGCGACGCGATCAACGCGCCTGCCGAGGTGCCGACGAAGATGTCGAACTGCTGGATGCGGAAGCCGGGCATCGCGGCCTCGAGGGCCGCGAGGACGCCGACCTCGTAGGCCGCGCCGGTTGCGCCGCCACCGCAGAGCACCAGCGCCCGCCGTGTCGTCTTCATCGCCCCCTCGGGGCAGCGGAAGCCGGCAAAACGAACGCAGCCACCGCCTCCCGAGGAGGCGGTGGCTGCGTGTCCGGGCTGTTGCCCGGGTGACCCCAGCGGGATTTGAACCCGCGTCGTCGGCGTGAAAGGCCGGTGTCCTGGACCTGACTAGACGATGGGGCCGTAGGCCGGGAGGGACTCGAACCCTCGACCGACGGATTAAAAGTCCGCTGCTCTACCAACTGAGCTACCGACCCGACGCGCTCGGCGCCGCGGCGGTGGAGCCTAAGCGAATGCTGTGGCCCCCTGCAAGTCCGGCTCCGAATCGGGCCGGCACCACTCAAGCGTGCTTCTCGTGCTTCTCGAGCTCGACGTCAACGCTCTCGCCCTTCTGCTTGGTCAGGCGCGGGGTGGCGTCGACCTCTTCGCGCTCGGCATCCATGGCGTCGCGCTGCGCTTTCTTGAAATTGCCGATCGCCTCGCCCATGCCCTTGCCGAGCTGCGGCAGCTTGGTCGCGCCGAAGAGCACGACCACGATGGCGAGGATGACGAGCATCTCCGGCAGACCCAGCATGGCGGCGTGCGCGCCATCGAGGACCTGCTGGGGCAGGAATTCGGGGATGTTGGCGACCATGATCGGACTCCAGGCCGCGGGTAGGCATCGCGGCGCTCGCGAAAGGATAGCACCAACGGCACGTCAGTGCGAGTGTTCCGCGGGCTCTTCGACCGCGGCGGCGACCTCGGCCTCGCGATCCAGCAGATCGGCGAGCAACGCCGCGGCCGCGGCCGATTCGGCGGCTTTCTTGCTGCTGCCTTCGGCCTCGGCGCCGGCGGTGCCCGTGTCGGTCTCGGCCTGGACGCGCACCCGAAAGCGCGGCGCGTGGGCCGGCCCGTCGGTGCCGGTCACGGTGTAGCGCGGCAGCGGCAGGGCTTGGCGTTGCAGGTGCTGCTGCAGCGCCGTCTTCCAGTTGCCGGTGTGCTGCAGCAGCGCCGGGGCCTCGTGTCCCGCCTCGGTGCCGGCCACGATCGCGTCGTCGAGCGGGCTGGCGAGCAACCGCAACGCGACCTTGCGTGCCTTGGCGTAGCCGGCGTCGAGGAAGACCGCGCCGATGATCGCCTCGAGCGCGTCCGAGAGCACCGAGTCCCGCTCGGCACCACCGCTCGTCCGCTCGCCGCGGCCCATGCGCAGCACCCCGCCGACGCCCGCGGCGCGCGCCGCGCTGGCCAGCGTCGGCTCACAGACGACCTGCGCGCGCAGCATCGTCAGCACGCCCTCGCCGCGATCGGGCAGTGCGACGTAGAGCCGCTCGGAGATCGCCAAATCGAGCGCCGCGTCGCCGAGGAACTCGAGCCGCTGATTGTCCACGAGGATCTCGGGATGCTCGTTGCGGTAGGAGGGGTGCGTGGTCGCGGCTTCGAGCAAACCGGCGTCCTCGAAGCGATGCCCCACGCGCTCGGCCAACGCCTGCAGCAGCTCCGCCCGGGTCGGCCTCATCGGGCGGCCTCGGTCACCACCAGGCCGCCGCCGACGACGCGGTCGCCGTCGAAGAGCACGACGCTCTGACCAGGCGCGATCGCGCGCACCGGCGCATCGAAGCGCAGCGCGAGTCGCTCGCCATCGGCCGCCACCACGCGTGCCGCATGGGCCTCGCCGCGATGGCGGAGCTGGGCGTGCAAGCGGGCGCCGACCTCGACCGAGCTGCCGTCGATCGTGCCGAACGCGTCGAGCGTGACGGCGTCGCGCTGCAGATCGTCGCTGCTGCCGACGACGATCGTGCCGTCGGCCCGCTTCTCGACCACGTAGCGGTCGGCAGGGCCGGGGATCGGCACGCCGCGGCGCTGCCCGACGGTAAACGCTGCGAGGTTGTCGTGGCGGCCGAGGCGGGTGCCGGCGAGATCGACGACGACACCGGCCGGGGCCCCGCCGTGTCGCGCCACCCAATCGGCCGGGCGCAGGCCGCCGGTGAAGCAGAGGTCCATCGACTCGGGCTTGTCTGCCACCGGCACGCCGAGGCGGGTGGCGTGCGCGCGGACCTCGGTCTTGTCCATGCCGCCGAGCGGGAAGCGCAGCCAGTTCGCGGCACCGGGCCGCAGCGGATGCAGGAAATACGCCTGATCCTTGTCCGCATCGACGCCGCGCGAGAGCTGCGGTCGGCCCAGGGCGTCCGGGCGCAGGCGGGCGTAGTGGCCGGTCGCGAGCGCCTCGGCCCCGAGCGTCAGCGCGCGGCGCAGCAGCCGATCGAATTTCAGCGAGCGGTTGCACTCGACACACGGGTTGGGCGTGCGCGCGCTGCGGTAGTCCTCGGCGAAGCGCGCGATCACCGCCTCGGCGAAGGCTTCGCGCTCGTCGACGACGTAGTGGTGGATATCGAGCGCGTCGGCGACGGCCCGTGCGTCGGCGGCGTCGCGGGGGGCACAGCAGCTGCCGGCGCGACGACGGGCGTCCTCGGGCTCGTCGTACAACCGCGCGGTCAGCCCGACGACTTCGTAGCCGGCCTCGACGAGCAGCGCCGCCACCGTCGACGAGTCGACGCCGCCCGACATCGCGACGGCGACGCGCGTGCCGGGCGGCAGGCGCATCTCGGCGCGCATGCGCTCGACGATCGCCGCCTCGGTGGTGGGTCCGGTCGGGTGGGGTTCGTGAAGCGCGCTGCTCAACGTTCGATCATCCCTCCCGCGTCGTGGCGCGCGGACGGCGGGAGCGTAGCGGAGCCCGCGGCTGGCGCGAAGCCCCGTAGCGCGCGCATCCGCTCGGCAACGCGCGCGAAGGCGGCGGCGACCTGGGCGACCGCGTCGTCGTCGATCGCCGGGCCCAGGCTCAGCCGCAGCGTGTGACGCGCAGCGTGCGCCCCGTGCAACGCGGTGATCGCGGGCGAGGGATCCTGCGTCCCGCTGCTGCAGGCGGCGCCGGCAGAGACGGCCACGCCCTCGACGTCGAGCGCGGCGACCCACGCCTCGGCCTCGGCGTCAGGCAGCGTCACCGAGAGCACGTGCCCGGTCTCGTGTGCGGGCTCGAGCGGTCCTCGGCGCACGGCCTCGGGGCATGAGCCCCGGATCGCCGCCGCGATCGCGTCGCGTCGCGCACGCAGCGCCGCGTGTTCGGCTGCGCGCGCGGGCAGCGCTGCCATCGCCGCAGCGAAGGCCACCGCGCCGAGCAGGTTCTCGGTCCCTCCGCGCAAACCGCGCTCCTGCCGTCCGGGTTGGGTCGCCCGCAGGCGCACGCCCGCCCCGACGATCAACGCGCCCGTACCCGCGAATCCGCCGCATTTCTGGGCCGCCAGCGCGAGCGTATGCGCCGAGGCGGCGACCTCGGCCAGCGCCAGACGTCCCGGCGCCTGCGCCGCGTCGACGTGCAGGTGCGTGACGTTCGGATGCGCGAACAGCGGCGCGAGCGGCTGAATCGTGCCGAGCTCGTGGTGCACCGCTGCGATGGCGACGACGCATGGGCCGGCGGCGGCGTCGAGGGCTGCGGTCGCAGCGAGGACGTCCAGCCGGCCCCCGTCGTCGACGGGCAAGGGCAGCGCGGACCAGCCGCGCGCCACCAGCGCCTCGGCCGTTTGCACCAACGCCGGATGGTCGATGGCGAGCCAAGCGACGGTGCCGCGCGCCCCGATCGCTTCGGCAGCGCCGAGGATGCCGAGGCGATCGGCCTCGGTGGCGCCGCTGGTGAAGACGACGCGCTCGGCGTCGACACCACAGCCGGCGGCGACGGCGGCGCGCGCCCACTCGAGCGTCGAGCGCGCCCGCTGGCCCTCCCGATGCGCCGACGAGGGGTTGCCGTGCGGCCCGCGATCGAGCCACGCGCGTGCGGCGGCGATCGCCTCGGGGCAGGGCGGGGAGAGGGCGTTGTGGTCGAGATCGATGCGGTCGCGCTTCATCTGTCGGAGGCTAGCAGAGCTCACGCGCGGCCGTCGCCTACGGCGCGCCCGTCCGCGGCCGCGCACGACGATCGGACGCGCGTTGACGGGCGAGCCGACCTGCGGTTGCATGCGCGCCCGTTCCGCCGGAGGAAGCCATGTCGACGCTCGCAGCCCGCCCCCTCGTTCGCCTGTCTCGGCTCGCCCGTCGCCTCGGCACGCTTGTGATCTGCGGCGCTTTCGTCGTGCCCGGCGCGGCCGTCGCCGCCGACGGACCGACGCTGCTCGACGTCGAGGTCGGGGATGCCGACAAGGCCGCGGTCGACGCGCCCGGCGCCGCCACGCCCACCGCCGCCGGCGAGGACGTCGCCGCCGCGCTACCCGCCGCCGCGCCGGTCCAGCTCGCCCGCGCCTTCCCCTACGTCGAGTTGCACGGCTACTTCCGCTTCCGCCCCGATCTGATCAGCAACGGCCACCTCGGTCAGGCCGTGACCAGCTCGCTGCCGCAGAACCCCGTCGTGACCGCTTCGTCGATCAAGCCGCCGCTCTCGCGCTGGCCGCAGAACAACGACGCCTCCAACGGCTTCTCCGCCAAGGTCGGCGATTCGCGTGAGGAAGACAGCGTATCGGGCGCCACGATGCGCCTGCGTCTGCAGCCGACCGTGCACGTCTCGGACAACATCCGCCTGAAGATGACGGTCGACGTCTTCGACAACTACACCTTCGGCGCCAACCCCGACTACGCCGGCGCGCTCGCCCGCCCCGACGTGCCGCTGACCGCCTTTGCGATGAGCACCGCGCCCGGGGCACTCACCGTCGTCGAGGCCTACGGTGAGTGGAAGACGCTCTTCGGTCAGTTCCGCATCGGCCGCCAAGCCAGCAATTGGGGCCTCGGCATCCTCGCCAACGGCGGCATGGGCTCGACCTGGGACGGCGGCCGCCCGCTGCCGCACTACTACGGCGGCAACCTCGGCCCCGCCGCGGGCATGGGCTACGACGCCGACTTCGGCAACTACGCCGACCGCGCCGCCTTCGTGACCAAGGTCAAGGGCACCTACGTCGCCGCGTTCTGGGACTTCATCTCGCAGGGCTCGCTCAACTACGACCCGACCCGCGTCGACGGCGTCGCGTACGATATGGAGAACGGCGACGACACCAACCAATGGGGCATGGCGATCTTCCGCAAGCCGCTCTCGGAGGAGGAGATCGCGCAGCGCCGCCGCGACCTGAACGACTTGCGCAAGTCGGTCGTCGATTGGGGCTTCTACGGCATCTACCGGACGCAGGATCTCGACACCAACGCGACCAAGAACCCGCCGAGCCAGCACACCAGCGCCGACGCCGCCAAGCTCACCCTGATGCCGCGCGAGGCCTGGGCCTTCGCCGGCGACTTCTGGGCCCGGTTCGAGCGCCGCCCCACGCTCTCGACCCGCATCGTCGCCGAGGCCGAGGCCGTCTACCTGCGCGGCCACATCCAGGACGCCAGCCCGGTCGGCGACGCGAGCTCGCAGAAGACCAAGGAGATCGAGATGTGGGGCGGCGCGTTCAAGGGCGCGTGGCAGTCCGACAACATCACCGTCAGCTTCGACGCCGGCGCTGCCTCGGGCGACGACACCCGCTGCTTCGGCGTCTACGGCCCCGGCAACTGCGGCCTCGACACCGCCTCGGGCGACCCGAACAAGCATATCACCGGCTTCAAGTTCCACCGCAACTACCGCGTCGATTCACTGCTCTTCCGCGACGTCATCGGGGCCGTCACCAACACCTGGTACATCAAGCCGAGCTTCGGCCTGACCCGCCAGCCCTGGTACGCGGCCGACGAGGTGCTCGGCTTCGACCTCGGCGTGCTGCACGCAGGCGCGATGAACCCCGAGGGCACGCCCGGCAACGGCAGCACGCTCGGCACCGAGATGGAGGCTCGCGTCTTCCTCGGTGCCCGCAACCTCTACCTCGCCCAGCTGACCTTCAGCTACCTGCTGCCCGGCGACGCGCTCGACGTCATCGGCGCCAACGACAGCCGTGGGCAATGGCTCGGCGCCACCCGCACCGTGACCGCCGAAAACGCCTGGCGCCTGATGGCCCGCATGGTGCTGATGTTCTAACCACCGCGCGGAGGCGAGCGATGAACCACTTCGAGCTGCGTCCCGGCCCCGAAGGGCCCGAGCTCTACGCCGAAGACGTGCCGCTGCGGGCGATCGCCGAGACCTACGGCACCCCGACCTACGTCTACTCGCGCGCCACCATCGAGCGGCATTACCGCGTGATGGACGAGGCGCTCGGCGGCGTGCCGCACACCATCTGCTACGCGGTCAAAGCGGCCAGCAACCTCGCGATCTTGGCGGTGCTGGCGCGGCTGGGCGCCGGCTTCGACATCGTCAGCGTCGGCGAGCTCGAGCGTGTCTTGCTCGCCGGCGGCGATCCGCAGCGCGTGATGTTCAGTGGCGTCGGCAAGCGCGACGACGAGGTCGCCCGCGCCCTCGAGGTCGGCATCCGCTGCTTCAACGTCGAGAGCGCCTGGGAACTCGAGCGCATCGAGGCGGTCGCCGCGGCGGCCGGGCGCCCGGCGCCGATCAGCGTGCGCGTCAACCCCGACGTCGATCCGCAGACCCACGCCTACATCGCGACCGGGCTGCGCACCAGCAAGTTCGGCGTGCCGATCGACGAGGCGTTGGCGATGTACCGCCACGCCGCCGCCAGCCCGCACCTCGAAGTCGTCGGCGTCGACTGCCATATCGGCAGCCAGATCGTCGCGGTCGAGCCGCTGGCCCACGCGCTCGACCGCATCCTCGAGCTGGTCGACGCGCTCGCCGCCGAGGGCATCACCGTCGAGCACGTCGACATGGGCGGTGGCCTCGGCATCACCTACAAGGACGAAGATCCCGCGCCGCCGGCCGCGGTCGGGCGCGCCTACGCCGAGCGGCTGGGCCCGCGCGGCCTCGAGCTGGTCGTCGAGCCCGGTCGCCTCATCGTCGGCAACGCCGGCCTGCTGCTGATGCGCGTGCTCGGCGTGAAGGTCGGCGAGGCCAAGACCTTCGTCGTCACCGACGCGGCGATGAACGACAACATCCGCCCCTCGCTCTACGGCGCCTGGCAGGCCATCGAGCCGGTGCTGCAGCAGCCCGATGTGGGCGAGCAGGTCGTCGATGTGGTCGGTCCGATCTGCGAGAGCGGCGATTTCCTCGCCAAAGATCGCACGCTGCCCAGCGTCGAGCGTGGCGCGCTGCTGGCGATGCGCTCGGCCGGGGCCTACGGTTTCACCATGGCCTCGACCTACAACAGCCGCCCGCGCGCTGCCGAGGTCCTGGTTCAGGGTGGCCGGGTCCACCTCGCCCGTGAGCGCGAGCCGCTCGCGGCGCTGTGGGCTGGTGAGCACATCCCCGACGACGCCGAGTGAACGGCCGAACAGCGCAAGATGTGCGTAAATGCGCATCAAATGCGCGATAAGACTGGCGCCGGTTGCGCGATCGTGCGAACATTGCTGGCAGTTCCCTCTGGCACGGCCCTTGCGACCGGTAGGCGCCGAGCGAGGGCACGAGGAGGTGCGGACGTGGTCCCCAACGAGCGCAGCCAACGCGGTACGACGCTGATGGAGCTGATGATGGGCTTGGTCATCCTCAGCATCCTGATGGCCGTCGCATCGCCCGGGCTCGGGGCGCTGGTGGGTCGGTTCTACACGCGCTCGGCCGCCGACGACCTGATGTACGCCGCCGATCTGGCTCGCAGCCGCGCTCGCGCGAACCGACGCGCCTACGCGTTGCAGGTCGGTGCTCTCGGGGTCGACGGCGAGCTGCTCGTCATCACCGTTCGCCGCGGGGCCGGCACCACCTGCGAGAGCGCCGGACCCGGCGCCGGAAAGGGCGAAGTCGTGTTCACCGCCGACTACGGCAAGGACAACGCGACCAACAACCCCGACGTCGCGATTCTGCGCCGCGCGCCGGCCGAGCTCGCCTCGCCCGACGTCTTCCTCTGCTTCAAGCCCGACGGCCGCGTCGTGCGCTCGGACACCGAGTTGCCCTTCACCGGGCCGACGGTCGACTACCTCGCCGGGGACGTCTTCTACGAGCTGACGCGCGTCGCGGGCACGACGCCGGTCGGCGACCGGCTGCAGGTGCAGATCGGTTACAACGGCAGCATCCGCCTGGTC
This sequence comes from Pseudomonadota bacterium, assembly GCA_041163625.1. Lineage (GTDB taxonomy): Bacteria > Myxococcota_A > UBA9042 > UBA9042 > UBA9042 > JACKFC01. The sequence goes on along the minus strand of JBEARB010000262.1, from coordinate 5,249 downwards.
TACGGGCGTGATCTCGCGAAGCTGCAGGGCAAATAGCGATGCCGATGCGCCACGCCACCGCCGCGATCCGCAAGCCCGACCGCTCCCGCGCCGGCTATACGCTGCTCGAGCTGATGATCGCCGCCGCGGTCGCCGCCACGGGTCTGTACGCCTCGTTGAACATGGCGACCTACGCCCTGCGCGGCAACACGGAGCTGCGTGACGCCAATGCCGCGTTGGGGCTGGCCGAGCATCTGCTCGCCACGATGCAGGCCGAGGCCGTGCTCTGGGTCACGGCCAACCCCGCCGACTCCTCGCCGCTCTACCTCAAGGCGCTGCCCGTCCCGCCGACGCCGGGGCAGGCGAGCGATTGGAAGATCGCCAAGCTCAACCCCTACGACAAGGACAAGCGCGTCGGCGAGCTCGGCGACGACGGCTTGGTCTTCGACGCCGGCGCCCTGCAGGAAGTCCCGAGCGACCGCGGCAAGCGCTATTGCGTGCACTACCGGCTGACGTGGGTCGGCCTTGAGCTGGTGCGCGCCGAGGTGCGCGTGTCGTGGGCGCGGCCACACGTGCCGGCCGATGCCTACATCAGCTGTCCGAAGACGATGATCGACGACGTGGCCAACGTATCGAGCGTGGCCCTGGCCGGCTCGGTGATGAGGAATACCAGTGCGCAACCGTGACGCCGAACGCTGCAGCCCCCGGGCCGCGCCGGCGCGCGGTCAGGCAGGCTACAACCTCATCGAGCTGCTGATGGCGATGACGCTCGCCACCATCATCTTCATGTCGATCACGACGCTGTACAGCTACCAAGCCGAGAGCATCACGGCGCAATCACACGTGCTGACGACCAGCCGCGATGCCCGCTTCGCGCTCGAGCACATGCGCCGCGACCTGCTCTCGATCGGCAGCAACGCGACCGCGAATTCCGTCGTCGACGACCAGGTCTGCCCCAAGCCGGCGGTGCCGATTCGCGGCCTGACCCTCGACCCGACCAAGGGTCACGTCGTCCGCGAGGACCTCAACCCGAACCTGCGCAAGCTCGCCATCACCCTCTTCGGCTCGCTGGACGTGAAGACCCGCTACGCGACCGAGTCGATCACCGGCAAAGAGGTCAAACTCGTCGATGACGGCACGCTGCCGGCGACCGAGGCGCTCTGGAACGAGACCTTCAAGACATCGCGTTTCCTGCGGCTCGGCTCGCCCGATGGGCGCTCGATGATCTTGTCGATCGCGGCGACCGGCTTCTCGGCCAAGACGGTGACGCTCGCGACCGCGCCGCCGCAGATGGTCGGCGCCCAGCGTTGTGGCTATCAGGGCGCCGGCGGCGGCTTGACCGTCGACGTGCAGGGCTTCGTGCGCTACCGGATCATCGCCGACCAGCGACCGACCGCCCCGACCGACGCCAAGGGCCAGGCGACGCGGACGCTGTTGGTGCGTGAAGCGCTCGACACCGACGGCGCGACCGTCGTCGGCGCGCTGCCATTGGCCGAGAACGTCGTGGAGATCGGCGTGTTCGACGCCGGCTACGACAACAACCCCGCCGCCGACGTCGTGGAGTTGAAGGCGGCGACCTTCACCGAAGACATGGTCAAGGCCGACGGCAGCGGCCTGTTCGGCACGGCGGTTTCGGCGCGCCCCGAGGCGCTGCGCTTCCTGACGGTGAAGCTGAGCGTCCGCGGGGACGCGCACCGGCGTGGGCTGACGCACCTGCAGCGGAAGTACAAGTACCTGCCGCTCGAGACCTACAAGCTCGACGAGAGCGACGCGGGGGCGGCTTCGGTCACCACCATCGCTGGGCGCATCACCTTCCCCGCGCTGACATCGAGGAACCTCTGATGGCCGGATGGATCGACCGAAGCCTGGAGCGCCTGCGCAGCGACGCCGACGCGTTCGGCCGCCGCTGGCGTGGCGAGTCCGACCGGCGCGGCATGGTGATGGTCACCACGCTGCTGATGATGACGGTGCTCGCCCTGTTGGGCAGCGCCGCCACCAACGCCACCTCGACGCAGCTGCGCGAGAACGGAGCCACCCGCCTCGAACACGTCGCCTTCCGTGTCGGCGAGGCCGGCACGATGTCGGCGGTGGCGCTGGCCGCGCAGCTGCAGAGCCGCTTCGAAGGCTACGTACAGAACCGCAACTACAAGCTGGACATCACCGACTTCGGCTCGCTCTTCGACTACAAGAGCAAGGGCAGCTTCGGGCGCGAGCTCGACACGCTCGCCGTGCCGACGTTCCGGGTCGAGGTCTCGCAGCCGAGCATCGCCTACGGGGTGACCGGTTACGACGCCTCGCGCTACTGCTTCCGTAGCTACCAGATGAAGACCTTTGCCCAGGTCGGCGACCCCAAGAGCGCGAAGGCGGCCGAGCGCGCCGCGTCGGGTCAGGTGGGTTTTCAGGCCGGCGTGATTGTGGGGCCCGTGCGATGCGGCGACTGATGCGATTGTCACGTTGCTGCCGCTTGCCATCGCGTGCGCGCGATGCCACGCTCGGCGTCGAGACGACCGAGTGCGCACACGCGCTCGAACGTACGCGGTGGATGGGGCGGGGATCGGCGTTCTTGGGGGATCGGCGCCGGTCTTCGTCCCTCCACCGCGACCTTCTTTTTAGCAAGATCATGCGGTTTGACGGACTGCTCGCGCTGGCGACGCTGGTCCTGCTCGGCGTCGGGATGCTCCTGCCCGAGGCCGCGTCGGCGCAGCCGGCACCCGAGGTCGTGCTCGTCGTCGACAGCAGTGAGTCGATGCAATACCTCGTCGGCCGGGACGACGTGCCCGACTGCAAAGACCCGTCCCCGCCGCGGACACGCTGGAATTTCGTGCTCGAGCTCCTGCTCGGCCAGCAGCCCAACTACAAGTGCACCGAGGAGTCGCTGGCGGACAACTCGGACATGGTGCTCCCGCCCGGGCAGTCCTTTGGCGATCCGACGTGCATCGGTGGCGTGCCGCAGGTGCTCGCCACGAGCCACGCGTTGGCCGTGGATTCGTGGGAAGCGCAGCCGATCGGCGATCGGTCCTGGGCGGGCGGTGCACCGACGCCGAGCAGTGAACTACGCCTGCGCACCGACGACTCGGACGTGCGGCTGCCATATTTTTCACTCGACACGAAGAACGTGCCCGACGCGGATCCCTGGGTGACGGGATCGATTCGGATCTACACCAAGGATCCCACCGGTGCGCTGCCCCTGGATCGCTGGGTCTACCTCGTGCAGGCGCCGTTCCCTCCCTCGCAGCAGACGGCAAAGGATTGGGTCTGTTCTGCCAACAGCAGCGCCCGCGCCATCGTCTCGGAGCCGGCGAAGGTGAACCCCGCCGTCGGCGGTGCCACGACCTTCAAGTTGACCTCGACCGCGCTCGACGCGCTGCGCTCGGCCAAGCAAGGCGGCAAGACGCGCGTGCACTTCGCCATCGTCCCGGTCGACAACTGGATGAAGGGCGACTGCAGTGGCCGCGACGGCAAGCTCGGCACCAAGTTCAACGTCACGTTCTACGGTCCCGCCGCGGGCGGCAAGGCACCCGCCTACAGCATCGGATCGGGCAAGGTCTGCGCGCGCGAGGGGCCCGGCAAGCACTTCGCCCCCAAGGGGCCCCGTGACGCCGACGGATTCCTGGACACCTTCGCGGGCTTGGCGAAGTTCGGCCTGCTCGCGCCCGACAACCTGATGTCGAACAGCGTCGGCAGCGCGGGCGGGTTCAGCTACGCCGGCGCGATCAACTCCTACTGGGACCAGATCAACATCGGCGCCGCGAACCCGTTCATCCCGGTTGCGCCCAGCGCGCGCGTGACGCCGTCGGACGACCTCGCCTCACGGAACCTGACCCGGCAGAAGATCAAGAGCGCCCTCGAGTCGCTGCGACCGGTCGGCGGTACCCCCATCGGACGACAGCTCGAGGATCTGATGGAGTATTTCGGGCCTGGTGCCTACCAGGATCCGCACTTCCAGTCGCTCACCGACGACCCGGTCAACGGTGATCCCTACTTCGAGTGCCGCGAGCGGATGGCCATCGTCTTCTCGGACGGCGGCGGCAACATGGACGACGGCACCAGTGACGGTCGCCAAAAGGCCGTGATCTCGGCCGCCGCGCTCTTCGGGCGGGGTGTGAAGGTCTACGTCGTCGCGGTCGGTCACGACGGCAAGGGCGACCCCAAGGCACCGCCGCAGGCCGATCTCGATCTGCTCGACGCGATTGCCCTCGCGGGTGGTACGGGGGCGGCGCTGCGCCCCACGTCGACGTCGGAATTCATCGCGACCTTCAAGCAGATCTTCGGCGCCAGCCAAATCTCGGGCCAGGTCGGCACCCGCACCGTCTTCTCGGAAGCGACCGGCGACCCGCTCGACGTGCAGCACACTGTGCTCTCCAAGAGCTTCTTCAACGCGGCGGAGCCGATCGCCACCCGTGGCTTGATCGAGCAGCGTCTGCAGTCGTGCGCCAAGAGCTGTGTCGACGCGACCAACCCGAGTCAGGCGGCGGTCTGCACGGTGCTCGACTACGAGGCGCGGCTCAAGACCCGTTCGCTCGCGCGCACCTTCTACACGCACGTCACGGGCACACGGTATCGCTTCGAAGACACGTCCATGAGCTCGGACACGATGCAGATCCCGACCGCCGGTCAGACTCCGCGTCTGAAGCTCGACCCGCAGGGGAACTGCGTGACCGAGCCCAACGCGTTCGACCTCTCCGACAGCACGCAGCGCGAGCAGTACCGCAAGGAGCTCATCGCGCTGGTGCGATCGGAGAACGGGACCTGCCGCGAAGGCAAGCCGCTCGGCGCGATCGTCAGCGCGCAGCCCGCATTCCTCGATCCGGCCGACCAGATCCCGCTCTCCGATCCGGTGTTCAAGCTCTATCTGGCGACCAAGACACCGACGAGCTTCGGCTTCTCCGCCGGCAACCCGACGGGCTCGTACCAGCGCCCGACGATGGTCTTCGCCGCCACCCACGATGGCCAACTGCACGCCTTCCGGACCGACCGTACCAAGACCATCACGGTCAAGAACTCGCTCTCGGCCGGCGACGAGATGTGGAGCTGGATCCCCGGCTTCTCGCTGCGTCGGCTGCGGGAGCTCAAGCTGGTCAGCACGCCGGAGTCGTCACTGCTCGGGGGCAACGTCGTCGCGACCCACGCGTTGCTCGAGCGCAAGATCTCCGCCACCGCCGAGGCCGCGCGCGAGTGGCGCGCCGTGGTGTTGGTCGGAGCCGGTGAAGCGGGCACCGGCTATGCGGCCCTCGACGTGACGGCGCCGGACGATCCGCAGCTGATGTGGG
>JBEARB010000261.1:0-14969 GCA_041163625.1 Pseudomonadota bacterium | reverse complement strand
CGAACTGACCTGCGCGCCGGCGTGGGGTAGGGGCGGTGTGCCCGGCGGTCATGCATGTGAGCTCGCGACTGATGTTGGCGCTACGGACGAGTTCGCTTCGTGGGATCTTGGATCCGTCCTGGGATGCGTCCGGAGGCTCTTCCCAGCGGGTCGTCGCCGTCGCATGCTCGCGGGCATGGCAAAGGTCCGAACCATCGCCGAAGGAGCAGACCTCGAGCGGCATCTCGCCGAGGGGCCGCTGCTGCCCGTCTACCTGGTCTGCACGGCCGATGCCGGCGGTCGCGGCCGTCCGACCGAGACGCCGCCTGCGGCCGATCCCTGGGCGCTGCTGGCGGTTGCGCGGCAGATCGAGGCTACGGCCTTGCGCGGCGGCGACCCATCGCTCGATCTGGTGCGGATCGACTACATCGACGGTGATCACGCCGGCGACGGGGTCCACGCGCTGATGGCGAACGAAGCCCGCTCGATGAGCTTGTTCGGTGGTCGTCGCGTGGTGAACGTCAGTCACTGCGAAGGCCTGGACTACGGCGCGGGCGGCAAGCGCAAGAAGGACACTGGCGACGATCCGCTCGAGAAGTTGGTCGACGGGCTGCCCGACGGCGGTCCGCCACCCTTCGTGCTGATCCTCTCGGCCAGTCGCTTCGATCGACGCAAGAAGGCGTACAAGGACCTCGCCGAGAAGGGCGCCGTCGTCGAGGTCCGCCCGATGGACGCCGCGCAGCTCGGGCGCTACCTCGAAGAGGCCGCAGCGCCCTTCGAGATCCGCGTCGATCGAGCGGTGGCGCAGCGGATCTGGGACCGGCTCGGGGGCGGAGAGCCTGCACGCCTGCGCCAAACGGTCGATCGACTGCTGCTCGACGTCGGCCCCCGTGGGCACGTCACCGTGGAATTGGTCGAAGACGTGGTGCCCATCGATCGCGAGGCCGCCGTCTGGGCGATCACCGACGCCATCGCCGACGCCGATGTCGGGCGCGGCCTCGGCGTCCTGCACCTGCTGATCGAGCACGGGCAAGAGCCGATCGCCATCGGTGCGTTCATCGCCAGCAGCGTGCGGAGCCAATTGCGCGTCGCCTCCCTGCTCGCCGCCGGCCTGCGTGACGACGCCATCGCCGGCGAGCTCGGGATGCATCCCTATCGCGCCAAGCAACTGGTCCGGCAGGTGAGCGCGCGCCGGCCCGAGCACCTCCGTGCCGCCCTCGAGACCTGTGCCACCCTCGATCGGGTGCTGCGTTCGACGGCCATCGGCGACCGAAAAGCGGCGACCGCGCGTTGGTTGGAGACCGCGATCGTCGCGCTGTGCCACGGTCGTCCGATGCGGCGCCCGGTCATGAGCTCGGCGCTCGGCGCGTCGGCCTGAGCGGGAACAGCCCGACCCATCGGCGACATCCATTGCGGCGACCTTGTCCCGCGGCCCCCCCGCCGCTAGACTCGCGCGCCTTCTGCCGCCCCGTTTCCCTCGTGACCGTGGGGCGCTGCAACCGAAACCAGGGAGAGTGCGATCCATGAAGAAGGAGCAGGCCTACATCCTCTTCGTCGCCTTGTTCATCGGCGGCTACATCGTCGGACGCGTCACCGCACCCGCCTCGGGCTCGGTCGGTGTCGTTCCGGCAGGCACGGTCGCCGTGGCCGCGAACGGCGCCAACAGCGCCGTGGCGCAGCCGGGCGCTGCCGTCGCGCAGAACGCGGCCGCCGAGACCCCGCCTCCGCCGCCTCCGCCTCCGCCGCCGCCGCCCCCGCCGGCCGCCGCAGCGCCCGCGAGCGACCAGGTCTGGCGCGTCGCCATCCACGACACCGATCCGAAGCTCGGCCCCGACTCGGCGACGGTGAAGGTGGTCGTGATGTCGGCGTTCGGCTGCCCGCAGTGCTCCGAGTTCGCCGGGCACATGCAGAAGGCCCGCGCCAAGTACGGCGACAAGGTGCAGTTCCGCTTCAAGCACAAGATCATCCCGCCGCAGCACCCCGACAGCGTGCTCGCTGCCGAGGCCTCGATGGCCGCGAACGAGCAGGGCAAGTTCTGGGAGTTCCACGACAAGCTGATGGCCAACGCGTTCCAGATCGACCGCGCGACGCTCGAGCGCTATGCCGGTGAGCTGAAGCTGAACATGAAGAAGTTCAAGGCTGCCATCGACGACCACAAGTTCCGCGGCATCCTGACCCGAGACTCGGTCCTGGCGAACGAGGTCGGCGCGCACAGCTTCCCGAATATCCTCGCCAACGGCGTGCGCATCGGGAAGGACAAGAGCTACGACGACCTCGAGAAGCTGATCGACACGCAGCTCAAGCGCGCCGAGGAGCTGGTCGCCAAGGGCGCCACGGCCTCGAACCTCTACGAGAAGGCGATCGAGGGCGGCAAGTTCTTCCCGCAGTACGAAGGACCGCAGCAGCGCTTCGACACCACCAACAGCCCGACCTTCGGCCCCAAGTCGGCCAAGATCGAGGTCGTGGTCTTCGAAGACTTCCAGTGCCCCTTTTGCAGCAAGCTCGCGCCGAGCCTGAAGCTCTTCGCCAAGGCGAACCCCAAGGACGTGAAGATCGTCTACAAGCACATGCCCCTCGAGAGCATCCACGCGGACGCGCAGCTCGCCTCCGAGGCGTCGATGGCCGCCCACGAGCAGGGCAAGTTCTGGGAGTACCACGACAAGCTCTACGACAATCAGCAGGCGCTCGACCGCGCCAGCCTCGAGCGCTACGCCGAGGAGCTGAAGCTCGACATGGGCAAGTTCAAGGCCGCCCTGGACAGCCACAAGTTCAAGTCGTTCGTGCAGAACGACGCGAGCGAGGGGCAGCGCGCCGGCATCTCCGGTACGCCGACCGTCTACATCAACGGCTACAAGTACGCCGGTCCGCGCGGCTACCCGCCCGAGGGCCTCGAGGGCGTGGCCCGGATGTACCTCGGCCTGTAGCTCCCACGTCCCCGCATGGGGCCGAAACGCAACGAGGCCCGCGGGAAACCGCGGGCCTCGTTCGTTCGGGGGCTCTCTCGACGCCTAGTTGTTGCGTCGGCGGCGCAGCTCGGCGGCGAGGGCGTCGATGGTGGTCGCCTCGGCCTTGCTGTGCAGGCTGTTGATGTACCGCTCGTTGCGCTGCATTCCGACCCGCGTGTAGGGACGCTCACGCCCCTCGAGCACCGTCTCGGTCAAGCTCGCCGAGCGCACCGGCTTGCCGTAGAAGCGCTTGGCGACGTCCTTGTCGGTGAACGGGAAGCCCTGGCGGGCCAGGAAGAGCGAGCGGCAATCCTCCAACTCTTGGTCGCTCCGCATCACGAGCAGCTTGGCCAGGCGCTTCTCGGCGCCCTCGCTGGCGGCGGCCGCGCTGATGGCCCGCGGATCGGGGCAGCGCATCGTGCCGCCGAGCTTGTTGGCCGTGCCGAAGTGGACCTCCGCGTCCTCGAATTTCGGACGCTTCGCCGCAAAGCGCAGGGTCGTCTCCGGCTTGCCTTCGAACGGGGCGGCGCTGCCCAGGCGCGACTCGTAGTGCTTCATCTGCAGCGCCGCCACGTGGCTGACCGTCCACGGGCGGTACGGCAACTGGACCTCGAGGTCGAACGTCCGCAGTCGCTTGCCCCAGAGGCCGACGCCACGAACGGTTGCGTGGATGCCGTCCGAGTCGATCGTCGGGACGAGCTTCCACCGCACCTCGACCTTCTGCGTGGCCCGCGCCTCGAGCGCGACCTTGAAGCCGAGGACGCGCCCGAACGAGGGCTTGTAGGGAACGCCTTCGTCGACTGCGAGCGCCTCCGGGCTGACCACGGCGTCGCCGACCTTGACCGAGAGACCGTCGTAGGCCCCGGCCTTGCGGCCGTTGCAGGTCTCGGCGTCGGCGTCGCAAGGCCGCTCGGGCAGCGCCAGCGCCACTTCGATCGGCTTCCTGCCCGGATTCTTCAGCGTCAGCGAGACGGAGCCCTCGTAGGCGCCGTCCTCGTCGGGCAGGGCGAGCCGGACCGCCGCCGTCGCGTCGACGCGGACGTCGTCGGTCGGCACGGGGAGCCAGATCTCACCGCCGCGGGTCAGCCCGTCCGCCCAGGCCGCTGCCGGGAGCCACAACAGGCAGAGCAGCGTCCCCCAGAGTCGCGGGCGCCGTGGCGCCATTCGGCGTTTCGGGGGGGCGCAGTCGGTCGCCATGGCCAGGGGTGTCGTGGGATGCGTCACGGTGCCTCCTTGAGGTGTCTCCTCGTGCAACGTGACAACAGCCTACGAACTTCGGCGCAGGACGGAAGAAAACCGCGCGATGTTCGAACGATGGTTGGCGCGCTCAGGGCGCCAGGTCGTCGACGTCGCCGCCTGATGGCGCGGCGATGTCGACGAAGGTCCGCGCCGACGTGCGCTGCGGCACCGAGCACCCGCGGACGCTGCAGAGCTGGTAGACCACCTCGAAGGTCAGCATGCGGCGGCCAGGGGGGGCCGTTCGCGCGACGTCCAGGCGCACGCCGATGGTGCGTTCGCCGTCGTAGCACAGGCGGGCTTCCGGGTGGCCGGGGAGCTCGACCAGCTTGGCGTCCTGGGGCATCGCTACGTGCGTCACGCGCGCGAAGCTGATGCGTGGCGGTTCGATGCGTAGGGCAGCGAGATCTCCGGCGTCGGTGCCGATGGGCACATAGAAGCCCTCGGCGATCCGGATCTGCAGTCCCAGATCGAGCACGGAGCCAGCCGCCACCTCGGCGGTCTCCGGGGCGAAGAAGCGGAATGCACCGCGCTCGAGGCGCTCGCGCTTGCGCGCCTGTTCCGCGGCGCGTTCCGCCAGCCCCGGACCGCAGCCGGCTGCAGCGAGGCACACCAAGGCCAGCCCGAAGGCACGCGCGCGGCGGACGCTGCGTCGCCCTGTCGCCGTCCGCCGCATCTAATCTCCCTGCCGAAGGTCGCGGTCCATCGGATGGTGCCCGATGCCGACCTCCACGAAGGGCGCGCCACAGATCGCGTAGCCCAAGCGCTCGTAGAACCCGATCGCCTCGTCCCGCGCGTGCAGGTGGACGTGGTGGACACCCCGCTTCCGCAGCGCGGCTTCGAGGGCCCGGACCAGCGCGGCTCCGACGCCGTGCCCCTGCAGCGACGGCGTCACCGCCATCTGCAGAAGGCGGCCTCCGGTCGCGCTTTCCGCGTGGAAGAGGACGCAGCCGACCACGCCTCCCACACGGTCGAGCGCGACCAAGTGCAGGGTGTCGTCCTCGAAGCGGAAGCGCACCGTGTCGCGCCCCATGCCGAGCGGCTCGCGCAGCACGCGATAGCGGAGCTCGAGCTCGCCGGCGTAGCGGGCGTCGTCGGGGGCGGGCGGGATGAATTCGAGCGTGAGAGCGGGCGTCTCGGCCATCTACGGTCCTTCGCAAGCGGCGAGCGGGGCGTGCCCCCACGCAGGCCCTCCGCCGGGCGTGAGGCACGGCGTGAGGCAGGGGCCGCCCGCGTCGGTCCAGCGCTGGCCGCCGTCGCACGGGTCCCCATCCTGCTGGCAGGTCAAGACGTTCCCATCGCCGTCGGCCGTGGCGGGCCACTTCACCCGCGCGGCCGTCCACATCGTGAGCGGAGCGACGGTCTGCGGTCCAGCGGCGGCCACGAGCCCGCCGTCGATCCAGATTCGCACCTTGGCCACGCTCTCGCCGAGGCCGTGGTCGTTCCACCCGTGCACACCGATGGCGAACTGCGCGGGCGTGGCGGCGTCGCCGTCGGGGGCGAGCACCGTCGCCACCTCGAGCCCGTCGCTGCCCGCGTCCTGCACCCGCAGCGCGCCGTCGTCCGCGACGCCGCTCCCACCCCAGGCCGTCACCGGGTGACCCGCCCACACGTCGCTCGCAGCGACGAACCAGGCGTCGGGCGCGCCGTCGCAGTCGCGATCGCTGCCGACCCCGGGCTCGCGGCCGAGGTGCAGGTCGAGATCGGCGGCCGTCGGGCCTGCGCCGGAATCGGCGGGCTCGCCGGCGGGCGTGCGCCACAACAGCTCGACGCGGATGGCGGTGTCCGGCACGACCTCGAGCTCGCTGCACACCGCCGCGCAGCCCGCGTTGCCGTCCTCGTCCGCGACGTTGGCGCAGACCTTCCAGCGGCCGGCGACGTGCGGCGTGAAGCGCGCGGTCGGGCCGTCGGCCACCTTCGGCACCGGCGCCCACGGATCGGGCGGCACCAGCGTCCAGGACGCGGAGACGGCGCCGCCGGTCGGGCTGGTGCTGCCCAGCACGTCGACTTCGACCGGTGCGTCCGGCGCCACGCTCGCCGGCAAGGTCAACTGAGGCACCAAGCAGCCGAGGTCAGCCTTGCCCTGAACGTTCAGCAGCAGCGGCTGGCCGCCATCGAGGTCGATACGGACGGTGCCGGTGTAGGTGCCGACCACCTGCGGGCACGCCCGCAGTCGCACGGTCGCACTGCCGTTCGGGTGGACCGTGGTCCCGAGGGTCACTCCCTCGATCTGCAGCGGCGTCTTGCTCTGGACCGCGACGGAAGCGACCCGTGCGTCCGCATCGCCGCAAGAGGCGAGGACGACGTCGCGCTCCACGCAAGCGCCGGTCGATGTCGGAGGCATCAGCACCACGCCAGCCGGCGCCGAGCGCAGGCAGACCGCCGCGTTGGCGTGTGGTCCGCCCAAGGTCGGCTGGTTGACCCCGACGACGCCCATGGCGCCTTCGTCGTCCTGCAGGGTCGTCAGCAGCGAGACCGCGCCCGGCGACGTCGGCTCGGGCGGGGCGCCGGCGTCGAGGACGTAGGGCTCGAAGCAACCCGAGCCGAGTACGGTCGCGGCGAGCCACGCGCGCTTCCGAAGTCCCACGATCGGTCGACGGGTCCGCATCCCGCTCAGGGTGCCAGACTCGCGGTCGACCGGGAAGGCGCAATCGAAGCGCTGCGCCCGAGGCCGCGTCACTGCGGCAGGCTGGCGAGCGCGTCGCGAACGCTGGCGACGTGGACGCTGCGGGCGTGCTGGGTGAGGAAGCGCCTGCCGAGTTCGCGCGCGTGCTCGGTCTCGCCGGCGCGCGCCCGCACGATCACTTCGAGCGCCGCGCGCTCTTCGGTGAGTTGGCCGCGTCCGAAGCGCCGCTCGTGCGCGCGCAACGCTCGCAGGGCGGACTTCAGGTCGCCGCGGTCGAAGGCGGTACGGGCCCGGCCGAGCAGCGCGACCTCCGCTCGCAGCGCGTCGACAGGGTCGGCCGGGCGGCGCTCGCCCCGCGCAGTCCGTGGGGCGGGCGGCGTCTCGGGGACCGGCGGGGCGGCCACCGGCGCCGGCGGCGGGGGCTCGGGCTCCGCCGCCACGGCCTCGACCGCCGGCTCTGGCTCCGGCTCTGGCTCCGGCGCGACCGCCGCGGCGGCCGGGGGCGGTGACGGCTTCGTCGGCGAATCGGTTGGCGCCTCGGCGACGACGTGGACCGTCGGCTCGGGTGCGTCGGCGTCGTCGCCGGCGAAGGCCCAGACGCCCAGGCCCGTGCTGACGACCAGACCCGCCGCCAGCCACCAGGCCCACCCGCCCGTGCTCGCCGCGCCGGACGCCGTCGACCGGGCGCGTCGCGTCGCTTGGCCTTCGGGACCGCCGCCGTCGGTGCCGATCGACGCGTCGATCCGGCTCCACAGCCGCTCCCGGGTCGCGGTGTCGGGCCCGGGGGCCTGCTGCGCGTGTTCGAGCAGCGCGCGCACGCTCGGGTCGAGGTCGTCTGGGGTCTCGTGGCTCATGCGCCACCTCCGTCACGCAGCCGAATCGCCTCGGCCGCGAATCGCGCACGGCCCAGTCGCAGGCGTGAATACAACGTGTTCAGGGGGACCGACGTCAACTCGGCGATCTCGGGCATCGAGAGGCCGTCGAGTTCGTGCAGCACGAAGACGTCGCGCTGCGCTTCGGGCAGGACCTCCAGGGCGCGTTGGACCAAATCGGCCGCGTCCCGCGCCTCGAGTTGACGGGACGCGTCGGGACCCTCGGCGAGGACGTCACGCTCGATGCCGACGCTGACCAGGCGTGCCCCGGCGCGGCGTCGCCACGCGGCGGCGACCCGCCAAGCGATGCCGCACAGCCAGGGCCGGGCAGGGCGATCGTGGTCGAAGACGTCGAGGCGACGATGCGCGACCAAGAACACCTCGTGGCACGCGTCTTCGAGATCGCGCGACGGGACGCCGAGGCGTCGCAGGGCGTACCAGACGTCACGCAGGTGCGCGTCGTACAAGGCGCGCAGCTGTTCGCGTGCGTCTGCGGATGCGGGAACGGGCTGGTTCATCGCACTTCTCGGCTCGGAGTCGCGGCCCGGGATGGTCCGCGCTGCGTGTGGATTGCGCGCTCCGGTGCCGATCCGTCAATCCGGATGCACAAACCCGCGCGCCAGAGCGCGGGCTCGCCGCTCGCCTGGAGCTGGCCGCCGCGCCGGACCTCCAGGGGCCAAAGCCGCGGCGTTGCGCCGACCTCGACGCCGAGCGTGAGGGCTCCGATGCGCGCGAAGGCCGGCAAGACGCGCAACACCACGTCGCCCGCGAGCCACGGCGCGGATTGGCGCGCGGATTCGGCGAAATCGTGCAAGGACGCGCCCGCGATCGCGCCCAACTCCAGCCCGACGCTGCCGGCTCGACCCCGCCACGCCGCGCCCGCCGAGAGCCGCACGGCCGCACCGATGGCGCCTCCGTCTTCGCCCGGCGGCAGCCACCACAGCACGACGTCGGCGCCGGCGTGCAGCGGACCGCGACCATAGACCAACCCCGCGCGCAGTTCGGCGCTGGTCGCAGGGGCCCAATCGCCGCGCTGCACGGCCAGCGCGAGTCGGGCGGCCTGCCAGGCGTCGACGTCGACCGTCTGCGCGGCGGGCGGGCTCGGAGGCGCCGCCGAGGCGGTGGACGACTCGGGCAGCGCGACCGGAGGCGCCGGCGCCGCTTCGGCTTGGCGACGCGGTGCCCGCCCGTTGCGCTCACGGGGCGGACGCGGCGGTGGTGCCGGCGGCATGCGCTCGAGCGCCAGGCAGACCAGCAGCGCGGCGGCGTCGACCAAGGGCCCGAGCTTGCGCCCGCGCACGCTGCGTTGGCCGAGCGTCACGCCGCGCTGCAGCAGCCGCGTCACAGCGCGGTGGCCGCCGCTCGCGCGCTCGAGGGTCAACCAGACCTCGACGTCTCGTCCGTCGGCACAACGGTCGATCGCGGTGTGGGCGCGGGCCCGCAACCGGTCCGCGTCGCCGCGGACGCCTTCGCCCAATGCCAGGCGGAGATCGAGCGCCATCGCGAGGCTGGGCCAGAGCAGCGCGACGCAGACGCCCACACCGACCGCGGTCGAGCGCAGCCGCGCGGTCCGAACGGTCGCCCCGGGGCGGGGGAGGCGGACTGCGGCGGTGTGGCGGGAGATCGGGCGCATGGGCACAGCTTGCCAGGAACCGCCTGCCTGTCGATCCTGCGTCGCATCGGCGCGCCGCGGCCACGCGCGCCACCGGAGGCTCATGCGTTCGCTCCACACCATGTTGCGCGTGCTCGATCTCGACCGCGCGCTGCACTTCTTCTGCGAGGGCCTCGGTTTGCGCGTCGCGCGCCGCCGCGACTCGGAAGGAGGGCGCTTCACGCTCGTCTTTCTGGAGACCGGGGCAGAGGGCGACCACGCTCAAATCGAGCTGACCTGGAATTGGGACGAGACCGAGCCCTACCCGACGGGGCGGTATTTCGGGCACCTCGCCTTCGAGACGAGCGATATCTACGCTCGGTGCGCCCACCTCGAGGCGCTCGGCTATCGGGTGCTGCGGCCACCGCGCGACGGTCGCATGGCGTTCGTGAAGAGCCCCGACGGGCATTCGATCGAGCTCTTGCAGGCGGGGGAGGCGCTCGCGCCGACGGAGCCGTGGGCCTCACGCGCCAACGAGGGTAGCTGGTAGCGGCCGAGCAAAGCTTACCAGCGCGCGGGGTCGACCTTGGCGGCCGCGCGACGGACGGCCGAGAGTCCGCTGACGTCGAAGCTGCCCTCGTGAGCGGCGTCGTCGGCGAACACGCGCCATCCGATCGACTGCGGTCCCGACAGCAGCGCCGCGTTCGAGCCGTGCACCGCGAGCCAGAGCTGCCAAGCGAAGACCTCCTGACCGGGAAAGAGCGGCAGGCCGTGGTAGCGGAAGAACACGAAATCGGTCGGGCGGTGGGTGACGTGCGCGTTCGGCGCCGCCAGCATCCGGTCGCGTACTTCTCGGGTCACCAGCGCGCGCGGCACGACCAGCTCCAACCCGACGTGGCGCGCCATCCGTCGGCCGCGGTTGGTGAGCAGCGCGCGCAGACCGACCAGCGCCAGCGGCCCCTGTGGATCGTCGATGAGTTCGGGCTCGCCGTACGGGGCGATGCGGCTGACGACGACCTCGGGGCGACGGACGCGTAGCGCGATATCCTGCAGATGGACGTGCCCCATCGGGCGCGATTTTCCCGCGATCCGGAGGTAGTAGCGGTGGTCCCGCGCCATGTGCGGCGCATCGTCGCTGGTGGGGAGGTCGATGACGTAGACGGCCCGTCCTGTGGCCGGACGACCCTCGAACGCCGGATCCGCGCCGATCTCGAAGACGTTGAAGTGCCGCAGCGGCGGATCGACCAAGCCCGGGATCAGGTCCTCGAGCCAGGAGCGTGTGCCGCCGCCCTTGATGTCGACCGGTACGCCTTCGTCGACCACGCCGTTGTCGTCGACGCCGAGGAAGAGCTGCCCGCCGCCGCCGTTGGCGAAGGCGGAGATCTGCCGCGAGAGCTCGTGCGGGAGCTCGCTCGCGATCATGCCGTCCCGCCAGACGTAGGCCGACGACTTGAACTCGCGGAAATCATGCTCGTCGCGGCCGAGCCGCTCGAGCATCGGGCGCGTCCACAGCCGTGATGCGAACGGATCGTCCGGGCGTTCGTCCATGCGCGACCTCCATCGTGAGCGTAGAGAGGCAGCGCACGATTCGCCAGGGGGGACGCGGTCGGGGGCGTGGTGTGCGGTTTCCGCTTGCGCCGCCTTGCGGGGACGCTATCGTGCCGATGGGTCCGACGCCGCCGAGCGGCGACCGTCGAGGTCAACCAGCCTCGATTGGGGAAGTCCTACAAATCGGTGCGGGTGGCGCGGCACCACCCCCACCGGCGCGGAGGGAACCGCATCCGACCAACTGCCGAACGCAAAGGGGGTGATTACGTGGACAGTAGTTGTATGACCGGTGAGGTGATGTCTCACTAGCCGAGCTTCCTCGTCCAGGGACCGGCCACTTCGTGCGCACAGCTCCGCGCACGGCCGGGCTTGCAGGTTGCAGGCGCGTGGTCATCCCAGACATCACCGACTCCGTCGCGGGGCGCCTAGGTCGGGCGCCAGCCTCCCTCGGGAGGTGACCGCGGCGGAGTCTTCATTTTTGCGCCTGCCGCTCCCGCTGCGCCCGAAGTGCCTCGAAAAGGGCCCGCGCGACCGTGTCCGGCGCCTCGAGGAGCAGCGCGTGCCCGGCGTCCGGCGCGACGAACAGCGGGGCGCTGCGCGCCGCACAGAACGCCTCGAGCCGCTCGCGATAGGTGAGGTCCAGCGCGCCGGCGACCGTACCCAAGAGTGGCGCTCCCGCCCCGGGCGGTGCCGCAGCGGGCTGGCGCCCCAACGAGAGCGAGCGCAGCTGCGAGGCAGCGGTCGCGGCGTCGACGTGCGCCCGCGCCGCCAGCAGCGCCGCCAAGCCGCGTCGCGCCACCAAGGGCGCGAACATCGGCATCGCGTACCACTGCCGCAGAAAGGCTTCGGGCCCCTCCGCGAGCAGGCGATCCGCGCGATCCTCGTCCACGCGCACACGTTCGGCACGAACGTCGGCGTCGGCCTCGCCCGGGTGGCCGGCGAGCAGGACCCAGCCGGCGACCCAGGGTGAGCGCGCGGCGGCGATGGTGGTGATGCGGCCGCCCATCGAGTAGCCGGCCCAGACCCACGCGACCGAACCCTGCGGCGCCGCCTCGGCCAGCGCCGCCTCGACCGTGGCGATCGTGTGCGCGAATCCGTCGGTGGGACCGAGCGCGGGCCGCACGATCGGCCCGGCGAAGCCGCCCGCATGCAGGCGCTCGACGACGGCGTCCCAATCGCTCGGGGCGCCGAAGAGCCCGTGCAGCAAGCACAGGCCGAGCGGGAGCGGCGGCGCCGCGCTCACGGGGGCCCCAGTCGGCCGTCCCAGGGTTGCCACGTGCTGCAGAGCTCGCCGGACGGATGGAAGATCAACTCGTGCACCAGATCGGGCTCGAGGCGTCGTCGGGCTTCGATCCGGCCGAGGTCGGCAGCCTCGAAGGTCACGCTCATCGGGTGCCCGCGCCAGCGCGTCTCGAAGACCTCGACGTAGTAGTAGTAGCCGACGATTTGCCGCTTCGGCCGGAACGCCGGCTCGGCATCCAGGCGCGCCAACAGCGGTCGCATCGCCACGCGCTCCCGGTCGCTGTAGCGGGCCACGCCGCCCGGCAGTGCCCGCTCGGGGTCGTGGCGCATCAGCTCCCGGAAGATGACGTGACGCACGCCCACGGCCGCGGCGAAATCGAGGTAGCGCTCGATTGCCTCCCAGCTGCCGACGCCCTCGCGCAGCAACACGCAGGAGAGGCGGACCGAGATCCCGCCGGCATGGGCGCGTTCGATGGCGGCGGCGAACGCGTCGTCGTCCAGTCCGCCGCCCTCGGCCACCGTGCCGCGCATCGCCATCAGCCGCGCGTTCTCGTCGCGATCCCAATGCGCTCGGCTCAGGTTCAGGTGGTCCAGACCGGCGTGGACCACGTGCTCGATGACCGGACGCCCTTCGCGCTGCAGCCACAGCCCCGAGCCGTTGCTCGTCATCGTCCGGCGCAGATGCCGCAAGCCTCCGACGCGGCGCAAGATGGCCGGCAAGCTGGGGTCGCGGCTCGGTTCGCCGCCGGTGACGCTCACCGACCGCACGTGGTCGCCGACCTCCGCGAGGACGCGATCGAGTCGGCCGAGCCAGGTCACGTCGTCGTCCAAGGCGATCCGCTGCCGGGCGAGCGCGACGCCGCGCGACGCCGGCCGCAGCTCTTCGACGCAGAAGGCGCAGTGCGCGTTGCAGCGTTGGCGCACGTAGATACTCAGGTTGGCGTTGCCGTAGAGCCGGCGCGGATGCCCGAAGAGGGTGACCGGGCGCGCGAAGCCGGCGCTGCTCGTGGCGTCGACGTCGAACGCGAGCGGTCCTGCGTCGCGGTAGGGCGGCGAATCGGGTGGGCTCACGGTAGTGCTCCCATCGCCTCGGAGCGGGCGACGAGGTCGGTGCCGTGCGCGCTGCCGTCCGGGTTGATCAAGCGGAAATCCCCCCAGACCGGCATCGGTGCCTGCCAGTCGCTTCGGTCGGCGGCCAGACCGTAGCGCTCCAAGAAGAAGACGTTGGCGCAATCCCCGAGCCCGGCGGCCTCGACGTCCCGGCGCAGGTCGGCGTCGTCGTCGGGCGCGCCGCGTCGCAGCCGGACGTTGAGCACGAAGAGGTCGCGTCCGTCGGGATCGACGCCGAGCCGGGCCCGCAGCAGCACAGCCAGCGCCAGGAGCCCGGGATCGTGGTCGCGCAGGTGGTGATTGTAGCTGAGCTTGATCGTCAGCGGATGGCCGAGCCGCGCCAGCGTCGCGTCCAGCCGGGTCGGGTCGCGGGGCAGGCAGGTGCCGTTGGTGGCCACGACCAGCCGGCGGCAGCGCGGGTCGGCCCGGGCGGCCTCGACGAAGCGCCAGAACGACGGGTGCAGCATCGGCTCGCCGCCCTCGAGTTGGAGCTCGTAGGGCTCACGCGTCGGCAGCGCGGCAGCGAGGCGCTCCTCCGGCAGAAACGTCGAGCCGGCGGGGCTGCTGTAGGTCGAGCACCACGGGCAGCTGCGGTTGCAGTGATTGGTCAGCGCCACGTAGACGCGGTGCGCCCGCGTCGGGCTCGGATGGTCGAGCGGCACCGTCGGCGCCGCGGCGGCCTGCGGCGGCAGCGGGCGGAGCGCCGCGAGCGGCATCGCGCGTCGGGCAGGGCGGCTCATGTCGCGCTCTCGTTGCCGTCGGCCGCGCGGTAGGGCACCGGCTTGCGGCCGGCGCGGAGGTCGTCGTCGAAGAGCGCGTCGTCGACCAGCACGCGCAACGGGGCGGCAGCGAGGACGTCGTGCATCGCGTCGCGGACGTCCGCGACGTCGGAGGGCGAGAGCGTCGCGCCAGGAATCGCCCGCAACGTGAGCGTGCACTGGCCGGAGGCGTCCTGCTCGAAGCGATGCGCCAGCAGCCGGGCTCCCACGGGATGCTCCCGCAGCGCGCGGCTGATATCGACGGTGCCGACCGGCGTGCCGTCGCCGCCCCGGAAGCGCAACGCTGCACGCCCTTGCAGCCCCCACAGGCGGAGGCTGCCGTCGGGTGCGCGCAGCAGCCGGCCGCGATCGCCGGTGTCGTAGCGCAGCAGCGGCAGGTAGGGGTTGCGCGCGCTGCTGACGAGGATCGCGCCCCGCTCCGGTTCACCGTCCCCGTCGAGGCAGGTGGCGTCGAGGATCGGCAGCGGGCGGTCGTCGGCGTCGACGACCTCGAGGTGCACGTCGTCTGCGAGCAGGGCCATGCCGAGGCCGTCCGGTGCGCTGAAGGCGAGCGGGCCGGTCTCGACGCTGGCGTACCAATCGACGACGACGGCGCCGAAGCGTGCGACGAGCGCGTCGCGCAGCGCCGGCGAGAACGACACCGAGGTCGCCAACATCCAGCGTGGATGCAGGTCGGCCTCGCCTCGCAGCAGCTCCGCGAAGGTCAGCGGTTCGCCGTGTAGCAGCGGCGGATCGAACGATTCGAGGTAGCGACGCGGCGCGTCGGCGTCGGGCCAATCCGTCGGTCGTAGGTTCAGCTTGGCGAAGCCGGCGCCACGCCACGCCGAGAGCGCGGTCGCGTAGGTGTAGGTACGCAACTGCGCGGTGAGCAGGAACGCCGCCGGGGCGCCGGCCTCGGGCGCGAAGGGCACCTTCCAGCGTGCGAGCGCGGACTCGACCAAGGGCAGGTAGTGCGCAACTGCGAGCGGGTGGTGCGGCACCACGACGGGGTGCCCGGTGGTACCGGCGGTGCGGTAGACGACCATCCGCTCGAGGTCGGCG
>JBEARB010000260.1:0-26881 GCA_041163625.1 Pseudomonadota bacterium | reverse complement strand
AGCTTCGGCGGCGTGAAGCTCGGCGAGCCGACCGCGCGTGACGTTCGCATCAAGGCGTGCGGCGGTGCCGACCTGATCGTGAACAAGATCGAGTTCGGCGACGCCGGCAACAGCACCGAGTTCACCTTCAAGTTCGACAAGCTCCAGGCCAACAACCCGAGCATCGACGGCAAGGTCGGCCCGACCAAGGACAACCCCGTCGTGATCAAGGTCAACGAGGAGGCCGTCTTCGAGGTCATCTACACGCCCGAGGACGAGAGCCCGGACGATCCGGAGACCGGCGGCAAGAAGCTCGACATCGCCGAGGTGAAGGTCCTCTCGAACGCCTTCAACGCGAAGAACTCGCTGCTCTGCGAGGGCACTGGCGTGACCTCGACCTGCCCGACCGCGAAGATCTCGATCAAGGAGGGCGAGGAGGTCATCCCGCAGACCGTGCTCCACCTCAAGGGTGACCAGAGCCAGGCCTCGGGCGGTGGCAGCATCAAGAAGTACCAGTGGACGGCGAAGCAGCCCGGCGGTTCGAACCAGGTCTTCGTGCCCGGTAGCAACTTCCCGAACCCGACGTTCACCGCCAACGCGGCCGGTGAGTACGAGTTCTGCCTGCAGGTCTGGGACCAGAACGACGAGGAGAGCTGCGCGCCGGCGTGCGTGACGGTGCTCGTCATCCCGGAGGAGGCGATCCACGTCGAGCTGCTCTGGGATACCCCTGCCGATTTGGACCAGACCGACACCGGCCCCGCCGCCGGCGCCGACATGGACCTGCACTTCGCGCACTACCTGGCCAACGGCCCGGACATCGACTGCGACACCAAGCCGGACCCGTGGTTCAGCAACCCCTTCGATACGTTCTGGTTCAACAGCAACCCGAACTGGGGCAACGCGAACCCGGGCGTGCCGGATGATCCGAGCCTCGACCTCGACGATACCGACGGCGCTGGTCCGGAGAACCTGAACCTCGCCAACCCCGAGGGTACTGCTGCGAAGCCGGCGTTCTACCACGTGGGCGTGCACTACTGGAACGACCACGGCTTCGGCATGTCCAAGGCGACGGTCAACGTCTACATCTTCGGCGTGCTGGCGGTGCAGATCGACAACGTCGACATGGACGTCCTGGACATGTGGTACGTCGGCAAGATCAACTGGCCGAACAAGATCACCGACAAGGCCGCGGTCAACATCGAGCCGGTCGAGATCTGCTACCAGAACGGCGACCCCTGCAAGGGTGGCAAGCGTTGGGTGCCCAAGGGTGATTGGTGCATCTCCAAGTGCTACACCAACCCCGCGTTCACGGCCACGCAGAGTGGTGCGAACCCGGCGGTCTGCAAGGCCTCCAACCCCTAGCCGAGGCTGGACGGATGCGTGACGACGGCGGGTTCGACCTTCGAGGGTCGTGCCCGCCGCGTCCCTTTTGCCGCCCATCGCCTCGTTGCTGGGCAGAATTGTAGGCGCTTCATGGCGCGCGACATCGGATCTGGTAGGCTTCCGGGGCTCGCTTCGGGGCAGACCAACGCGACGCAAAGGGAGTTGGACATGGCTCGGATCTGGAAGGCGCTGCTCACGGCCACCGCGCTCGTTGCGCTCGCCGCCTGCGGTACCGACAACCAGGGCGGCGACGCGGACGCCAGCGGCGGCGGCAGTGCCACCAGCAAATGCGACCAGACCGCCGGCGGCGAGTTCGGCGTCGACCTGCGCGCGGACATGCAGGTCTTCCACGCCTCGCAGAGCCTCGAGAGTGGCGGCACCGTCACGTTCGAGACCGCCGGCTTGCAGGCCGGGAGCAGCACAGAGGCCGTCTTCACGGTCCGCAACGCGGCGGCACTGACCAACGCGCGCGAGTTGCTCATCTCCGGCATTGCCGTGGCCTACAGCAAGCCCGACGCCGCCGCCGACGGCGACAAGGTCTTCGAGTGCGCGGTCGTCGTGAACGGCGCCGAGAAGCCGTGCGCCGACGCTGGCAAGATCGCGATCGTGCCCGACGGCGCCCCGGACGACTTCTGCGTCTCGGGCACGCGCGTGAACTCGCTCGAAGTGCGTGTGCGCTTCTTCCAGCAAGCGGACAACCTGGTCCGCACCGCCGTGCTCAACCTCAAGGCCAACGGCGACGAGAACTTCGACAAGACCGGCTTCATCGCCAAGCTGACGACCAAGCAGGGCACGCCGAAGATCAAGCTCAGCCCCGAGATCGTCGATTTCGAGGTGGTGAAGATCAACGAGAGCAAGACCAAAAAGCTGACGGTGCTCAACACCGGTGACGCGCCGCTGGTGGTCGACCAACTCGAGATCGCGATGGTGCTGCCCAAGCCGATCTCGGTCGAGGTCGAGGGCCAGACCATCGCCGGCGGCACGATCGCCAAGCTCGATCCGCCGCTGACGGTGGCTCCGCAGCAGAGCGGTGCCATCTTGGTCACGTTCACGGCGACCGGCGCCGAGGGCTTCATCGACGTCATCAAGGTGCACAGCAACGACGCCGAGTCGCCGCATTCGGCCAAGCTGGTGGCCAACCAGAACGTGCCCTGCCTCAAGGTCGTGCCGGCCAAGTCGGTGAACTTCGGCTTCGTGCCGCTGGGTACCTCGGGAGAGCGCAAGCTGCGCCTCGAGAGTTGCGGCGCCGCCGAGGTCCGGGTCACGGATCTCGGCCTGCTCGAGGACAAGAACGACATCTTCAAGGTCGACTACGCGAGCGTCCCCGAGCTCGGCGGAAAGCCGGTCGGTGAGGACAACCCGATCAAGCTCGGCACCAACGAGTCGATCGAGGTGACGTTGGTCTGCACGCCCGAGGCCGAGTACGTCGATCCGAGCTCGGGCAAGCCGGCGCCGTACACCGCCAAGGTCAACGTCGCGGACAATACTGCTGCGCCGAGCAAGAGCGTCGAGCTCTCGTGCTGGGGCACCAAGACCAACTGTCCGACCGCCGTCATCGTGCCGCAGGAGGGCGAGGAGATCGTGCCGCAGTCCGAGCTCAACCTGATCGGCGCGCAGTCGTTCGCTGGCCCGAACCAGAAGGTCGACAAATGGCAGTGGAAGGTCGTGAAGATGCCGACGGGCGCGGACGCCAACCACAAGTTCTGGCCGAACGCGAGCGCACCGGACGTGAAGTTCGGCGCCAAGACCAAGACGGTCGATTTCTCGGGCGCCGAGGTCGAGGTCATCTCGGTCAACATCGCCGGTGAGTACGTCTTCGAGCTCGTCGTCATCGACGACGCCGGCAACGAGTCCTGCGCCAAGGCGGTGCAGACGATCTTCGTCATCCCGGACGAGGACATCCACGTCGAGCTGCTGTGGACCACCCCCGGCGACAACGACAAGGACGACAGCGGCTTGGGTGCCGGCGCCGACATGGACCTGCACTTCACGCACAGCAACGCGCTGGCCGCCAAGCTCTGCCAGAACCCGCCGGAGATCTGCCCCAACGGCAAGCCGTGCTCCTGCCAGCAGGACCTGGACAAGGACGGCAAGGTCGACCCGTTCTTCCACGGCAACTACGACTGCTTCTGGTTCAACGCGAACCCGAACTGGGGTTCGGCGACGCCTTCGGTGCCGGACAATCCGAGCCTGGATCTCGATGATACCGACGGCTGGGGACCGGAGAACCTGAACCTGAAGCTCGCCGAGAACGACGTCGAGTACACGGTGGGCGTGCACTATTGGGACGCGCACAGCTACGGCTCGTCGGTCGCGACGGTACGCATCTACATCAAGGGCACA
The DNA here is from genome assembly GCA_041163625.1 of Pseudomonadota bacterium. Taxonomy (GTDB): domain Bacteria; phylum Myxococcota_A; class UBA9042; order UBA9042; family UBA9042; genus JACKFC01. Next base: position 23,176 of record JBEARB010000260.1, on the reverse strand, counting down.
CTCGCGGGCGAATACGTCTCGCAGTCGATGGATCAGTGCGATCTCTGGTGGGTAAAGAAGATCGCATGGCCGTCCGGCGCTCTGCTCGACGTCGAAGCGGGCAAGACCAACGGCAAGGTCACGCCGAAGTACTACCCGACGTTCAGCAAGACGCTCGGCGCGAAATGCAGCGAATAGGCGACGCCGCGATCGGCGCCGCGATGGGGGCGAGATGACGCGAGGCAACAGGAACGGGGGTGTCGCCCGCTGGTGGGTGGCGCTGGCGCTCGGTTGCATCCAGTTGGCCTGCAGCGAAGACGGCACCGGAACGGACACCTGCGCGGGTAGCAACAAGGGTGCCGGCTTCGACCAGAAGGCCGTCGTCCTCGTCGAGGACCTGAACGGTCCGGCCAAGGACCGCTACACCTTCGACACCTCGGTCCTCTCGGGCGGCAAGCGGAACTTCCCCCTGACCCTGCGCAACGACGCGGCGGCCGCGGCGGCCAAGGCGTTGGTGGTCAAGTCGGTGAAGCTGACCGAGACCGACGCTTCGGGCCAGGCCGTGACCAGCCTCGCGTTCCGCTGCCAGACCGCGGACGGCAAGGATTGCGCCGAGGCGAGCTGGCAAGAGCTGATCCCGCCGGGCTTCGACACGGCCTGCGCGTCCGCCGGTGCCACGCAGAGCGCCAGCCTGACGGTGACCTACGACCATGCCAACGCCGGCGGCAAGGCGCGCAAGGCCGTGCTCTCCATCGAATTCGAGGGCGATCCCGATTGGGAGGGCAAGACGTACGCCATCGCCTTCGAGGCGAGCCCGGGCCAGCCCTCGCTGAAGTGCGCCGGTGTCGACGTGATCGACTTCGGCAACCTCGGCGCCGGCAAGGGCGCCAAGGAGACGTTCAAGTGCCAGAGCGTCGGTAGCTCCGCGGTGACGATCGAGAAGATCGAGCTGTTCAGCACCACCGATGCACCGCTGACCGTCCGCTTCGAGGGACAAGAGGTCACGCTCGACAAGTCCTACGACGGCACGCCGACGCTGGAGATCGCGTCGGGGGCCTCGATTACCTTCGAAGCCGAGCTGGCGGCGCTCGCGACCGCCGACAAGGTCGGCGCCACGCTGCGCATCCACAGCAACAGCACGGGTCAGTCGGAGATTTCGATTCAGTTCCTTGCGAACTCCAGCGGTCCTTGCCTGAAGCTGAGCCCGAACGCCCTGGACTTCGGCGAGGTCGGCATCGGCCAGCCCGAGAGTCGGGAGATTCAGATCATCGGTTGCGGGACCGAGCCGGTGAATGTGGTCTCGATCGCGCTCGAGGGCGGCAGCAGCGCCGATTTCTCGCTCGACTTCGACACGGCGAGCTTCCTCGAGGGCGCCAAGCCGACCGCCGATGCACCGTTGGTGGTGCAGCCCAACGCCACCGAGACCGTGCGGGTACGCTTCGCGCCAACGGCGCAGGGTGGGGCGACGAGCGGCACCGTCGCGATCGAGGACGGCGACGGCGTCGTCCGCAAGGTCGAACTGACCGGCAAACCGACGGCGGTGCAATGTCCGACGGCGTGCATCGACCCGCCGGCGCCGGGCTCGACCGTGGTGCCGCAGACCAAGCTCACGCTCGGCAGCAAGTGCAGCAAGGCGACGGCGGGACACGTGGTGGACAAATGGGAGTGGAGCGTCGAGCAGCCGGTCGGCAGTACCTCCGCGTTCCTGCCCAACAACAAGCTGCCGTCGGTCGACTTCCTGCCGAACGTGGCGGGCACGTACACCTTCAAGCTGAAGGTGGCCAACGAGGTCGGCACCGGCTCGTGCACCGTGGCCGAGCAGGTGGTGCAGGTCGTGCCGGACAACAAGCTGCACGTGGAGCTGACGTGGACCACCAAGGGCGACACCGACCCGCTCGACAAGAAGGGCTCCGATCTCGATCTGCACCTCGCGCATCCGCTCGCGACCACCCTGGCGGGTCAACCCGATCTGGACGGCAACGGCACGCCCGATCCGTGGTGGGCCAAGTGCTACGATTGCTTCTGGATCAACTCGAACCCGCAGTGGGGTGACGCCAGCGATCTGGACGACAATCCGAGCGTCGATCTCGACGACACCGACGGCTGGGGGCCCGAGAACCTGAGCATGAAGTGGCCCGAGGAAGGCGAGAAATATTGGGTCGGCGTCTACGCTTGGTACGACAACGGCTTCGGCCCGTCGCAGCCCAGGATCCGCATCTACCTCGACAAGAAGCTCGTCTTCGACAAGAAGGGCCCGGAACTCAAGACCGGTGATATGTGGTGCGTCGGCCGCGTGAAATGGGATTCGCAGTCGACCAATCCCGCCGCCGATATCGAGCCCTGCCCCGGCGCGGACAACAACGGCAACCTGGTGACGCCGAACTACCCTGCCGCCAAACCGAGCCGTACTTGGACCTGCCCCCCGTAGTCGACGTTTCCGATGTGCGCCGCGACCGGGAATTCGTCCGCATGCCACGCAAATCGCAAGACTTGGGGCGGCGTTGGCCTTGACCCGCCGATGCCTGCGGTGTATCTCGCCCGTCCTGCCGCGCCGGGGCCCCGTGCCCGAGGTCGATGGTGGGCCAGACGTACGCGGCCCGTGCCGCACAACCTCGCGAGGAGTTCCCGATGACGAAGTCCGATCTGATCGAGAAGGTGGCCGAAAACGCCCAGCTCACCAAGGACAAGGCGGCCCTGGTCGTCAACGCCATCTTCGACCGCATGGTCGACGCGATGAAGGACGGCGAGCGGATCGAGATCCGCAACTTCGGCAACTTCACCGTGCGCCACTACGAGGCCTACACCGGCCGCAACCCGAAGACCGGCGAGCCCGTCTCGGTGGGCCCCAAGCGGATGCCCTTCTTCAAGGTCGGTCTGGACCTGAAGCGCCGCGTCAATGGCGAGCCCGGCGCCGCCGAGTAGTCCCCGCGGGGTCGCGTTCTTGGCAAGCGCCTCGATCTGCGGCATCGTGCCGAATGCGTGACGAGCACGCGAGCCGAGCTACCTCTCGCCGGGGGACGCGAACGCATGGGGAAGAGCGCGAAGCCAAAGGCCGCCAGCAGCGCGGCGTCTCGGTCCCGTAAGGGGCCGCCGTTCACGCTGCAGGCCATCGGCAAGACCGATGTCGGCCTGGTCCGTGAGGGCAACGAAGACGCCCTGGTCATCATGCCCGACCAGGGTCTGTACGTCGTTGCCGACGGCATGGGCGGTCACAACTGCGGTGAAGTCGCATCGCAGTTTGCCATCGAAGCGATGATGGCCTTCTTCGACTCTGCGGAGATCCTGAAGAAGGTGCGCAAGGCCCACAAAGCCGCGCGCGAGCAGCTGCCGAAAGAACAGCGCGACGTGAGCCACCACGCCCTGCGCCTTCGCAAGGCGGTCGAGAGCGCGAACATTTCGGTGTTCCGGCTCTCGCAGCAACACGAGGCGCTTCGCGACATGGGCACGACGGTCGTCGGCTGCTCGGTCGTCGGCTCGCGGCTGTACGTCGCCAACGTCGGCGACAGCCGGCTGTACCGTCTGCGCGCCGGCAAGCTCGAGCAACTCACCGAGGACCACTCGCTCGTCAACGAGTACCTCAAGATGAACATGCTCCGCCCCGAAGACGTGGAGACGTTCCCGTACAAGAACGTGATCGTCCGCGCGGTGGGTCTGCACGAGCGGGTCGGCGTCGACGTGACGCATGCGACGCTGCGCCCGGGCGATCGCATCCTGCTCTGCTCGGACGGTTTGAGCGACCTGCTCCGCGATCGCGAGATCGAGGCGACGCTCAACGCAGCGACGTCGCTCGAGGAAGCGGCCGACGAGTTGATCGCTTTCGCCAAGGATCGCGGCGGGCACGACAACATCACGGTGTTGATGCTCTACTGCGCGCCCCCCGGCGAAGACGTCGAGCCGGGGCGCTTCCTGCGACTGCCCAAGCTCAGCGAAGACGCCGACACCGAGCCGCTGGCCGCCCCTCCGGGGCCGCCACCGCCGCCGCCGCCGTCCGGGCCAGCGCCCGTTGCGCCGCCGCCGCCCGGTCCGGGCCCCGTCAAAGATTGATTCGAAGCGCCCCGCCGTTCCACCGGCTGCGCTCCTGGAGTTCGTGATGCAGCGACGTCGTTACACCGTCGCGGTGCTCGGCGCGACCGGCGCCGTGGGCCGCGAGATGCTCAAGGTCCTCGACGAGCGTCGGTTCCCCGTCGCCGAGATCGTGCCCTTGGCGTCCGCGCGCTCGGTCGGCGAGAAGGTGACCTTCGGCAAGCGCGAGGTCGCTGTGAAGCTCGCCGAGCCCGACGCCTTCGAGGGGGTCGACATCGTCCTGGCGTCCGCCGGCTCCGGGGTCAGCAAGCAGTTGCTGCCCGAAGCGGTCAAGCGCGGAGCGGTGTGTATCGACAACTCGAGCGCCTATCGGATGGATCCCTCGGTTCCCTTGGTGGTGCCCGAGGTCAACCCGGAGGCCGCGCTGGGTCACCAGGGCATCATCGCGAACCCGAACTGTTCGACGATTCAGATGGTGGTGGCGCTCAAGCCGCTGCACGACGAGGCGCGGATCCGTCGCGTCGTGGTGACGACGTACCAGAGCGTCTCGGGTGCGGGCCAGAAGGGCATCGAGGAGCTCGCGGAGCAGACCGTCTCGCTGCTGAACCAGCGTCCCTTCGACGTGAAGGTGCATGCGGCTCGGATCGCCTTCAACGTGGTGCCGCAGATCGGTACCTTCGACGACACCGGCTACACCGACGAGGAGATGAAGCTCGTCCACGAGACGCGGAAGATCATGGGCGACCCGAGCATCGCGGTGTGTCCGACTGCGGTGCGGGTTCCGGTCTTCGCCGGTCACTCCGAGAGCGTGGTCATCGAGACGGAGCGACCGCTCTCGCCCGAGCGTGCGCGCGAGCTGCTCGCGGCGGTGCCGGGCGTCGTCGTGGTCGACGATCCGCAGGCCAAGCAATACCCGATGCCGATCGACTGCGCCGAGCGGGACGAAGTCTTCGTCGGCCGCATCCGCCGTGACGCCTCGGTCGAGAACGGCTTGGCCTTCTGGGTCGTGGCGGACAACCTCCGCAAGGGTGCGGCCACCAACGCCGTGCAGATCGCGCAGGTGCTCGACGCCCACTGGAACGCCGCGCAGGCCTAGACGGCGGCAGTCCGCGGCGGCCTGCCAAAATGGCACGCCGCACCGGTCACGGGAGGTCGACATCTGCCTCTTCGGCATCGCCGGACGCTGCGGAATGAACCGAGGGGGCCGTGGTTTCGTCACGTTGGGGCCGTCACTAGCTGGCACGCCTCGTGCATAAATGGGAGCAGGCCCGGAGAATCGCCGGACCGCCAACCGACGCCGAGATGGAGCGCCCCGTGGTCGATACCGCCCGAAAGCCTTCCCACCGCCCGCTGGCCCTCGCGCTGCTGGTCACCGCCGCGATGCTGCTGGGTCCGGCGGCTGCCTCCGCGATCTCGATTCAGATCGACAGCATCACCACGGCCCCCGGTGGCGACTACACGCCCAACGCGCGGCTGGGCACGACGACCTCGCTGATCAACAACACCGCCATCTCGCGCGTGGTGAACTATGCCGACTGCAAGGAGATCTTCGCATCGGACTCGCCGTCGGTGCGGATCACGTGGTCGTGGGCCGACGCGACGGCCGGCGCGTTGAGTGCTCGGTACGGCATCAAGCTCGCGCCCCCGGGCACAACCTGCGACGGCAACTCGATGACCGAAGCGTCGTCCGACAGCGGCTGTGTCGTGCTCAAGACCGACCGGTCCTTCGCGAATCCGCTGACCGGCGCCGGCGAGATCACCGACGTCAACCTCGCGACGCTGCTCAAGGGCGTCGACTGTTCGGTGCAGCAGGACGTCGAGGCGCGGGTCTACTTCCTGATCACCGATAGCTCGGTCTCGACGACCTCGACGCCGGTCAGCCAGACCTTGAACATCCGGCTCGACACGCAGCCGCCGGTGGCTCCGACCATCGACACCATCTCCGGTGGCGGCGAGAACATTCGGTTGACCTGGACGCACGTGGACACCGCGGCCACCAACTTCGCGCGCGTCTACTGGTCCAAGGTCCCGTTCTCCGCGAGCGCACCGTCGACGGCGACGAACAAGAGCGACAAGCTGACCGGCACCAGCTACCAGATCACGGGCTTGGACAACGGCACCACCTACTACGTCGCCGTGACCGCCATCGACAGCAACGACAACGAGTCGGCCTCGCTGGAGGTGCGCGAGGGCGTGCCGGTCGAGGTGCAGGACTTCTGGCAGTACTACAAGGCTTCGGGCGGCAGCTCGGATGCCGGCTACTACGGCTGCACCGCCTCGGGCGTGGCACCGACCGGTGGCGCGGCGCAGGGCGGCTGGCTGGTGCTCTTCGCGCTCGCCGTCTTGGGGCTGGCTCGCTTCGCGCGGCGGCGGCGTGCGCTCGCAACCGGTCTGGCGCTGCTGATGGCCGCGGGCGCGATCGCGGCCCCGCAGACGGCGCGGGCCGAGTCGCCACGCACGGCGAGCCTGGACCTGCGTTTCGGCTACTACACCCCGCAGGTCGACAGCGAGTTCGCCACCACCAACGGGCAGACGCCCTATGGGACGGTCTTCGGCGACTCGTCGCTGCACAAGGGCATCTCGCTCGAGCAGATCTTGTTCGACGGCTTCGGCGATCTCGGCATCGGCTTCTCGGTCGGCTGGTGGTCGATGACGGGCAAGGCGCGCTCGCTCGACGGCGGCTCTGCCCAGGACTCGACCGAGCTGCTCATCGTCCCGGTGTCGATCGAGTTGGTCTACCGATTCAACTGGCTGGCCTTCAAGACCGGCTTCCCGCTGATCCCCTACGCCAAAGGCGGCATCGCGTACGCCTTCTGGTGGGGCTTCGACGGCAACGGCGACGTCAGCACCTACACCGGCGCCGACAACAAGGTCACCGAAGCCCAGGGCGGCGTCGCCGGTCTGCACGGTACCGTCGGTCTGCGCCTGCTGCTCGACGTCTTCGAGCCCCGCGCTGCGCGCGGCTTCGACCTCGAGATGGGTGTGAACCACAGCTACCTCTTCTGCGAGTACCAGGTGCTCTCGCTGAACAACTTCGGCGACGCGAAGTCGCTCGACCTCAGCGACAACGTGCTGATGTTCGGGCTCGGCTTCGACCTGTAGCGACGCGACCGTGGACGACGCCCCGAGCAAACAGCGTTGGCTGGCCTGGGTGAGCTTCGACGGGACCGCTTTTTCGGGTTTTCAGCGACAGGATGGACCGCGCACCGTAGCGGGCGAGCTCGAAGCGGGCTGGCAGCGCTGGATCGGCGAGACGATCGAAGCGCGCAGTTCGAGCCGCACCGACGCGGGCGTGCACGCGAGGCGAATGCCGGTGTTGGTGGAGACCGCGCGGTCGTTGCCGGCCAAAGCGATCGTGCTCGGCTGGAACCACGCCCTGCCCGATGACCTCGCCGTGCAATCGGCCGAGCCGGTCGGCGCCGACTTCCACGTGCGCCACGACGCGATCGGAAAGCGCTACATCTACCGGGTCTGGACCGCGCGGGCGCGGGCGCCGCGGCAGCGCCTGGACCATTGGCACGTGCCGGTCGAACTCGACGTCGCTCGGATGCAGCGAGCGGCCGAAGCCTTCGTCGGCGACCACGACTTTTCTGCTTTTCGCGCTGCGAGTTGCACCGCGAAGACCACGCGTCGAACGATGCGAGCGGTCCGCGTGCGCGGGGACGCACCGGCGCTGGAGATCGTGGTCGAGGGCAACGCCTTCTTGCAGAACATGGTGCGGGTGATGGTCGGCACGCTGGTGGCGATCGGTCGCGGTAGCCTGGACGAGGGCGCGGTCGCGCGCGCGCTGGCGAGTGGGCGACGGGACGACGCCGGACCGACCGCCCCGGCCCTGGGACTCGAGCTCGACGAGGTGCTCTACGGCCCCTACGGCGCGCGCCAAGGCCTGGAGCACAAGCTGCTGCTCGCCCGCCTCGAAGGGCTCGGCGAGCCGGGCTGAGGCGTCGGGCGGCCTACTGACAGCCGTATTTGCTGCCGAGCCAGGCGCACTTCTTGCTGGCCTTGGCGCAGTCGACCGCGACGATCTTGTCCGACGAGCAGAACAACCATTGGTTGCCGTCGCAGGCACCGGTCTTGCTGTTGAAGGTGCCGCCGCACGCGCCTCCGACCTTGGCCTGGCATTTGCCGATCGAGCACGCCCAGCCATCGGGGCAGCCGCCGCAGCTGCCTCCACAGCCGTCGTCGCCGCATTCGGCGGTGCCGCCGCCTTCGAGCGCGCAGCTCGGCTCGCACGGCGGCTTGTCGATGCAGCCGTACGCGGTCGCGAGCGGATCCCAGCCGCAGACCTTGTAGCCGACCGGGAGCTGGTTGCTGCAATCCTTCTGGGTCTTCTGCGCCGTGCTGCCGCTGCCTTGGCAGCCGACGAGGATATCGCCCTCGCACTGCCCTTCGGCGGGAATACCCTTGCACGGCGTCGGTTTACACTGGAAGTCCGGGGTGCACCAATCACCCGTCGCGCAACTCCCGCACGATTTGCCGCAGCCGTCGTCGCCGCAGACCTTGTTGGCGCACGAGCCCACGCAATCGTCGGCGTAGCAGAGGAAGTCGACGCCGCAATGGAAGCCCGAGCCACAATCGCCGCAGTTCCCGCCGCAGCCGTTGTCGCCGCACGCCTTCCCCTCGCACTGCGGCTTGCAGAACTCGTCGCAGGCGCTTCCATCGCTCAGGCAGACCTTGCCGGTCGGACAGAAGCCACAGACCGACCCACAGCCGTCGGGGCCACAGACCTTGCCCTTGCAGTCGGGGGTGCACTCCCCGTCACCGCCGGGCCAGACGACGTCCGGGCCGGCGTCGGTCTCGGCGCCGGTCCCACCGGTATCGGCGGTGCCGCCCGTGTCGGTCCCGACGTCGGTCGCGGCGGTATCGCCGGCACCGCCAGCCTCGAAGACCGGCACGTCGATGGACGCGGTGTCCGTGGCGTCCTTGCCGCCGTCTTTGGTCTCGCCACAGGCGAGCATGGCCACCGCCAGTCCGAGCGCGAGGGCGAGGGGGGCGCGACGACCGGTCCGGATTCCAGGCGAGGAGAGATGACGCACGACAGCCTCCATGCGAGCGCGATGCGGGGGGCAGCATACCCGGCTCGTCACGCGCGGCCAGTCCGTCGCACGGCCGCGCGGGCCGGGCGTGCCAAAATGGCAACGTGGGAGGCTCGCGCCCCAGGACGCGCCTGCCCTTTGGACACGCTCAAGATGCTGCCGAGTCGATCGAATGGCGCGATCCCGGTCGGTTCCACGACGCGCAGACTGGCACGAACCTTGCTTCCCTTGGAGGGAGCGGGGGCAGCGAACGGTCGCGGTCTCCCCAACGAGCGCCGACAGGCGCGCCGAACGAGGTCGATGCCGTGATGGAGACCCTGCTCAAGCGCCACTTCTGGGTCGTGAACCTGGTCGGGCTCGCGCTGATCGCCTGGCTCCTCGGCGGCGTGATCAACGGCTTCGTGGGCATGAAGCTCGGTACCCTCGCGGGCGCCGGCCAGCAAGACGAGACCATCAAGGCCGCCGACGGCAAGAGCCGCTTCACCGAGCGCCTGATCGCCGCGCGCGCCAGGGAAGGCGCCGGCGGGTCGATGGCCGCGCGCAGCCCGTTCCTGATCGAAGAGGTGCCGACCGACGCCGCGGTCGAGGAGCCCGCCGAGGAAGAGCCCGCCGAGGAGCAGGTCGCCGAGGGCCCGGTCGATCCGAGCTACGAGGTGACCAAGCTGCCGCTCAAACTGCTCGGCACGATGGTGGTGCAGCCGGCGACCTATTCGAGCGCGACGATGGAGGTCAACCGGCAGAACCAGAAGATCGTCACGGTCGGCGTCGAGTTGCTCGACGGACAGGCCCGCGTCGAGGCGATCTTCCGGACCTACGTGGTGCTCAAGGAAGCCAGCAAGCTGACGATCGCGCCGCTCTGGCCGCATCCCGAGCAGAACGGCAACTCCACCGCTCAGGCCGCCCCGCGTCCGGGTGTGGTGGCACCGCCGCGTCCGGGCGCCGCTGCCGCGCGCGCAGCCGCGAAGACCACCGCCGCCGCTGGCGGCGCGTCGCCCGAGGGCGTGCGCAAGATCTCCGACACCAGCTTCCAGCTCGAGAAGGCGATGCTGGACAAGAAGCTCAAGAACCTCGCCTCGCTCGGCACGCAGGTTCGGGTCGTCCCGAACTACCGCTCGGGCAAGTACGACGGGTTCCGCATGATCGGCATGGCCTCGTCGAGCCTGTTCCGCGATATCGGCTTCGCGAACGGGGACATCGTCAAGGTCATCAATGGCAATCGCATCGACAGCCCGAACAAGGCTTTGGCGCTCTACGAAGCGCTGAAGAACAAGTCTCGGCTGACGGTCCAAATCGAGCGCGGCGGCATGCTCAAGACGCTGCGCTACATCGTGCGCTGACCGCGACGTCGCGGTCCCAGGAGTCGACGTGAAGACGAGAGTCGACGGTTCGAACAAGCTCAGCATCGCGGCAGGTATCGGCCTGCTCGCGCTGCTGCTCGCCACCTCGGCGTCCGCGCAGGAGCGGAAGATCCCGGTCCGTCCGGGCCGCGCCGGGACGCTCAACAAGAGCGGCAAGCGGCAGATCAAGGCCGGCGCCGGCAGCGCGGGCGTGCTCAAGCGCTCGGGCAAGTCCAAGCTCGATCCGAGCTACGACCCCGCCGCGGCCAGCGATGCGCTCGGCGCCGACGATGGCCCCGAGACGCCGGGTCAGCGGGTCGCACAGGCGGCCGCGCCGAGCGCCGGTGGAGGCGGCGACGAGCCGGAGAAGGAGCACAAGTCCATCGAGGACATGGTCACCTTCAAGTCGAATTTCGAGAAGGACATCAAGTGTCGCCCGCTGCCGCGCGGGGCCCGCGTCACGCTCGACTTCGAGGAAGCGCCGATCGAGTCGGTCATCAAGCTGATGTCCTGCTGGACGACCCGCAATTTCATGCTCGCGACCAGCCGTCGCGGCGCCAAGGTCACCATCCTCAGCCCTCGCCCGGTCACCGTGCTCGAGGCGTGGAAGGCGTTTCTCTCGGCCCTCGAGGTCAACGGCATGACCGTGACCCGCAAGGGCTCGTTCTGGCACATCGTCGACAGCAACCAGGCGCGTTCGCGCGGCGCGCGCATCCTCGGACCGAAGGCTGGCGTGCCCAACGACGACCAGATCGTCACGCGCCTGGTGCGCCTGGAGCACGTCGACATCCAAGAGGTCGAGCAGTTGCTCGGCAAGTTCAAGAGCCAGGGCGGCGACATCTTCGCCTACAAGCCGACCAATACCCTCATCATCACCGACACCGGCAGCGCGATCCGGCGGATGATCAGCCTCATCAAGGAGGTCGACATCCCCCTCGGCAAGGAGAAGATCTGGATTCGCCCCGTGCAGCACATGGCCGCGAGCGAGTTGGTCGAGCGAATCAACGCGGTCTTCGGCGAAAACGGCGGCCGCAGCAGCTCGCCCGCACGTTCCACGCGTGGCAAGCGCGGTGCCCCCACGCCGGCGAGTTCGGGCGGTTCGGACATCACCAAGGTCAGCATCAGCAAGGTCATCGCGGACGAGCGCACCAACCAGATCATCATGATCACCACTCGTTCGAACTACCTCAAGGTCGACCGCCTGATTCGCAAACTCGATGTGCCGATCCCCGGTGAGGGCGCGATCCACATCCACCCGCTCGAGAACGCCGACGCCGAGGACCTCGCGCAGACGCTGCAGAGCCTCGCGGGCGGCGGCGGCGGCGGAGCCTCGCGCGGCCGTAACGCAAAGGGCGCGCGGGGGGCCAAGAGCGGCGGCGGCGGCTCGGCTGCGCTCTTCGAGGGCGAGGTGAAGATCACCGCCCACAAGGCCACGAACTCGCTCGTCATCGAAGCGAGCCTGAAGGACTACCTCTCGCTGCAGAAGGTCATCGCGCAGCTCGACTCGCGCCGCAAGCAGGTCTACGTCGAGGCCGTGATCATGGAGATCTCGACCAGCAAGACGCAGAACCTCCAGATCGCCGGCTCGGCGGGCACGACCTTCGACATCGGCGGCGACACCGTGCCCTTCCTCGTCGGTCTCGGCGGCCTCGGCATGGGCGGCGTCGACATCAGCCAGCTCAACAGCGGCGGCCTCGCCGCCGGTATGCAGGGCCCGCTGGTGCAGGTGAACACCGGCAACACCGGCAGCACCAACGTCGCGAGCGGCGTCACGCTCTCGATCCCCGCGTTCGGCTTCTTGGTGCAGGCGATCCAGAACAACTCGGACGTCAACGTCCTCTCGACGCCGCATATCCTGACGCTGAACAACGAAGAGGCCGAGATTCAGGTCGGCCGCAAGGTGCCCTACCGCCAGGCCAGCCTCGGCGGCGGCTTGGGCGGTCTCGCCGGCCTCGCCGGCGGCCTCGGCGGCGCGGGTGGCCTCGGCGGCGCGCTCGGCGGCCTCGGCGCGCTCGGCGGCCTCGGCGGCCTCGGCGGCCTCGGCTCGATGGTGCAGTTCATCGACGTCGACCTGACCCTGAAGATCACGCCGCAGATCAACGAGAGCGACTTCATCAAGCTGAAGATCGACCAGCAGATCGACGAGATCGAGGCGATGGACCCGAACCTCGGCCCGACGACCAGCAAGCGCAAGGTCGCCAACACCGTCGTCGTGCGCGACCAGCAGCCGATCGTCATCGGCGGCCTGATTACCGACCGCGAGAGCACGGGCGTCGCGAAGATCCCGATCCTCGGCGACCTGCCGCTGATCGGCATGCTCTTCCGCAAGACCACCAAGCAGAAGGAGAAGAAGAACCTGCTGCTCGTCGTGGTCCCGCACATCATCAAGGATCCGAGCGATATCCGTCGCATCCACGACCAGAAGATGAACCAGCTGCGCGAGTTCGCCGACGAGCTCGCCACGCGCCGCAAGGAGCGCGACGGCGACGTCGACTACCGAAAGAAGCGCGGCCTGCTGCAGCGGATCCACGAGGCCGTCGAGTCGGCGCGCTTCGAGCGCAAGCAGATGGAGAAGGCCTACTACGACAGCACCGACGTCGACATGGTCGGCCCCCCGGACAGCCACGACCTCGAGCACGACCCCTTCGGCAAGCAGCTCGAAGAGGACGAAGAGCGCGCCGAGAAGACCGAAGAGATCGACCTTCCGGGCAGCGGCAAGGGCGGCAAGCGGGCCAGCAAGCCCGCCGCCAAGCCGACCCCCAAGCCGGCCCCCAAGGCCGAGGCGGACGAGGAGGCCGGCGAGTGAACCTCACGCCGATGACCATGAGCCAACCGGCGATCGATCCGCGTCCGCTCGGCCAGATCTTGGTCGCGCACGGCCACTGCGACGCCGGCGCGATCGAGCGTGCGCTCGAGGTCCAGGGTGAGCGTGGCGGCCTGATCGGCGAACTGCTCGTCGGCAGCGGCTCGATCACGGCCCTGCAGTTGGTGCGCGCGCTGGGCTCGCAGTTCGGCATCCCGGTGCTCGATGCCATCGACCACGAGCAGATCGACCCGAGTTTGGTCGGGCCGCTCTCGATGTCCTACGCCCGCGAGGGCGGCGTGCTGCCGATTCGGCACGAGAACGGCGTCCTGCTGGTCGCGGTGAGCAATCCGGTCGCCGTCGACATCCTCGACGACCTGCGCGTGCTCTTCGATCAGGCGCGGATCGAGCCGGTCCTGGTCACGCAAGAGGTCCTGCACGAAGCCATCAACTACGCCTTCGACCGTCGCGCCCGCGCCGACCAGGTCGTGGACGACATGGCCAAGGAAGAGGGCGTCGGCGAGATCGCCGCCGAGCTCGAAGACGCCGCCAAGGACATCCTCGACGAGGACGACGAGGCGCCGATCATCCGCTTGGTCAACTCGGTGCTGAACCAGGCGGCCAAGGAAAAGGCGAGCGACGTCCACATCGAGCCGATGGAGAAGTACGTCCTCATCCGCTTCCGCAAGGACGGCGTGCTGCGCGAGATCGTGCGCGCGCCCAAGCGCTTCCAGCCCTCGATCACGAGCCGTATCAAGATCATGGGCAACCTGAACATCGCCGAGAAGCGCCTGCCGCAGGACGGCCGTATCCGCATCAAGGTCGCCGGCCGTGACATCGACCTGCGTCTCTCGACCATCCCGACCGCGCACGGCGAGCGGATCGTGATGCGCTTGCTCGACAAGAGCAGCACCACGCTCGATCTGCGTACGCTCGGCATGCGCGACGAGGTCGTCGACACGCTCGACGGCCTGATTCGTCGGCCGAACGGCATCATCCTGGTCACTGGTCCGACCGGCTCCGGTAAGACGACGACGCTCTACTCGGCGCTGGTGACGATCAACCACCCCGACGTGAACATCCTCACCATCGAAGACCCGGTCGAGTACCAGCTCGAGGGCATCGGCCAGATGCAGGTGCAGCCCAAGATCGGCTTCACCTTCGCGAGCGGCCTGCGCGCCACGCTGCGTCAGGACCCGGACGTCGTGCTGGTCGGTGAGATTCGCGACCTCGAGACGGCCGAGATCGCGGTGCAGGCCTCGCTCACCGGTCACTTGGTGCTGTCGACGGTCCACACCAACGACGCCTCGTCGACCTTCACCCGTATGGTCGACATGGGTGTCGAGCCCTTCCTGCTCTCGTCGTCGGTGATCGGCATCCTGGCGCAGCGCCTCATCCGCCTGCTCTGCCGGGACTGCAAGGAGCCGCACCGGGCCACGCCGCTCGAGATCTCGCAGCTCGGCATGCGCCCGGACGATCCGGCGCTGGCGACCGCGACCTTCTTCCGCGCGAAGGGCTGCCCGCAATGCGGCATGTCCGGCTACGCGGGCCGTTCGGGTCTGCACGAGCTGCTCGTCCCGGACGAAGAGGTCAAGCGCCTGATCGTCGACAAATCCGACGCCGGCGCCATCAAGAAGGCTGCCACCCGCGCGGGTATGAAGACGCTCCTCATGGACGGCGCCATCAAGGCGATGCGCGGCCAGACCACGATCGAGGAAGTCATGCGAATTGCCACGGCGGCGGTGGACTAGGAGGCTCTGGGTGCCGGTCTACGAGTACATCGGTCGCACCGCGGGCGGCAAAACCGTCAAGGGCGTGCTGGACGTGGACAACGTCCGCGCGCTCAAGTCGGCGTTGCGGCGCGAAAAGGTGTTCCTGACCGAGTACAAGGAGACCAGCGCCAAGGGCGGCGGCGGCGGCAAGGTCAAGGGCGGCGTCGCGCAGAAGTCCGGCAGCCGCGATGTCGACCTCTCGGAGATGCTGACGCGCATCTCGCCGATGGACGTCGCCGAGATGACCCGGCAGCTCGCGACGCTCGTGCGCGCCGGCGTCCCGCTGGTCGACTCGATGACCGCCATCGTCGAGCAGACCGAGAACCCGAAGCTCAAGCGGGTGCTCTCCTCGGTCCGTACCGACCTCAACGAAGGCACGAGCTTCTACAAGGCGCTCGGCGCGCACCCCAAGGTCTTCGGCTCGACGTACGTGAACATGGTCCGCGCCGGCGAGTCGTCGGGCACGCTCGAGATCGTGCTCTCGCGCTTGGCGGACTTCACCGAATCGCAGGTGCAGCTGCGCAACCGCGTCATCGGCGCTCTGACCTACCCCGTGATCATGCTGATCATCTCGGTGCTGATCGTCGCGGCGATGATGATTCTGGTGGTGCCGAAGATCACCATCATGTTCGAAGACCTCGGCGCCGAGATGCCGCTCATCACCCGGGTGCTGATCTTCGTCTCCGATGTGCTCTCGACGTGGTGGCCGGCGCTGGTCCTGCTCGGATTTGCCGGATTCACGGTCTTTCAGCGCTGGCGGACCTCGGAGGAGGGCGCGCCCAAGTGGGATCGCTTCCTGCTGCGCGTGCCGGTGCTCGGCGATTTGGTGCGCAAGATCGCGATCGCCCGCTTCTCGCGCACGCTCGCGACGCTGCTGAGCTCGGGCGTGCCGCTGCTGACGGCGATGGAGATCGTCGAGAACGTCGTCGCCAACCGCGTGCTGGCCGCCGTGCTCGGCGAGGCGCGCGTCGCGATCCGCGAGGGCGACACGATCTCGGGCCCGCTGAAGCGTTCGGAAGAGTTCCCGCCGATGGTCGTGCACATGGTCGCGATCGGCGAGCGCTCGGGCGAGCTCGAGAACATGCTGAAGAACGTCTCGGACAGCTACGAAAACCAGGTCGACTCGCGCGTCGCTGCGCTCACGTCGATCCTCGAGCCGATCATGATCGTCGGCATGGGCATCCTGGTGGCCTTCCTCGTCGCGGCGATCCTGCTGCCGATGATGAAGCTCACCTCGTCGGTCGGCGGATGACCGGCCATCGGCACGGGGGCCGCGCGCGCCCCGGGCCCGACAACGTGGTCTCGTCGGCATCGACCGCGAGCACCCTGAGTTCGAACACTGTGGAGGCAATGATGAACAACCACCCCGAGCAGATTCAGACCCCGGAGCCACCGCTCCCGCCCGTCAGCGGCCGTGAGGCCCTCGTCGCCGCCGTCCGCGCCGGCGAGCGCGGCATGACCCTCATCGAGATCATGGTCGTGATCGTGATCATCGGCATCCTCGGCTCGGCCCTCGCGGTCGGCGTCTTCGGCATGCTCGGTGACGCCCGCATCGACACGTGCCGCGCCCAGATCAACACGGTCGGCGCCGTCATCGAGGCCTACGAGGCCAAGATGGGCGAGTACCCCGACAGCCTCGAGTCGCTGACCGAGGGCAAGCGGGCCAAGCTGAAGAAGGGCAACCTCAAGGACCCCTGGAAGCAGGACCTGATGTACCGCGCCGAGGGTGACGGCTTCAGCCTCTGCAGTACAGGCGACGACAAGAAGAGCGGCACCGAGGACGACATCTGCTACGGCGAGGGCGAATAGCCCCTTGTCGATGGTGGATGCGGAGGATGCGGCGATGGTGGCCCGGCGACCCAACCAGCAGCGGATGCGTGCGTCCGGCCAGGCCGGATTCACGCTGATCGAGCTCGTCGTGGTCATGGCCGTCATGGCGGTCCTGACCACGGCGGTGGTCGTCGGCGTCGGCAACGTGCGCGGCGCCAACGTGCAGACCGAGGCCGGCCAGCTCGGCGTCGCCGTGCGCTACCTCTACAACCTCAGCGTGCTCAACGGCCGCAACTACCGGCTCGTGCTCGACCTCGACGCGGGCGCCTGGTGGGGCGAGGCCCAGGAGTCGCGCGACCCGTGCAAGGCGTTCCTGTTGCCGGGCGAGGGCGAGGACGACCGCAAGGAGGTCGACGAGGACGACGAGGACGCGCCGCCCAAGGCCGCCAGCTTCGCCGCCGCCAAGTCCAAGTTGCTCAAGAAGCGCACGCTGCCCAAGGGCATCGTCATCCGCAGCGTGATGACCAGCCACCAGGGCGAACCGACCACCAGCGGCCAGGCACACATCAACTTCTTCCCCAACGGCACCGTGGAGCGCGGCTTCGCGGTCCTGGCCGTCGCGGACGACGAGGAAGACGCCATGAGCGTCGAGATCCTGCCGTTGCAGGGCTCGGCACGGGTGATGAACGGCGAACTCGACCTGCGCGACTTCCTCGAGGGGGAGGCCAACTGATGCGGCGCCGCGGCGAGGCAGGCTTCACGCTGCTCGAGATCCTCATCGCGATGGCGATCCTCGCCTTCGCGTTGGCGGTGATCAGCTCGTCTGCCTCGTCGTCGGCCATCTTCGGCCGCCGCGTCTACAGCTCGACCACGGCGGCGCTCCTGCTGCGCGGCGTGTTGCTCGATATCGAGGAGACCTACCGCAAGGATGGCTTCCCGACCAACGACATCGAGAACCGTGACTGCGAGCTGCCCAAGGCCTACGCCAAGCATTTCGAGTGCACCTTCGACCTGATCGGCCTGAACCTCGACGACTCGATGATCGCAGAGCTCACCTCGTCGGCCCAAGAGGTCCTGGGCAACGCGCAGGAGCAGCTGCAGAGCTCCGGCGCGCTCGACAAGCTCGAATCCGCCAAGTCCGGCGCGGCCGAGGGGCGCAAGGCGCTCGAAGATCTCGGCACCGCCGCGGCCAACGCGCAGGAAGCGGGCCTGGACCTGACCTCGATGGCGAAGTCGGGCGATATGATGTCGCTGATCCAGACCATCCTGATGAGCGGCGAGCAGGGCATGAACCTGCTCAACCTCTGCGATATCAACCTCTCGGTCCTGCAGATGTCGATGGGCTTGATGATCGCCGAGCTGCTGCCGCGCATCCTCAAGCGCGCGACCGACCGCACCCGCAAGGTGCGCGTGCGCCTGAAATGGCTCGACGCGGAAGGGGAGGAGTCGACGCTCGAAGTCGAGACCTTCACCACCGCCGTCAGTGAAGAAGAGGCGCGCGCGATCCAGCAGATGAAGGACCAGGACGAGTTGCAGGATGCCCTGCAGAACGGCAACCCGACCGCGCCAGCGCCGGCGCTCGGCGGGGCGGGGGGCACCCGATGAGCGCGGGCCGCGGCGTCGCGCCGCGACAAGCCGGCTTCACCTTGATGGAGGTGATGGTCGCCGCGGCGTTGCTGGCGATGATGGGGCTGATCTTGGGCACCTCCATCTCGACGGTGATGGGCGCCATCCGCGACAACCGCGAGATGCAGGACCGCTACCACGCCGCCCGCGTGGCGCTCGGCCGCATGCAGCGAGAGATCGCGATGGCCTACGTCTCCCGCCATCAAGGCGAGAACAAGGCGACCAAGACCATCTTCCTGGGCAAGGAGAATCGCCTCGCCTTCACCTATATGGGTCACCGCCGCATCGCCCGCGGCGGCCTCGAGTCCGATCAGGGCGTGGTCGAGTACAGCCTCGAGCGCGAGCCGGGAGGCCTCGCCCGTCTGGTCCGCCGCGAGAAGGTGATCATCGACGACACGCCCGAAAAAGAGGGCCGCCGCGAGGTCCTCGCCGACGGCGTGCGCTCGCTCGAGTTCGAGTATTGGTCGATGGACAAGGAGAGCTGGGAGTCCGATTGGAAGGTCGAGATCGACCGCGCCGCCGAGGAGCAGCGCCAGAAGGAAGCCGCCGCCGCGATGGCCACCGGCATGACCGGCAACGCCGCGCTCGCCAATGCGATCGTCAAGCAGCAGTCGCGGCGCGACAAGGAGCGCCACGGGGCGGACGAGGGTTGGCTGCCGGTGCGCGTGCGCATCCGGATGACGCTGACGACCGAGGACGAGGAACGCGATCTGGACTTCGAAACCCAGACCCGCGTGCGCATCGCCCGACCGATCGACTTCCAGCAGGCCTACAAGCCCAACGATCTGCAGAACGCGCTCAACCCCTACAGTGCCAACGGTGGCGCGGCGCCCTCGAACCTACAGTTGCCAACGCAGCCCGGCGCTCCGGTGACGGGCCGATGATGCGTCACACCGACCAGGGCCGCTGGCGAGACGCCTTCGCAGCCGCGCAGCGCGCGACCGGCGCGATGCGTCCGGGCGGCAGCGACCGGCAGCGCGGCGTGGCGTTGCTGTTGGCGATGACGGCGATCGCGATCCTCTCGGTGTTCTCGCTCGAGTTCACCTACCAATCGCGGGTGGCGGTGCGCACGAGCAGCTACGTCGAGCAGGAGATCGAGGCCTACCTGCATGCCCGCGCTGCGGTCGAGCTGGCGGCGCTGGTCATCGGATCGGTCGATATCGTCGAGAGCATCCTCAACAAATACGCATCGATGCTTGGCGGCCGCAAGCCGAACATCTCGACATCGGCCTACGCCTGCGAGTTCGTCAACGCCTTCTGCGAGGGCCAGATGAGCCTGATGGGCCTGCCCCTGGTCGACCTGCGCGGTAAGGAGGCGGCCGGCCTGAAGCGCGGCAGCTGCGGCTGCAAGAGCGACGACGAGGACGGGCGCGTCAACATCAACCGCGTCGGCAACCTGGCCGAGAAGCAGGCGACCTTCGACACGCTCTACAAGCTTCTCGAACGGCACGAGGGCGTCAGCCAGATCGGCGACCTCGACAAAGAGATGGCGCAGCTGGCGCTGAACGTCATCGATTGGGCCGATACCGACAACGTCAAGACCGACATCGACCCGGCGACGCGCAAGCTGCAGCAGGGCTCGGGCGCCGAGGGCGTCGGCTACGCGCGCGCGGGCTACAAATCCAAGGACGCGCCGTACGACACCACCGAAGAGGTGCGCCTGGTCGAGGGCATGAACGACGGCCTGTGGTGCAAGCTGCGCAATCAGCTGACGGTCTACAATACGGCCAAGCTGAACGTGAACACCGCGCCGATCGAGGTCATCAAGGCCTTGGTCTGCAAGAACCTCGCAGATCCGCGCAACGAGCAGATCGCTTGTGCGCGGACCAACAATCAGGCGGCGATGTTCGTGCCGGTCAACGTGGCCGGCCAGTACATCGAGGTCTGCCGTACGCTGAAGAAGCTCATCTTCTCGCCCCCGTTCTCGACGCCGGGCCGGTTCGTCCGCTTCTTCGACAAGCTCGGCACCGTGCTGCCGGCCGACTACGCCAACGTGCTGCGCGTCAACGCGGGCAGGATGCTCGCCGACGTCGGCACCAGCGGGCAGATCGTCCGCATCACCGCCTACGGGACCTCCGGCGCGGTGACGAAGACGATCACCGCCCTGCTCGACACCACCAGCCGCCAGTACGTCTACTGGCGCGAGGATTGACGGAGCCAACATGGCGCATCGCATCCTGGGCATCGATATCGGCCGACGCCGCGTGAAAGTCGCGGTCGTCGACAAATCGATGCGCAACACCGCGCTGAACGGGTTCGACAGCGAACCGGTGGCCGAGCCCTACGACGAAGAGGCCCAGCAGGCCGCGCTCGAGCGCGTGCTCGCGCGCGTCCGCCGCCCCGACGACGTGGTGATGGCCGGCCTGCCGGCGTCGGACGTCCTGCATCGCGTGCTCTCCTTCCCGTTCTCGGACGAGCGCGCGCTGACCGAGGCCGCCGGCTTCGAGCTCGAGACGCACGTGCCGATCGACCTCGAGGACGCCATCGTCGACGAGGTCGTGGTCGAGCGGCGCGACGACGGCTGCGACGCCTTGGTCGTCGCCGCCCCGCACGAGCGGGTGCAGGCACGCATCGATCTGCTCCGCGGCGCGGGTGCGGAGCCGCGACAGCTCGGCCTGGTCGCGATCTCGATGGCGCACCTGATCGGCCAACTGCCCGAGCTCGGCAGCGGCACCGTGCTGCTGCTGGACGTCGGCGCGCTCGGCACCGAGGCCGTCGTGGTGCGCGACGGGCAGGCCGCCTACGTGCGCTCGCTCAGCATCGGCAGCGAGGCCGTCCGTGAGACCTTCGCGGCGCAATTCGACACCTCCGCCCTGCCGCCCGGCGGCGACCTGCTCGCCACGCACGGCCTGCTGCTGCCGCCGGGCATGCCGCCGCAGTCGGACGCGGAGGCGACGCTCTCGCGCGCGACGCTGGCGGCGGTGACGCCGTGGCTGCGCGAGGTCCGGCAGACGCTCTCGGTCTGGCGCAAGGGCGGCCGCGGCGGCCCGGATCGCATCATCCTCACCGGCGGCATGGCCGGGCTGCGCGGACTGCACGATACGCTGGAGTCTGCGGTCGGCGTGCCGGTCCGCGGCCTCGCGCTCGACGGCCTCGAGATGTTCGCCCTCTCCGGCACCGCCGCCTCGCAGGTCGACGACTACGGCGCCGCGGCGGTCGCGCTCGCGCTCGAAGGCGCCGCGCCGACAGGCGGCCAGACGATGGACTTCCGCCAGGGCGAGTTCGCCTGGGAAGGCGACTACAAGTTCGTCCGCGAGCGCCTGCCGGCGTTGGCGGCGTTCGTCGTCATCGCGCTCTGCCTGCTCGCCGTGCGCACGACCATCAGCTACCGCGGCTTGGTCGTCGAGGCTGCGCAGCAGGTCGCCACGCTCTCCGCGCTCTCCAAGGCGCTGACCGGGAAGAAATCGAGCAACTTCGACAAGCTCAAGGGAGAACTCGAGCGCCCGATCGCGGTCGACCTCGCCGCCTACTACCCCGATCTCTCGGCGATCCGCGTGCTCGACGAGGTCACCGCGATCCAGCACAAGGTCACCGAGCCGCCGGAGTTCAAGCCCGGCGGACCTGCGCAACCCGCGCTGCCCGGCGTCCAGGTCGCGCAGGTCGTCGCACCTCCCCCGCGGCTGCGCGGCGTCCCGCCGCTCGGCATGGTCGCGCCCGGTCGCCCCGGAAGCGGGAGCGGGTTCCGGCCCGGCGCCGGACCGGCGGACGACGGCGGCGGCGGCGGTGGTGGTGACGAGCCCGCAGTCGAGGGCGGAGGCGAGGACGTCGAGAAGAAAGGCGAATTCACCGGCCACAAGATCGAACTGCTCTCGATCGACATCGACCGGACCAAGGCCTCGCTGCGCGGCGACTGCGACACGCAGGACGCCCTGCTCGCCTTCCAGACCTCGCTCGAGAAGCACCCGTGCTTCCACAAGATCAAGTCGACCTCGGACCGGATCACGTTCGAGCGGCATCGCGATTGGTTCCGCTTCAACATCGGCTTCGAGATCGCGTGCCCGAAGGCACAGAGCGGCGAGCCGGAGGGCAAGGCCGGCAAGGCGGGCAAGGCGGGCAAGGGCGAGGACAAGGGCGGCGACGCCGAGGGCGACGACGCCTAGCGCGCCGGAGGAACGACCATGCGAGAGGGACGCATCCAGAGCTGGTTCGCGCGGCTGAGCGACCGCGAGCGCAACATCGTCATCGGCGGCGGGCTGCTCGTCGGCGCGGTGGTGTTGGTGCTCGTCGGCCTGCTGGTGAACCGGAAAGTCGCGACGATGGAAGAGGCGGTGGCCGAGAACGCCGACGCGCTCGCCGAGATCCGCGAGCTCGCCCCCGAATACCTGCGCGCGCGCCGGGAAGAGAAGGCGATCGACGAATCGCTCGAACGCGCCAAGGGCCAGTCGCTCCAGTCGGTGCTGCTCGGCGTCGCCAAGGACATCCAGTTCGAGCGCAAGTTCAGCGACGAAGGCGGCGGCGTGGCGCGCCTCGCCGACTTCATCAAGTTCAGCAACGCCAACGAGGTGCTGGCCGACCTGACCACCCGCAAGGACCGTCGCCGCAGCACCAGCGCGAAGAAGAAGAAGAAGAAGAAGACCGAGAAGCAGGTCTTCGTGGCGAGCATCGAGGTCGTCTTCGACCGCATCCCCGACACGGCGCTCTTCCAATTCCTCGAGCGCGTCGACACGCACGAGGGCGGCCTGTTCGCCACCAGCCTCGACATCTCGCGTGACTCGCCCAATCGCGAGCATTTCCGCGCCAAGATGACGATCGCGCAGTTCCGCTACGGCGGCGCCGAGGAGGGCTCGTGAGCGAGGTGTTGAGCATGGAAGCGGCGCCGCGCGAGCGCCT
>JBEARB010000259.1:0-11089 GCA_041163625.1 Pseudomonadota bacterium | reverse complement strand
AGTTGCAGACGCCGAGGTTGTCCGGCGCGGCGGTGCCGTTGTTGTCGATGGTGACCTTCAGGCAGGTCTTCCCCGATGGGCACGCCGGCGAGGCCGTATTGCACTTCTGCAGGCATTGCGATGGGTTTCCGATGCACATCGAGCCCTTCTGACATTCGTCGAGGTTCGTGCAGCCCGCGCCGATGGTCTTGGTACCGGTGGCGAAGCAGGTCTTGCCGTCTTGCAGGAAATCGCAGCTCTGGTCGGGCTGGCAGCCGGCATCGGTGACGAGATTGCAGTTGGTCACCTCGAAGCAGGCGCCCATATTCCAGCCGATCGGCTTACCGTCCCCCCAATTCACCTCGTTGCACTTACCGCTCGGGCAGGTGAGCTGCGCGTTCTGGCCCGTAGTGTCGCAGATCAGCTTGCAGATCTTCCCCACACAGAGCATTCCCTTGGCGCAATCTGCCGCCCCAGAGCAAGTCTGCCCCTTCGCCTTGATCCCAGGATTACCGCACTGCGGATTGCCCGTCGATACCGGGTAGCATTGCTGCGCCGCAGTACAGCCATCCGAGGTCAGCGGCGAACAAGTGCCGGGACAAGCGCCGCAATCCGCGCTGCACGAGCTGCAGGTCTCGTTGCCGTCGCATTTGCCGTCGCCGCAGCCGCCGGGGCAGACACCGCAATCGAGCGGACACGAGGAGCAAGAGTCGGTGCCGTTGCAGGCACCGTCGCCGCAGAACGCCGGGCACGCGCCGCAGTCGCTCGGGCAGACTTGGCAGCTCTCGCCCGCGCCGCCATCGCACTTGCCGTTGCCACAGGTCGCCGGGCAGCCGCCGCAATCTGTCGGGCAGCCCTTGCAGCTCTCGCCAAGCGCGGGCTCGCACTTGCCGTTGCCGCAGCTCGCCGGGCAGGCGCCGCAGTCGGCCGCACAGGTCAGGCAATCTTCGCCGGCGCCGCAGACGCTGTCACCGCAGCTCGCCGGGCAGGCGCCGCAATCGCTCGGGCAATCCTGGCAGGTCTCGCCGCCGTTGCAGGTACCGTCGCCACAGCTCGGCCCGACGTCGGGCGTGCCGCTGTCCGGCGCGCCGGTGTCGGGGTCGAAGGCGTCGGGCTCGGTCGCGTCGGGGGCGGTGGCATCGGGCCCGCCGCTGTCCGCCGTGCCACCATCCGGCGTGCCACTGTCGAGCTCACCACCCGCGTCGTCCGTCGCGTCGCTCGTGCCGGCATCGTCGGTCGGGGTGCTACCCCGGGCGGTGTCGACGCCGCCCCCGCCGCCGAAGTTGTAGTCGACGTCCGGCGCCTCGTTCTGTGGCGAATAGCCGGTGCCCGCGGTCGTGCCGCAGCCGACGGCGAGCAGCAGCGCCGCCAAGATCACGAGCGAGGGCGAGCGAGTTTCGACGAACATGGGGGTGTCCAACGGGGAACGGCTACGGGATGCCGTTGGTGATGAGCAGGCCGTAGGGCTGGCAGACCGGCTTCTGGTTGTCCTTATAGCGGACAGCCACGTAGAAGGTCGCGGTGTTGTCGGTGCAGAGGTTCATGCCGGGCAGGCCGGGGCCGTCCGGATGGTTGGTCGTGGTGCACTTGCACTCGCCGGCCGGGAAGGGCTCGGGCGAAGGCTTGACCTTGCCGCGCTTCTCGCCCTTCTCGGTGAACGGACCGAACGCCGGCTTGTCGCCGAAGTTGACCGTCCAGCCGGTGTCGGTCTCGCCCGTGCAGATCTGGCTCTTGCCGGCGCAGCTGCCGCGGTAGAGGTCGAGCACGTAGACGTCGTCGCCCTGCACCAACTTCGCGCGCACGTTGAAGGTGTCGCAGTCGTTGGTGTCCGGACCGTCGAGCGCCTTGAACGTATACCAATCGGCGGTCTCGCCCGGCATCAGGTTGCCGGTGACCTTGACCGAGGTTCCGCCGTCGCCGAGCGGCTGCAGCTGGATCGCCGCCTGGCAGGTGGCGCCGCCGACGCCGTAGTTCTGGTCGGCCTGGCACTCGCAGCCGTTCTCGTACTTGCCGTCGACGTCGAACAAACCCTGCGGGCAGTTGCCGATGCCGCAGACACCGCCGCTGCAGGCTGCGGTCACGCCGGCGATCGACGGACAGGACTTTGGTGCATCGCCGTCGTCGGTCTGACTGTTGCAGTCGTCGTCGACGTTGTTGCAGACCTCGATGGCCGAGGGCTTGACCTTGTCGTTGGTGTCGTCGCAATCGCCGGGCTTGTCGACCGGGTAGATCGCGTCGGGACCGCAGAGGCAAACCCCCGAGTCGGTCGGACCGAAGCCGTCGTTGTCCACGTCGAGGTAGTAGAGCTTGCAGCCGTCGGCGTTTTCCTCGTCGGTCTTGCCGTCGCAGTTGTCGTCCTTGCCGTTGCAGAGCTCGGGCACGCCGGGCTTGATCTTGTCGTTGGTGTCGTCGCAGTCGCCCGCGATCTCCACGTACTCCTGCGTCTTCTTGCTGGCGCAGAGGCACGCGGCGTCGTCCGGGTCACCGAAGCCGTCGACGTCCTTGTCGAGGTAGTAGACGGTGCAACCCGACGACTGCGGCTCGTCCGTCGCGCCATTGCAGTTATCATCGATATCGTTGCAGATTTCTTTGGCCTGCGGACCGATCGAGGCGACCACGTCGTTGCAGTCGCCGCCGGTGGTGGCGTAGCCCGGGCCCGGGTTGGCGCAGAGGCATTGGCCGCTGCCGATGCCCGAGCCGTCGTTGTCGCCGTCGGGGTAGAAGACCTTGCAACCGAGCGCGCCGTCCTCGTCGGTCTCGCCGTCGCAGTCGTTGTCATCGCCGTCGCAGACCTCGATGGCCGGCAGCGCCGCGGTGCACAGCGTCAGACCGTCGGTGGTGCACTGCCGGATGCCGGTGCAGACGCCGAACTCGTTCTCTCGCTTGCAGCCGGTCGCGAGCGCGTTGCCGACCGCCGACTTGTTGCAGGTGCACTGCATCGTGTCCGGCAGGCATTGCGTGACCGTCAGCTCGCCGGGCAGTCCGACGGACTTGCACGAGAATCCATCCGGACAGGCGTTGGCCTCCGAGCACGGCGCGCCGCAGAACGAGCCGTCGACCGTACCGTCACCGAGGTCGAAGGGGATGCACTTGCTGTCGCCGCCGGTCGCGCCCTGGGTGCCGCAATCGGCGTGCTCCGAGCAGGGCTGGCACAGCGTGGCGAACTTCGGCAGGCAGATGTAGGTCGCGTCGTTGGCACCGGCCTGCAGGCATTGCCACGCCGGCGGGCAATCCTCGATGCAGGTCTGCGAACAGACCTTGCCGTCGGCCGATTGCACACAGAAGCCGCTGTCACAGTCGCTGCTCTTCTCGCACGGGCAACCCCAGGCTTGATCGTATTCGCAGGCGACCCAGGTCTTGCCGACATCGGGTGCCACGGTATCGGTCCCGCCGCCGGTGCCACCGCCGCCGCCGGTCGAGTCGGAGGGCTTGCCGCCGGTGTCGCCGACGTTGCCGAGGTCCGAGCCGGTCCCGTCGAAGACGGCCCCGCCGCCGCCGTTTCCAGACGTGGTCGGTCCGTCGTCGGAGCACGCACCCAACGCAACGACGAGGGCCAAGGCCAGCAGCGACGTGAGTTTCCGAACCATCATGTTCGCTCCATCCGGGTACGGGGTCCGCGGCGTCCTTCGCGGACCGACGCGCAGCAGCGGAGGAGTGTATCACATTCGCCGGCGCGGCGAAAAACGACACGCACAGGTCACTGCAACTTGGCCACGATCGAGGTGTAGCCCCCCGCTCGCGCGAGCTGATCGAGCGCGATCGTCATCGCCACGCCCGGGGGCAGCCCGGGCACGGCGGTCGACAGGTCGATGGTGGTCGCCGGCAGCGGCACGACGATCGGCTCCCCGAGCGGCAGCGAGCCGTCCGAGAGCGCCTTGGTCAGCATGTTGGTGATGAGGTTCTGGAAGGTGCCCTTCTGCTCCTCCCAACCCTTGGTGATGTCCTGCAGGTGGACCAGCAAGCCGAGTTCCTTGTCGAGGGTGGCGAGCAGCGCGGTCTGGCCCTGGTCGTCCTTGCCGAGCGCGAGCGTCAGCCCCGCGTCGGCGAGGATGACGTTGTGCAGGTCGAGCGGATCGCTGCCGAGCATGAGCTTGATGGTGGCGAAGAGATCGCCGACCTGCAGCCGCATCTTCATCGGGTCGGGCATGTTGCACGCCTCGAGGATCGGCGGCAGCAGGAAGTCCAGGTCGAGTGTCGCGCCCTCGAGCGAGAAGCCCGAGAAATTCGACTCACCCGTCAGGTCCGCGAGGGGCGCGGAGATCTGCAACGCGCCGCCGTACCAGAGCGCGTAGAGCATCTGGTTGATCAGGTCGTCGTGCATCGCGAGCTGAATCCGCTGCGAGGTGTCGATCGCGAATTCGTCCTTGCTCGTGCCGACGCAGCCGTCGCGGCCGATGCTGCCCTTGACGGTGTAGGGCACGCCCTTCTGCGAGACGAACGAGGCGTCGAGCTCGATGGTGGCGCCGAGCGTCGTGAAGTTCATGTTCTTCACGAACGAGACCAGGCTGATGGTCACGGCCTTGCCACCCGGGATGGACGGCGGGATCTCGATGCTCTGGTTGATCGCGAGCGCGTCGAAGATCTGCGCCATCATCTTGGGCAGCTCCTGCTCGAGCGTGGCGACGATCTGCTTCTCGATCTCCCCCTTGTAGGTGTCGAGCAGGATGTTCCAGAGGAAGTCGAACAAGCCGGCGATGCCGTCGACGTGCAGCTTCATCCCGTCGATCTGCACCTGCACCTGGTTCGCCTCGGTCTGCGGGTAGCCGTTGACGACGAGCATCTTCAGGTTCGTCGACATCCGGACCATCGCGATCTGGATATCGCCGGAGACCGAGACGCTGGTCTTGATCGGGCCGAGCTTGAGCTTGGCCTTGACCTTGAGGTCGGTGGAGATTGGTCCGACCTCGAACTTGGTCCCCAAGCCGCCGTCGAAGGGCGTCAGGTTGGCCTTGAGCGGCCCGATCTTGGTGTTCGAGAGGGTCACCGAGAGGTCGCCCTGGCTGATGTTCGAGGGCAGCAGCGACGAGCCGAGCGCCGCGCCGGCGACGACCTCGAGGATCGTCGCCATGTCGTTGGGCTTACTCTTGTTGTGGTCGCCGTCGTCGAAGAAGTCCTTGCCGAGGAAGACCTGGATGGCCTTGTCGACCATGTGCGCCTTGGGGCTGCCGGCGTCGGTCGGGTAGTACTTGCCCGAGTAGTAGAAGCCGCGGACGGCACGCGAGATCTCACCGCCGATATCCTTGGCCTCCGCGATGATTTGGGTCAGGCCGTGCGCCGCGGGGATGCCGACCTTCCACTCCGAGAGCGCGTCCGGGAACGCCTTCTTGCCGTTGACCTCGAGCTTCTCGATGCCCGCGCCCTCGTCGCCCGCCTTGCCCTCGACCACTACCGAGGGCTTGCCGTCGAGCGTCGAGCCCCAACCGGGGTAGTCGATGACGAGCAGCGGCGGCTCCCCGTCGACCAAGATCTTCACCACCTTCTCGATCGCCGGCGCAGCCGCGACCGTGAAGCGGACCTCGTAAGTGTTGTCGACGTTGAATTGGATGGTGAACTCGCCCTTGTCCTTGTAGCCGTTCGCCGGCGTATCCACCGCGTAGGCGACGGTGTCGTCGGGGCGCACGTTGCCGTAGGCGTCGCGCACCGTCGGCGCGAACTTCACCTTCTCCTTGCGCTTGTAGACGCCCTTGTCGGGGATTCGCGCGACCAGGACCTCGGCGGGGGCGGCCGGTACGACCAAGAGGTTGCCCGCGTGCAGCGTGAACAGGTCCCAGCTGAGCGACTCCGGCACGCACCGCACCGAATGCAACCCCGCCTCGGTCGCCGAGAGGAACAAGCCCTTCATCGCGAGCTTGTCGCTGTGGTCGATGCTGAACGGGAAGTCCTTGACCGGGTTGCCGTAGGCATCCTGCGCGACGCAGGCGAGCTTGGCGGCGTTTCCGGCCTCGATCTCTTCGGGCTCGAGCAGCGTGTACAGGTGCTTGGGCACGTTGGCGACGACGTCCAGACGGGCCGGCGACGTGTCGATGGTACCCTCGGCCCGGCACGCCAACTCGTAGCCGGTCGCCTTCTTCGGCACGACCACGAAGCGCTCGGGCGAGGCGCCAGGGAGCACCTCCAGCTCGGGCTTGCTCGTCACCGACCAACCGCTGGCGATCGCGTGGCCGAGCGCGTCGGTGCCGCTGCAGCGCACCTGCACCGCGGTGCCCGCCTTGACGGGCGCGCCGCCGAGCAGGGCGTCGGCCTGCCCGTCGGGGCCCTCGAGCTGGGTATCGACCTGGGTCGGCGGCCCGGCCACGACCGGCAGCGCGGCGCCGACGTCGTCGAGCACCTCGGCGCCGACGGCTCGGCAGGCGACGCGGTGGGTGCCGAGCGCGCCGAGCGTGATCTTCTGGCCCGCGATCGCCATCGGCGCGGCCGGCCCCTCGACCCACGTCAGCGTGGTCGGCCAGGGCAAGGCGATCTCGGTCCCGAGCGCGCCGTTGTCGTCCCGGAAGGCCCGACAATCGACCGAGAACGGCACGCCGGCGCGGGCGTCCTCGCCGCGGGTATCGGTGCGAAGCAACAACGGACCGGTGCCGGTGGGGATGCCGTTGCCGCCGTCACCCTCGGCGTCGCCGTCGCTGCAGCCGCCGACGATCACGAAGGCCGACAACAACGCGCAGATCGACCGCGCTGCGACCGCGCGGGGCGGGCGCCGCAGGGACGGAAACCGGGGGGCGGGGGCGGGCATCGCTTCCTCCAGGGCCGAGCGGGCCGCGGAAGGGTAGCGACTGCGCCGATTTATCGAAAGAGCTTCGGCTTCTTGGCGAGCGCGCGGTCGACCGGGAAGTTCGCCACGGCCGCGCCCACGTCGTTCGAGAGCTCGGTGATGCGCGCCGCGACATCACTGAGGTTCTTGTCGATCTCCCGCTCCGGCATCGCGACGACCTTGCCGTCCGCGCGCTGCAAGAAGGCGTGCAGCGTCAAGCGACCGTAACGGTCGGCCACGAGCACGCTGTAGAGCAGGAAATCCGCCGCAGTCTGCTTGCAGAGCTGTCCAGCGTCGCGCCGACAGTCGCGGCTGGAGAACTCACCTTTCTTCACGCAGCCCTCGACGTCGGCAAATCCGAGGATGCGCCCCAGACCGGCGTCCTTCGCGACCTTGAGCGCCTTGAGCTTGACCTTGACCTTGGTCGGCTTGGCGCCCACCCGGACCTTCTTGGCGAAGGTCTTGAAGCCCTCGGCGCGGACCTGCACGTAGTGGGTCCCGCGCGGCAGCCCGTCGCGACGGCTCGGCAGCCCACCGGCGCGCACGCCGTCGATGAAGACGATGGCGCCCTCGCCTTCGCCCTCGAGCTCGATGACGCCGTCGCGGGTCTTCTCGGCGGCTTCGCGGCGCGCGTCGAACAGCTCGAGGAGCGCCTTGTCGGCGTTGCGGCGGTCGATTGCCAGGGTCGGCTGCAGGGTCAGACCGGCGTCGAAGAAGGCCGCGGCGCGCGCCTTGCCCTTGCCGGCGACGAAGGCGCTGACGCCGGCGCGGGCGTAGGCGTCGGCGAGCTTGGTGTAGTCGGCGAGTTCGGCGTAGCTGGCCTCGTAGAGCTTGATGGCCTTCTGCAGCTGCGGTAGCGCCTTGCCGTGGTTGCCGGCGAGCGCGAGGTCGGTGCCCTCCTGCCGCGCGAGGTCGGCCTTCTGGATCCGCGGATCGACGGCGAGCACGTCGACCTTCTTGCCCTTCTTCGGCGGATCGACCGGCGTCGGTTCGGCGAGCACCGTCACCTTGCCCGAGAACGAGAGCGTGTCGCGGAGCGCTTTCTCGACCCGGCGCAGGTGGATCGCGCGGACCTCCCCGATGGTGTGCGTCGGCGGCACGAGCGTGCGCGCGGTGCCGGCATGGGCGGCGGCCGGGGCGACGATGGCGCTGGTCGCGAGCGTGGCCAAGGCGAGGGCGAGGCGGACAACGGGTCGGTTCGACATCGAAAGCTCCTCTGCGAGGTTCGGACGCGCGCGGCGGCCGCGGCGGCGGCGCGTTGGGATACTGCAAGCGCGGGAGCCGCGCAACGCCGGCCCCCGGGGGTCAACGCGGGGCGGTGGCGAGAAAATCACGCACGTCGTCGACGAAGCGGCCCGGCATCTCCTCCATCGGGCAGTGCGCCGCCGCGTCGTAGCGCAGCCAGCGGGCCTGCGGGACTCGCTGGGCGACCCGGCGGACGATCGATTCGGGCACCACGCGGTCGCGGCCACCGCGAAGCACCAGCGTCGGCGCGGCCACGGCGTCGAGGCGGGCGTCGAGCGCGCGCAGGTCGGCGTTGAAGGTTCGCGCCACCCGCAAAGCGGCCTCGCCGGCGCCGTCGGTGCGCAGTGGCGCCAAGAAGTGCGCCATGTAGTGGGCGTCGATCGGGAGCTCGGCGTAGGCCGCGGTGCGCAATCCGGTGCGCAGCCCCAGCGGTACGCCGGGTAGGCGGAGCAGCGGTGCGAGCCGCTCGTGCTGCAGGGCAGCCAGCATCGACATCGGGTAGCGTCCGGCGCCGGCGGGGTTGACCAGCACCAGCCGCCCCACGCGGGCCGGCGAATCGAGCGCGAGTTGCAGCGCCAAGGCCCCACCGAGGCTGCAGCCGACCACATCGACCACCTCGATCGCCATCGCATCGAGCCAGCGCGCCACACGCGCGGCCTGATCGACCAGGCGATAGCTCACGCCGCGGGGCTTGTCGCTCCAGCCGAAGCCCGGAACGCAGATCGCATGCACGGTGTGGTCGCGGGCGAGCGGCTCGAGCACGTCGCGCCAGCACCACGACGCCTGCACGAAGCCGTGCAGCAGCAAGAGGTGCGGCCCGTGTCCGAGCGTGACCCCGTGCACCGCGAGGGCACCGACCTCCGGCTCGGGCAGCCAGATTCGACTCCCGGCGGGATGCCACGAGCGGTCGCCGCCGATCGGGACGTCGCCGGCGCGCACCTAGCCGCCCCCGTCGCTCTTCTCGGGCAGGGTGAAGCCGAAATGGCCGTCGATCTCGGCCCAGATCTCGGGCTTCTTGCAGATCGCGGCGTTCGTCGCCGCCTCGCACATGCTGCCCGGCGACGCGTTCGGAAAGACCGTCTGCAACTTGCCCGAGAACGAGCCGGCCATGCGGCCACCGGTGGTGTTGGCGTATTGGTCGATCTGAATCGTGCCGCTGAGCCCGTCGCAGGTCGATTCGTAGCGCAGCGTCTCGAAGAAGATGCGGATGTTGGGAGGATTGCAGGAGAAGGGGTAGGCGCCGGCCTTGTCGGTGTGGACCGGGTTGACGTCCGAACCGACGACCAGGCCGAAATTCAGCCCGACTTCGAGCAGCCACGGCACCTTCACGCCCTGCGGGTTGGTGCGCTGGATGGTGAAGGTGTCGGCGACGGCGAAGCCGACCTCTCCCTTGGTGTAGTGGGTCGAGCCGAACGAGAACGCGCTCGGGATCTCGTAGAGGTCGCGGTCGAGCGTGACCTCGATGCCGTCGGCCTCGCCACCGTGGAAGGTCAGGTGCACGGTGTAGCCCTGCGCCCACGACGCCTGCTTGCCGCCGCCGTCGGTCGCGTCGGTCGCCGCCGCGCTGCCGGTGTCGGCGGCGTCTGCGGGCTCGCCGCCACAGCCGACCACGCCGAACAGCAGCGCCGCGGTCCCGAACGCCCGTCGCGTCGCCGCGCCTGCGCTCCCTCTGAGCCACTTCGGTTGCATCCGGACCTCCTGCGCCCTGCCCGGCCCGCGCACGCCGCGAGCCCACCGAGAAGCTAGAGACGCCGCTGCGAAATGCCAACTCGTACCGGTGTGCGTAGGCCCCGCCGCGACCGGCTTGTAGCCGTGCAAGACCGAAAATTGAGGCCTCGATGCGTTTCCTTGTTGCCGAGCGCGCATCGAATCGCGAAGCTAGGGCCCCCGCACGAGCAGGAGTCCACCGATGCGCCCGTTCCCGACCACGCCTTCCTTGACCATGGCGGCCACGTTGTCCGCGCTGCTGCTCCTGACGGCTTGCGGCAGCAGCGAAGAGGCCGTGCCATGCGGCGCCGAGTCGCAGGCCTGCTGCGCAGCGCCGGCGACGGCCTGTGTCGAGGGCCTGGGCTGCTCGGGCGGCGCGTGCATCCCGGCCCCGTTCGCGGCGGGGGCGGCGTGCGGAGCGCCGACCGAATGCGCCTCTGGCATCTGTGCCAGCGACGGCCTGTGCGCGGAACCGAGCTGCGACGACGGCGTGAAGAACGGGGCCGAGGGTGACGTCGATTGCGGCGGCAGCTGCGACACGCGCTGCGCCCTGGCTTCGGGCTGCGGCGCCGACGCCGATTGCGCGCGCGGTACCTGCGTCGCGGGAGTCTGCGCCTTCGAGCCCGGCGGCTTGCTCGGCAAGGGCGGCGCGAGCGACACCGTCGCCTGGACCCAGGTCGCCGGTGCTGGCGACGGCCTCTACGCTCCCGCGGACTTGGCCTTCTCGCCCGAGAAGCTCGGCCAGCTGTGGATCGTCGATCGCGACCGCGACGCGCTGTTGGTGGTGCAGGACCCTGGCACCGACAAGGTCGTCAAGCGCCTGATCCTCGACATTTCGCAGCACTTCCTCGAGGAGGTGCTGGCGATCTCGTTCGACGGGCACGGCACCTTCGGTACCTGCGGCGACTCGCGCAACGCCTACGGCGGCCAGGCCCCGCCGAACGACTTCATGGGCCCGGTGCAGTGGCCGGCCGCGCTCGACCACTATCCCGAGGGCAAGAGCGCACACGAGCAGCATTGGGACATGCTGCACAGCACGCCGCGCTGCATGGGGATCGTCGCCTCGGGTCCGAACCAGTTCTTCTGCGTCAACGGGCAGCTCGGCACGATCGATTGGTACGACTTCCACGCCCCCCACGTCCCGGGTGGCGACGACCACAGCGACGGCGAGAAGCGCCGCTACGCCGATCCGAACGTCAAGCTCGGCCGCGTCGCCGGCGTGCCCTCGAACATGGTCCGCGACGCCGCCACCGGCCTCGTCTACATCGCCGACAGCGCCAACGGTCGCCTGGTGCGCCTGGACCCGAACGGCGCGCAGAAGGGCAAGTTCGTGCCTTCGTTCGCGCAGGACGGGTTCATGAACGAGATGACCGGCTTCAAGATGGAGGTCCTGAACTCGGGCCAGCTCAC
>JBEARB010000258.1:0-2827 GCA_041163625.1 Pseudomonadota bacterium | reverse complement strand
AGCGTCAATCTGCAGCGGCTGCGCAACAACCCGCGCCGCCTCTCCGATGCCGATCTCCGCGCCTGCCTCAGCGGCCCCGGTTCTTGAGGACGCGCACGGTGGTCGCGATGGCGACGGCGGGCAGCGACATCGTGCAGCGCTCGAGCGTGGCGCCACAGCGAATGGCGACTGCGTCGGCCTCGGGCCAGGTCGGAACGAACGGCACGAAGCGACGCGCGAGGTCGAAGAGCGGGGCCGGCCAGAGCCCGAAGCTCATCGCGTCGTCGGGGCGCAGGTGGCGCTTGGCCCAAGCGGTGGAGAGCAGCCCGTCCTTGCGGCCGGGGGCGGCGGCGCGCGCGAGCCCGACGGCGTCGCGGCCAAACGTGATGCTGACCGTGTCCTTGCCGGCGCACAGGGCGACCTCCAGGCGTTCGCCGACCATGCCGACGCCGACGCGGGCCATCGGTGCGACGCCCTGGGCGAGCTGGGTCTGATCGATCTCGACCGTCAGCAGCTCGCATTGCAGGCCGTCCTTGCTCGGACTCGACCAACGCAGCTGCACCGGCTTGCCCTCGAGCTTCTTGGCGAGCACGCCGAGCAGCGCGCTCCAGCCGCCGTCCAGGGCCGCAAGCAGCTCGGGCGGCAGCTTGTCCCGGCTGCCCGGGCGTTGCGCCAGCGCGCGCAAGATGGTGAGCGTGTCGTCGCGCATCGCGGCGAGCAGGGCGGCGGGCTTCTCGGCGCCGAGCAGGAAGGTCATCGCGAGCGGGAGGCCATCGTCGTCGTGCATCGCGAAGGCCGCGTGGCTGCCGGCCAGCGAGAGGATGCGGGTCAGGCTGTCGCGCATCAGCGCGCGCTCGGCGTCGTCGAGGTTGAGCAGGCCGGCGTAGACGCCCATCGCGATCTCGAGCTCGCGGCTGGCGTCCTTGCGGTCGCGAGCCGAGGCGCTGGTCATCCAGCTCGAGGCCGGCAGGCGCGCGAGCAGGGGCGACGGACCCTCGGCCGCCACGCGCTTCATCGAGGCTTGCAACTCGCTGCCCTCGCGGGTGCGCACCGCGAGGTCGAAGACGATGTCGTCGTCCCGGTCTCGCACGCCGAGCTCGAGGCTGTCGGTGCCTTCGAGGACGCGCTTGAGCATGTCGCGGTACGCCTCGGTGACGGCGCCCATGCTCGATTTCAGGCCGAAGAAGCCGGGCCCGCGCGGCTTCTCCAGATCGGCGAGCAGCGCCTGCAGCTTGGCACCGTGGTGGGTCGCCACCGCGCGCATGTTGACACCGACCTGCAGCAAGGACTCGGGCTCCCGCACCTGCGCACAGCGCGCGAAGGCGGCGGCGGCGCCGAGACGCTCGCCCGTTCGGGCGGCCAGCAGCGTGCTCGGATGCGGGAACATCGCCTGCATCGCGAATTTCGCGTCCTTGTTCTTCCAGGCGAAGGCCGCGGGCGGTTCGGGGTCGACGGTGAGCTTGGCGAGGGCCTTTCGGAACGCGCCGCTGTCGACGATCGGCAGCAGGCCGAAGATGCCTTCGTCGGGCTTGTCGGCGTCGTGCTGGAGCACCACGTGCATCGGTCGCGCCCAATCGAACCACTTGACGTCGGTCATCGACGCCTTGCGCGCCGACTTCTCCATGTTCTCCTGCAGCGCGCCGCGTAGCGAGGCGCCCGGGGCCAGCCAGCCGGCGCGCGTGCCGATGCGGTCGGCGGCCCGGACCGCGCGTTCGAGCGGGGCGACCGAGACCCAGCCGAGCGTGTCGTTGTCTTGGGCGCCGACGCAGCCCGAGAGGCTGTCGCGCTTGATCTGCAGGGGGCCGGGGCCGCATGCCGAAAGCAGTAGCGCCGAGGTGGCGGCGAGCAGGGCTAGGGTGCGATTCGTGCTTCGGGCGAGGTGAGTCATCGTGTCGGGCTCCTCGGTTGGTGGCTCCATCCAATCGGGCGGACGGATAGACGTCAAGCGCGGGCAGCGCCAATTGACCCTGGACACCTCGGTCGCGAGCGCATAGGAACGGTCCGGACCCGCGAATGCGGGGGGCGAGGAGTGGGCGATGGAGATCGGCATCGACGTCAACTCGGGCGGCAAGACCTGCGATCCGACCGAGCTGGTCGAGTTGGTCAAGGCTGGCGATCTGGAGGCGCTCGAGCGCATCACCCGCTGCCACGGTCAACGTCTGCTCGCCGTCGGTCGGCGCTACTGCCGGGACAGCAGCCAAGCCGAGGATGCCGTCCAGGACGCGTTGCTCTCGGCCGGGACCCACCTGACCAGTTTCCGTGGTGACGGCTCGCTCGAGGGTTGGCTGGTCCGGATGGTCCGCAATGCCTGCCATCACATGCGGCGCGGTCGCAAGAACGACCCCTACCTGCACGACGCCGAGGCCGTGCTCGAGAGCGACGACGCCAGCCCCGAGCAGCGCGCCATGGTCGGAGAGCTCGCGACCGTCCTCGGCGACGCCTTGCTCGAGCTCGATCCGCTCAACCGCAGCATCGTCTTGCTGTCGGAGTCCGAGGGCTTCAGCGCGCAGGAGATCGGCGAGCAGGTCGGCATGTCGCCCGGCGCGGTCCGGGTGCGCCTGCACCGCGCCCGCAAGCGGCTGCAAGAGCGTCTCGAGCCGCTTGCCGGCGAGTTCGGCCTCGCCTGATGGCCCGCCTGCAGCGCGAGGCGCGCCGCGCGCAATTGCTCGAGCTCGGGCTACAGGTGTTCGCCGATACGCCTTTCGACGCCGTCTCGGTCGAAGACGTGGCGCAGCGCGCGGGGATCTCCAAGGGCCTGCTCTTCCACTATTTCGGCAGCAAGCGCGGCTACTACGTGGCGACGGTGCAGGCGGCGGCGTCTGCCTTGCTCGAGATCACCCGCCTGCCC
>JBEARB010000257.1:0-9787 GCA_041163625.1 Pseudomonadota bacterium | reverse complement strand
GGGGGGCTTGTCAGGCGTCGGTGCCACGCCCATCGTGCCGTCGATGCCGACGACCTTCCTCGCCATCGCAGGTCTGGACCCGGACGCCGCCGAACGCCGCTTGCGTGCCGGTGCGCGGTGGTTCCCGTCCGCGGACGTCGTGCCCACGCCGCTCCGTTCGGGCTGCGGACGAGTGCATGCACTCGCTGCGGCGACGCTGCCGGGCTTGCAGCGCGGTGTGCCCGTCCATGCCGCCGAGGGGGCAGCGGTCGTCGTCGACGGCGGCGTGCTCCGTGGTACGCCGCTGACGCTGCAGAGCGCAGCGGATCTCGCACGCGGCGGGCCGGGTGCCGACGATGCCGACTGGCTCGACGACGCGGACGGAACCTTCAGCGTCCTCGAACTCGGCCCGGGCCGGTTGCGCGCGCGGTCGGGATTCCTCGGCGTTTCGCAGCTCTACACCGCCAGCACGGCCGACGGTGGTCTGCTCGTCGGCAATCGGCCGCTGCCGGTCGCGGCGGCGCTCGCCGACCTCGGGGGCGCGTTGCCGCAGGTAGACGCCGAGGCGCTCGGCTGGCTCGTCTCGGCGAGTCGGGTCCCCTTCGGCGAGGAGACGTTCTTCCCCGGCGTGTCGCTGTTGCCGGGCGACACCGTCCTCGCCTGGCGCGACGGCGTCACCCGACGCCACCGCCGATCGCTTCCGGTCGCCGTGCCCTTCGACGCCGAGCAACAAGCCGCCGCCTTGGTCGAGCGCTGTCGCGCGCTCGCGGGCACCGACCTGCCGATGCGGATTGCGCTGACCGGTGGCAAGGACAGCCGCCTCGTGCTCGCCGCGGCCGTCGCGTCGGGCCTCGCCGCCCGCATCGACCACGCCTACCTCAAGGGCCACGACGGTCTGGCCGACGTGCAGATCGGGCGCCGCCTCGCCGCCGCCACCGGCCTGTCGTTCCGCCTCGAACGCTCGCCGATGGCGGAGTTCCCGCCCGAGGCCGTCGACCGTCACCTGGCGCTCACCGGTGGCATGCTCGGCGCCTGGGACCTGAAGGCGCACAGCGAGGTGCCGTCGCTGGTCGGTCTGCACGGCGGGTTCGGCGAGATCTACAAGAGCCACGCGCAGCCGTTCTCGCGGCTGGGCGCCACCGGGCCGCTCGGCTGGGCGGCGGCGCGCCGGTTCTATCGACACCCGGCGTGGCTCGACCCGTTCGGTCTGCTGCGCGACGCCCCGCGGGCCCGGATACGCGCGCGTTTCGCGGCCTGGTTCGACGCGTGCCGGGCCGAAGGGCAGCCGCTCGCGGACCTGCACGACCGCTGGCATCGCGAGTGCCGAATGCGGCGTTGGCTCGCACAGAGCCTGCAGGCGGGCGCGGCGGTGGCACCGATGCTCAATCCGCTGGGCGGTCGCGTCCACCTGGAAGCCTACCTCGGCCTGCCGCTCCGCGACCGGATCGACCATCGATGGCATTTCGAGGTGTTGCGGGTGCTCGATCCGGCGCTGCTGAAGATCGGGCTGGCCGGGGATCGCTGGCATCCGCGTTTGCGCCGCGGCGTCGGCGGCGCCTTCGAAGGGCCGATCCGCGGCGCCGAGGAGGTGCCGGTGCAGCGGACGTGGTTCGCCCGGCACGCCGACGTCATCGCCAACGAGCTGCTGCGCGACGAAGACGACGGCTTCTGGCAGGTGGTCCGACGCGACGCCGCGCGTGCGATGGTCGAGCGCGCGCGAGCGCAAGGGACCACGGGGCCGCATCGGCCCATCGAGATGAGCTTGGCGCTGTGGACGATGCGTCGGGCGCTGAACGGGCGCTTCGAACCAACCCGGATCAGCCTCGCTCCGAGCCCCAACCCTTCCGATTCTTGACCACCACGCGGCGGGTCAGCCGGTAGCGCCACTCGTTCCATTTGCGGCGGAAGGGGCGGTCGTTCTTCATCGTCGGATGCCATTGGTGCAGCATCGCCGGCGCCTCGGGCAACCACACCGGCTGCAAGCCGTAGCGCGTCGCGCGCGAGACCATGTCGTTGTCCTCGGCGCCCCAATACTCGTAGCCCTCGTCGTAGCCGCGCACGGCGACGAAGAAGTCGCGGGTCGCCACCTGGCACGCGCCGGTGCCGCTGGTCTGCCGCACGCTGGCTTTTGCCCGCAGCGCATCGAATTCCTCGAGCACCCTCGGCGCCTCCTCGAGCTGTTCGGGCAGGTCGTGGCAGCGGCAGAGCACCAACGCGCGGTCGTCGGCCTCCCGCTGTGCGCGGACGACGTGGCCCGCGAAATCGGGCGAGAAGAGCATGTCGGCGTCGGTGCAGAGCACGTAGCGGCCGGTCGCCGCCTGGATGCCGACGTTCAGCGCGCGAGAACGGTTCCACAGCGCCTCGGTCTCGGTCCGAACCAAGCGCGCGCCCTGTCGATCGCACAGCGCCTGCAGCGGCGCGACCTCGCTCGCGTCGGAGCCGAAGTCCGACACGACCACCTCGAGGCCGCCGTCGAATTGCTGCCAGCGCAACGAGCGCAGGCAGTTCTCCAAGCGAGTGCCGGCGCGGTTGCGTACGGGGATGACGACCGAGAGCGTCGGCGCGCCCGTGCTCGGAGCAGGGGGCGGGTCGGCGGGGCGGGTCGCGGCGTCGTGCATAGGATCCTTCAGCGGGTGGCGGTGGCCTCGGCGGGCAAGCCGAGCAGGGCGGGCAGGTCGTCTGCGACCCGCTGCGCGGCCGCTGCCGAGAGCGTCACCCAGCCGCGGGTGGCGTCACTCCGGGCATAGTAGCGCACCGGCCCCGGTGGCGTCGGCAGCGTACGGCGCAATACGACCTCGCGCACGGCGCCGTCGGCGCGCGCGAACGTGGCGGTCCAGACGAGCTCGGTCGATTCCGGCGGCTGCAACTCGCTGCCGGGCTCGCGATCCCGGCCGAGATGCTCGAGCGCACGCAGCTGCAGGACGGCGCCGACCCAGTTCTCCAGCATCTCGTCGCGCCGATCCGGGGCCTGCTCGCGTACCCAAAGGTCGGCTCCCGGCTGCTCCCGCCGCAGGTGTCGCAGACCCGTGCGCGCCGTGCCGCGCGTGATCGTGACCCCCTCGAACTCGCGCGGGCGCTCATCGAGCAAGGCCCGCTGCACGAAGCGCACGTCGGCGAGCCGGACGTCCGCGACCGCGCTCTCGGTCAGCAGAAACACCTCGCCGCTCTCGGAGCTTCGGGCGTAGCGGCCGGCCCCGCCGTAGGCCGTATCGCCGATCTGCAGCGTGGTCGTGCGGCCGTCGCAGTGGACCGTCAGCGACTCGGTCGGCGCCTCGAGCCCGAGGCTCGCGAGCTTGTCGGGGGCGACCGCGCCGAGGCTACGGCGCGCCCGCAGGGGGGTGAATGCATCGGCGAGGCGACGCACCGAGGTGCTCGCCGCCATCGCTCGCGTCGTCGTCGGGGTCGCTTCGCCCGGCGCCGGTGCCACGCCGGCGTGCGGCGCCTGCACCTCGAGGGTCGCGCCGTCGCCTTCGAAGCGCACGCGCACGCGCTTGGTGCCCCGGCGGCTCTCGAGCCACAGGCCTTCGCCACCGCACCCGATCACCTCGACCTCTCCCACCGGCGCAGCGCGCCGTTCGCCCTGCTGCCAGACCATGTAGGCCCATGCCGACGCGGCCAACGCCGCCACGACCGCGATCGCGAGGCTACGCATCGCTGGCCTCCGTGCGGACGCCACGGCGTCGGCGTCGCGCCATCCACCACGCGACGCCCAACAGCGGCAGCGGGGCTCCGAAGGCCGTGCCGTAGAACCAGATCGCGTCGTCCTCGCGACGGTGCTCGAGCGCGACGTCCTCCTCGGACTCGGGTGTCGCGTCCACCGACTCCTCGCCGATCAGCCACCGGAGCGCGTCGACGAAGAGCACGGCGTTGCCCGGGTTCTGGATCACCGCGTCGGTGACCACGTCGCCGTCGCCGATGACCACGACGCGGCCTTCTGCGCCGCCGCGCTCGGCAGGCGGGAGGGTCACGGCCGCGACCAGCTCCAGGCGCTCGAGTGGCTCGTCGGCGTCGCGGGTCCAGTCGCCGTCCCGGTCGAGGAAGCCGTCGGTCCCGGTGCGCAGCGGGAACGCCACCTTCGCGCCTGCGATTCGCCCGGATTCCCGGGCTTCTTGCAGGGCCGTGCCGGCAGCGAAAAGCGTGGCGACGCGGCCCGCGTTGCGGTTGGCGGTCGTCACGATGGGGTGGGTGGAGTAGCCGCTCGCCACCACCAGGCCGCGGTCGGCAGGAGAGAAGGTCCGGCGCAGGTGACTCTTCTCCGCACAGACGACGCCTGGACGGCGGGCCAAGCCGAGCGCGTGGAGCAAGGGCTCGAGGCCGTCATCCCGCGGGCTCCCCGCCGGCGCAGGCGGCTCGAGCAGGAGCAGCAGCCGGCCGCCCGCGCGGACGTGGCGGAGCAGGGCGTCGCGCTCCTCGGGCAAGAACGGCGCGCGCGGGCCCGCGACCACGACCGCACCGACGCCCTCGGGGACGCCGTTGGCGAGCCCGTCGGCGAGGCCGAGCGCCTGCGTGGCGATGGCGAAGCGGTCGAGGAGTTGATAGAGCCCGCCGAGCCGCTGACCCGCGGGCGCGTCGGGCTCGCCGGCGCGTGTGCGTTCGTGGTGGCCCGAGGTGAACGCGACCCGGCGCTCCCCCTCGCCCAAGCGCGCCACGGCCCGGCCGACTTTCGCGTCGAGGTTGCGCAACGGTTTGCGGGCACGCTCGAAGGTCTCGCCGATCTCGATGCGCTCGGTCGCCGTCTCGCCTTCTTTGCCGCGGCGACGGACCACGATCCAGCCGTTGCTCCGGATCTTCAGGACGCGCGCGAGCTCGGGCTCGAGGGCTTGGTCGACCCGGCGCAGCGTCAGCGGAGCGCCGGCGGCCGCCAGCGCTTCGAAGTAGCGCTCGACCTCGGGCCACGCCTCGTCGGTCGGCCCGAAGAAGAGCAGCGCCTCGACCGCGTCGCCGGCCGCCTGCACCTGCGCGACCGTCGTTTCGCTCGGCCGCGTGGTCTTGAAATAGGTCAGGTCCCACTTTGCGTCGCGTTGCGAAACAGACCAGTTCAGCGCGACAATCGCGATCAGCCAGAAGCCCGTCGTCGCGCCGCGGACGGCCGCGCGCCGCAGTGGGCCTCGCGCGACCGCGGCCGCGACCACCATCCCCGCGGCCGTCCGTTCGAGCGCCACCCACACCGGCAGCGCGACGGCAAGCAGCGCAGTCCACGCGACGTGGATCAGGGGCGACACATCGTGACTTCCGGCGACAGCGAGGCCCGCAGGGACGGCCAGCGCCGCGGCGACGGCGGCGTAGGGGGCTGCGAGGACGGCGCCGGCGCGGCGGACGCGCAGAATCGCCGCGAGCCCCCAGACGGCGGCGCCCGCGACCAGCGCGGCATCGGCCACCGGCCCGTGGGCGAGGATGCGACCGCCGGCCAGCGAGAGCCCGAGCCCGAAGAGGCCGATCATCGGCGCCACTCGGGACGCGATACCCGTTTCAAGTCCAGATGTCGTGGTGCGCTTCGTCATCGGATTGTTCGAGTCACCGCGCGCGCTGCCACGCGAGGACGCGGGCGGCGGTGCCGAGCGCCAGCCCGGCGACGCTGAGGAAGAAGACGACGTCCGAGAGCCGCAGCACGCCGCGCTGGAGCGGTCGGAAGTGCGTCTCGAACAGGGCGAAGTGCCGCAGCAAGCTGTCGAGCGGCGGCGCGCTGACCTTGGCCAGCAGCCAGGCGAGCAACAAGATCACCACGAACGCCGAGCCGAGCACACCCGCGACCAGCTGCGAGCGCGCGAGCGCCGACGCCAGGGTGCCGAGCGCGAGCGTCGTGCCGCCGAGCAGGCACAGGCCCAAACTGCCAGCGGCGATATGCCCGAGGCTGACCTTGCCGTGGACGAAGATCAGCGCCGGCATGTAGAGCGTCGCCACCACCAACCCCGCCAGGAAGATCAGGGACGCGCCGTATTTGCCCAGCACGATGGCCGTCTCCGACGCGGGCGCCGAGAGCAGCAGCGGCATCGTGCCGCGGGCGCGCTCCTCCGCGAGTGTGCGCATCGCTAACAGAATACTCGCGATCATGGTCGTACCCGCCGCGAAATAATAGAAATCCTCGAGTACCTTGGTGCTGGTCTTGGCGCCGGTGCCGACGGCGAACGCGTTGAAGAGCAGGCCGTCGACGAAGAGCACGGCAGCCGCGATGGCCCAGCCCGAGGGCGTACGCAGCAGGCTCGCGAGCTCGCGGCGCAAGACGGTCCCGGCCTTGCTCAAGGTCGCGAAGGCGTCGCTCATGCCGCTCCTCCACCGCCCAAGCCGAGGAAGACGCCTTCGAGGCCCGACTGCGCGCGCCGGAGCCCGAGGACGTCGACACCGGCGCCGACCAACGCAGCGACCGCGGCGGCGCGCACGTCGTCGTCGGCGGCGACCTCGACCACCACGCTGGCGGCTGTGGCATCGGCGGGCATCGTGCGGACCTCGCGTACGCCGGTGACCGCCTGCAGACACCGGCCAATGGACTCGGCGTCGCCGCGCAACTCGAAGCGCAGACGGCCGCCGTCGGCGAAGCGCGTGACCAACGTCTGCTCGTCGCCCTCGGCATGCAGCCGCCCCTCGTGCAGCAGCAGGATGCGATCGCAGGTGGCCTCGATCTCCCCGAGGATATGCGTCGAGAGCAGGATCGTGTGTCGCCCGCGCAGCTCGCGCAGCAGCTCGCGCATCCCCGCGGTCTGCACCGGATCGAGGCCTTGCGTGGGCTCGTCGAGGATCAGCAGCGCCGGTCGGTGCACGATCGCCTGCGCGATCCCGACGCGCTGGCGGAATCCGTGCGAGAGCGTGCCGATCGGCGCCTCCGCGACCGCGAGGAGGCCGCAGCGGCGCAGCGCGTCCTCGCTCGCCTGCTCACGCTCGCCGGCGGGCACGTCGCGAAGCGCCGCGGCGTAGCGGAGAAACGCCCGTGGCGTCATCTCGTCGTACAGGGGCGGGCGCTCGGGCAGGTAGCCGATGTGGCGACGCAGCGCGATGCTGCTCGCGTCCGCGTCGGCGTCCATCGCGACGCGGCCGTCGGGCGTGTCGATCTCCAACCGACCCGCGCTCGGCTCGAGCACGCCGGCCAGCATCCGCAGCGTCGTGCTCTTGCCGGCGCCGTTCAGACCGAGGAAGCCGACGCATTCGCCGCCGGCGATCTCGAAGCCGAGGTCGTGAACGGCGGCGTGCTCACCGTAGAATTTGCTCAGCGCTCGGGCTCGGATCATCGCTCCTCCGCGCGTCGCGGGCGTCCGCCTCCCGCGACCGTGGGGGACTTTAGGACGCCCC
The DNA here is from genome assembly GCA_041163625.1 of Pseudomonadota bacterium. GTDB lineage: Bacteria > Myxococcota_A > UBA9042 > UBA9042 > UBA9042 > JACKFC01. The sequence continues at coordinate 2,527 of JBEARB010000257.1, read as the reverse complement.
TTCGCCCGCGCAAGGGGGGCTCAGGCGCGTTCCCGCATCCAGGCCGTGGCGAGGCTGTCGGCGACCTCGTTCCATTTGTTGCCGACGTGCGCGCGCACCCATTGCAGCCGGACCTTGGGCCGCGCCTGCAGGGCGGCCCAGGTCTCCTGGACCAGGTCGAGGTTGGCGATTGGGCCGGATTTGCGCTTCCAGCCGTTGCGCTCCCAGCCGCGCGCCCACTCGGTGAGCGTCTTCACCACGAGCTGGCTGTCGGAGTGGATGGTCACCGCGTCGTCCGGGCCGACCAGCCGCAGCGCCTCGAGCACGGCCTGCATCTCCATGCGGTTGTTCGTGGTGTCCGGGGCGTGGCCGTGCTTCATCACCGCCGGCTCGCCGTCCTTGACCCACACCAGCCCCCAGCCGCCGGGGCCGGGGTTCGGGTCGCAGGAGCCGTCGGTGAAGATGCCTTCGTCCGGACCGCCGCTGTGCCGCGCCATGACGTCGGCGACCGGCAGATTCTCCTCGCGCAGGCTCCGACCGCGACCGCTGCGGGCGCTCCCGCCGCCGCCCCCGCCGCGTCGGGCAGCGCCGCCGGATCCGCCCGAGCCGCCACTCGCGCCGCCGCCCTTCTGGCTGTGCGCCCGGCAGAATCGCGGCTTCCAGCCCGGATAGCGGGCCAGGACGGCGTCGGGGATGGAGAACGCAGCGCCGCAGGTGGCGCACTGGAAATCCGGCATCGTGGGGGTTCCTCAGGGTTGGGGCGCGTCGGCAGGCGCAGGCTGACGGAGCGCGTCGGACTTGCCGAGGCCGTCGAGCGCGGCGCCGAGCGCACGCTGCACCAACTTCGAGAGCGCCGCCACCCCGGCCTCGGGTTCCGCGCCCGACGGGGCAGAGCCGAAAAAGACGTGCCGCCAAACGATGCGGCCGTCCGCGAACCGGCGCAGCGTGAGCGTCCAGCCCAGGCGCACCAACGGCGACTTGCTCGAGAGATCTTGCTCGCAGACGTCGAGCCGGCCGTCGAGCTCGAAGGTCGGCTTCAGGTCGGCGAGCGTGCGCGGCGCGCTCGAGGCCAGGCCACGGTCGACGAGCGCGCGCCCGAGCGCATCGGCGATCAGGCGATGCGGCCGCCGCGCCCAGCGCAGGTGCTCGGGGAAGCGCAGCTCCACCGCCGATTGCCGCAAGACCAAGCTGTCGCGGTCGACGACGGCGCTCGGATCGAGGTCGCGGACGCGGACGACCGGTGCCGACGCGTCGGGCCGCGCCTGCGCCTCCGCCGGTAGTTCGAGCTCGAAGGCGCGCGTGACCTGGGCGCGCGGGCCGAAGCAGCCCGCGGCGGTCAGGCACAGCGCGGCCAGGAGCATGGGCACGGAAAACGACTTCATCGGCTCGGCTCCTCGCGCCCACGCAGCAGCACCGAGGGGTCGCGCGCGACGTCCCGGCTGAAGCTGCGCAGCGCCTCGGTCGATTCGCGTAGCGAACGGGTGCTCGCCGCGACATCTTCGCGCACCGCGCGGACGGCTAGACCGACGCTCTCGACCACGCGGGTCGCCGCCGCGACCGTCTTGCGGGCGCCATCGGCCGTCGCCAGCAGGCTGGTGACGACGCGGCCGAGCTCCTCTTCACCGACGCGCGCGTCGACCTTGGCCGCCGCGGATCGCGCCGATTGCAGGGTCGCCCGCAGCGCGCCCTCGTCGATGCCGCCGAGCACGCGATTCGTTTCGCTCAGCGAGGTCCGTGCCGCGAGCAGGGTGTCGTCGACCCCGCGCAGGCTGCGTTCGCCGGCGTGCGCGAGCTTCTGCGTGGCGATCGCGGCGGCGTCCAGGTCGGCGATCGCCTTCTCGAGCTGCGGCTGCAGCGCCAGCACAGCGGCATCGGTGTCGCGCAGGAGCTTGTCGGCGTCGTCGAGCAATCGCTCGAGGCGCACGCGGTTTTCGTCCGAGGTGAAGCGGATGGTCTGCTCGAGCGCTTTCTCGACGCGGACCCGGATCTGCTCGGCCTCGCCGGTGATGCGCGAGGTCAGGCTGCCGCGCGGCGGCAGCAGGCTGCCGGCTTCGAGCGGCTTGCTGCGCGGATCTCCAGGCGTCAAGTTGATATATGTCAATCCGGTCAGGCCTGCGGAGTCGAGCTGCGCTTCGGTGCCTTCGTACAGCACGGTGCCGGAGTCCAGGGCCAGGTCGACCTCGATCGCGCCTGGGTCGTCGTCGGCGATGCGCATCGCGGCGACGCGGCCGACGCGCAGGCCTTGGTAACGCACGGGCGAGCCGATATCGAGCCCGCTGACGCTCTCGCGGTAGCGGACGGCGAAGGGGATCGACTCGGTCAGCATCCGGCGGCCGATCACGGTCGCCAGCGCCGCGCCGAGCAGGAGGAGGCCGACCAACACGAACAAGCCGAGGCGGAATCGCTGTGCAGCGCTCAGGTTCACGCGGCACCTCCGAGGTGATCGAGCAGGCTCGGGCGTCGCGTGCCGGCGTCGCGCGCCCGGCCGAAGAACGCGCGCGGGAACGGGTGATCGCTCTGCTGGACGTGTTCGAGCGAGCCCTGCGCG
>JBEARB010000256.1:0-3316 GCA_041163625.1 Pseudomonadota bacterium | reverse complement strand
CCTCCAGCGTCGATGGTACTGCGTGGGAGACCGCGTGGGAGAGTAGAACGTCGCCGGGACTCCTTTGCGCAGCCCGCGCCTCTTCGGAGGCGCGGGCTGTCGCATTTTTGCTCGAGGCGATTGCGAAGCGCCCGGCGCGGTCACCGCATCGGGGAGAAGACGCGCCCACGGCCCGGTGGGCCGGCGTTGTTACCCTTCCTTGGCGAAGCGCGAACGGTTCTCGAGACCAACGTCACACTTGAAGCACGGCGAGCCGCGCTGCATGAGCGCGTTGGCGTTGACGTAGTCCGTCATGCATTCGTGGAGTTCGAAGTCGGCCTCGCGCTGCTCACAGCGGAAGCGCTCGTCCAGCCGGGGCTTGGCGGTTTCCTGCCGGATCTCCGCCCAGCTCGGCGCTGTCTCGAGGGTCTTGTGCTTGCGAGCCACGGCCGTCCTCCCGTTGACTTGAGGTCAAGACTATCAGCCGGTCGCAGGGCGGATCAAATTTGCCTACGGTGCTCGAGTGCCGGGAGGCTCCGGCGGACCGTGTCGACGCGGCCCAAGTCGAGCTCCGAGACGATCGAGCCGACACCGTCACCGGCTTGCGCGACGACGATTCCCCAGGGGTCGACCAACATGGCTCGTCCGAAGGACGTGCGGTTGCCACCATGATGGCCCCACTGCGCAGAAGCCACGACCCATGCTTGGTTTTCGATGGCCCGGGCGCGGAGAAGCACCTCCCAGTGGTCGCGCCCCGTCCGCTCCGTGAACGCGGCAGGGATGCTCAGGATGCGGCAGCCCGCTTCGGCGTAGTGCCGGTAGAGTTCGGGAAAACGGAGATCGTAGCAGATGCTCAAGCCGATGCGGACTTCCGCCATCTCCGCGGAGACGGGACGCTGGCCGGCGCGGACATGGGTTGCTTCATCGAAGCAGGTGTCCGGGCCAAGGTCGACACGGAAGAGGTGCAGCTTGTCGTAGCGAGCCCGGACGCCACCGTCCGGACCGAAGAGGAGCGAACTGTTGGTGGGGAGCTCCGACGTGCGGTCCCACAGCAGCGTCGAGCCGAGGAGCAGCCAGATTCCGTGTCGGGCAGCGAGCTCCGAGCAGCGGGCCACGGTCGGACATTGGTCGATGCGGTGACGGGGCGTGTCCGCATGGCCGATGCGAAGCCAGCCCGTATTCTCGGGCGTGCAGACGAATTGCGCGCCGCGTGCCACGCAGTGCTCCACCTCACGTTGTAGCGCCGCGAGGTTGGCGTCGACATCGCCGGTGCTGCAGAGTTGCAGGACTCCGATTCGGATCGTGGACATGTGGCCTCCTGTGGGCTTCTGTGGCCCCACCGCTTCATGTTGACGTGCTTTGGCGCGCGACGGTAGCGTGCGCGCGCCGGAGCCCGGCAACCGGGCCGATGTGGAGGCGCCAGATGACGACGAGGATCGTGGATGTTCGGGGCCTGGAAGTGCTCGACTCGCGCGGCAACCCTACGATCGAGGTCGAGGTTCGGCTGAGCGGTGGCGCGCGTGGACGTGCGATGGTGCCGTCCGGAGCCTCCACCGGCGCGCACGAGGCGCTGGAGCTGCGAGACGGCGGCGCGCGCTACGGTGGCAAGGGCGTCGAGCAGGCCGTGAGCAACGTGCAGGACGTGATTGGCCCGGCGCTCATCGCACTCGACGCCAACGATCAGCGGGCGATCGACGACGCCATGCTGGCCCTGGACGGCACCGCGAACAAGGCCAAGCTCGGCGCCAACGCCATGCTCGGTGTGTCCATGGCGAACGCCCACGCGGCGGCTGCGGCGGCGGGGTTGCCGCTCTACCGCTACCTTGGCGGGGCGCGTGCCGACTTGTTGCCGACGCCGATGATGAACCTGATCAACGGCGGCGCGCATGCCGCTGGTGGTCTCGACATCCAGGAGTTCATGGTCGTTCCGCACGGCTTCGATCGGTTCTCCGAGGCGCTTCGCGCCGGCGCGGAGATTTTTCAGAAGCTCAAGGGGCTGCTGAGTCAGCGGGGACTACCGACGACGGTGGGTGACGAGGGCGGTTTTGCTCCGCGCCTCGAGCGGAACGCCGACGCGCTCGGTCTCCTGGTGGATGCCATCGAGGCAGCAGGGTACCGCCCGGGGGAACAGGTCTCGCTCGCCCTGGACGTTGCGTCCACCGAGTTCTACGACGCGGCCAAGCAGCGCTACCAACTCGAGAGCGAAGGGCGCGAGCTCAACGGTTCCGAGTTCGCTGCCTACCTCGCTGGCTTGGCGGACGCGTACCCGATCGTCAGCATCGAGGACGGGATGGCGGAGGACGATTGGGACGGCTGGGCGGCGCTCACCAAGCTCGCCGGTGATCGGGTGCAGTTGGTCGGCGACGATCTCTTCGTCACCAACGTCAGCCGCCTGGCGCGTGGCATCGACGCCGGGATCGCAAACGCGATTCTGGTGAAGGTCAACCAGATCGGGACTCTCTCCGCGACGCTCGACGCGTGCGACATGGCTTCGCGCGCGGGCTTTGCCTCGGTGATTTCGCATCGGTCCGGTGAGACCGAAGACGTGACCATCGCCGACCTCGCAGTAGCGACCGGAGCCGGCCAAATCAAGACCGGGTCGCTTTCCCGCGGTGAGCGCACCGCGAAGTACAATCGCCTGCTCCGCATCGAGGCTGACCTCGGCAAGGCCGCGCGCTATCTCGGTCGGCGGACGCTTTCGGGTGCCCGAGCATGATCCGTCTGTCGCGGCGTTGGAGCTGGGTTGCGGGTCTGGTCGCGCTCGGATGTGGCCGGGAGCCCGCCTCTCCGGCTCCGGCGCCGGCCAACCCTCCCTCCGAGATGAAGGTCCAGGGTTCCGCCGCGACTGAGGCCGCGGCGGAACCGGCGGCGCTCGACGAGGCGGAGCGTGAGGCGCTTTACGCCGCCTATCACCGGCAGCGCTGTGTCCTCGACGGGTTGCTCGATCGCTCGAGTGACGCTGAGGGCGGCAAGTTGGCGGTGTCTCCGGATGCCCTGGCGACCCGCTGGGAGCAGGCCGCCCGCTCCGATCCGGCGTGGGCTGCTTCGATGGTCCGGCGTAGCATCGAGCACGGATGTGGCGCCGCGGCGCCGGCACAGGAGTCCGAAGATGTGCGTTGAGCAGATGCTGCACCAGCGGGCGCTCCGGTGGCTCGTGATGGCCGGCCTGGCAGCCGGCGCGGCCGGATGCGGGCCCGCAGTCGGTGATGCCTGCGAGACGGATGCGGCGTGCGGTGCCGGTCTGTTCTGCGACTTCTCCACGCCTGGCGGATACTGCACGATGTCGCCTTGCCGTGTCGGAGAGTGCCCCGAAGAGGCGGAGTGCATCGACTTCGGC
>JBEARB010000255.1:0-30925 GCA_041163625.1 Pseudomonadota bacterium | reverse complement strand
CGGCAGCATCACCACCGGCCAGACCATCCAATTGTCGACCAATTTGGCGGCGTCGCCCTTGGGCAGCAGCGCGCCGTAGACGCCGGCTTGGGCGCCGGAGCCGAGGTAGACCAGGCCGTCGATGATGCCGACCGCGACGCCGACGTTCTTCTTGCCGCCGAAGTCCATGCTGGCGGTGCCGCTGAGCATGCCGTGCACGCCGATGATGCAGAGCGACATGCCGACCACGATCCAGCCGACCATGCCGGCCACGACGTTCAACGCGCCGAGCAACACGAGCGCTCCGACCACCATGCCGCCGTAGAGGAAGGCCGAGACCGGGCCGCGCCGCGACTGGAAGAGTCGGTCGCTGATGACGCCCGCGAACATGCCGCCGAGGATGCCCGCGATGCAGAGCATCATGCCCCAGTTGGCGAAGGCGAAATCGGCCATGTGTCCGGTTTGCTTCGCGAAGATGTAGCCGTACTGCATGATCGCCTGGCGCAGGAAGCCCGAGCAGAACTCGATCGCCGCGATGGTCAGGATGATCGGGTTCCTCAGCATCTTCTTGGCGACCTCGAACACGCCGAGACGCGGGCCATCGTCGCCCGAGGAGGCGTCGCCGGTGTCGAAGTCGGGGTGACCGGTCTGGCCGGGGGTGTCGCGGACCCAGGTGAAGGTCGCCGCGCAGAAGGTCAGCAGCAGCGCAGCGGGAATGAAGAACACCCACCACACGGCCTTCTGTTCGCTGTCGGGCGTGACGGTCGGTGCGTTCTGCACGATCAGGCGCCCCCAATCGTAGGCGAAGTAGACGCCCAGCGAGATCAGGATGCCGAAGATCCCGCCGAACACGCCGCGCTCGCGGACGTGGAACCAAGCTGCGTTGACCTTGACGATGCTGACGGCGCCGAAGCTCTGGAAGTACATGTTCAGCGCGTAGAGCAACGAGAAGACCAGCGCGACCGAGGGTCCCTTGTGCAGGATGCCGAGCGAACCGGTGAGCAGATCCCAGGTCGCCACGCCCATCAGCAGGTTCGCCACCGCCGAGCCCGAGGTCGCGAAGAGCATCGTCGTCCGACCGCCGAGACGATCGGTGAGCGGCCCGTTGATCAGGAACGAGAAGCCGTAGGTGACGGTGCCGACCAGGAAGATCTGCGAGAAATCCGCGATCGTCATCAGATCGCCGAGCGCGTTCTTGCTCACCGTCAGGTTGTAGCGCCCCATGTAGAGGAAGGCGTACGAGAGCCCGAGCGGCAACCAGTTCATCCGCCGGCGGGCGACGAAGGCGTCGCTGTGACCAATGTCGATCTTCGGCAAGCGGCCGACGATGAAGCTGATCACCGCCAGCAAGATGAGGATGGGCAGCAGCTGCGACAACCAGGCCGGCATCATCGACCTCCTCTGGCGGGGTTCGCCGGCGCGACCATAGGCCGGCGCGGGGAGCGCGCGCAAGCGAACTTGCGGAGACGGACGAATCGCGCACACTGCGCCCGCGCCCTCCGAGGGCCCTTCGACATCTACGTGGAGGAACTCGATGTTCGACCTGCCGATCCGCCCCCGTATCCGACCCTTGCTGCTCGCCGCCGGCGCTGCCGCCCTGCTCGCGGGTTGCGGCATCCCGCAAGAGAAGTACGACGCCGACCTGCGCGGGGAGCGCGAGCGCGGCGCCGCCGACCTCGAGGCCGCCCAGCAAAAGGCCGCCGAGCGCTTCAAGCTCTACGAGAAGCAGCTCTCGGACAGCGCCGAATACGCCGACGGCCAGAAGAAGCGCGGCGACGATCTCGAGCGCGAGCTCAACCGCACCAAGAAGACGCTCGACGAGTGCTCCGCCAAGGGTGGCGACAAGGCCAAGGCGCTGACGACGTGCACGCTCGAGAAGCGCGCGCTCGAAGACCGCCTCGGCGCCGTCGAAGCGATGATCAACAAGGTCAAGGGCGCGCTCAAGGCGATGAGCGACGCCGGCAAGCTGACCGTCAAGGTCGATCGCGGCTTCCTGATCATCGCGCTGCAGGGCGATATCCTCTTCGACTCGGGCAAGTCCAAGCTCAAGGAGGACGCCAAGCCCGTCCTCGCCGAGCTCGCCGAGGTGCTCAAGGCGATGCCGGACCGCCTGTTCCAGGTCGCCGGCCACACCGACAACGCCGGCAAGGAGGCCGCGAACTGGCGCCTCTCGGTCGATCGCGCGCTGACGGTCGTCGAGTTCCTGATCCAGAGCGGCGTGCCCGGCAAGGGTCTCTCGGCCGGCGGTTACGCGGCCTTCCAGCCGGTCGGCGACAACTCCACCGACGAGGGCCGGGCGACCAACCGCCGCGTCGAGTTCCTGCTCGTGCCGAACCTGGGCGAGATCTTCAACGACAAGAGCGCCGCCAAGACCGCCGCGCCCGCGCGCCCCTAGCGCGACGTCGGCGTCGATGCCCGCCCGCAGCCAGCTGCCCACGTTCCTCGCGCTCGCGGTGGCCGGCGCCGTCGCCGACCTCTGGAGCAAGGCGTGGGCGATGGGCTTCCTCGGCGGCGTCGAGGGCAACGCCCGGATGATCCTCGAGCCCTGGCTCGAGATCACGCTGCGCTTCAACCGCGGCACCGCGTTCTCGGCGATCTTCGACCTCGGCGAGACCGTGCGCGTCCTCTTCGGCGTCGGCGCGATGCTGGTCGTCGCGGCGATGGCGTGGATGTCGACCCGCGCGGAGACCACGCGCCTGCAGGCCGCGGCCTACGGCGTGCTCGCCGGCGGCGCCGTCGGAAACGGCTGGGACCGGATGTTCCGCGAGGCGCCGGGCGGCGGCACCGGCGTGGTCGACTTCGTGAAGCTCAACTACCCCTGGGGTGGAAGCTGGCCGGCGTTCAACGTCGCCGACGCGCTGCTGGTCGTCGGCGTAGGGCTGTTGTTGTTGGGCTGGCCGCGCGAGGGCCAACGCTCCGCTTGAGGCGGCGTCTCAGCCCGCGCCGGCGATGGTCAGCTTGTCGACCACGAAGCTCGGCGCGCTGACGCCGCGGTGCGGGTCGAGGTCGTCGCCGCGCAGCACGATCCCGCGCATCAGGTCGCCGAAATCGCCGGCCACGGTGATCTCGCTGACGGGGTACTGCACCTCGCCGTTCTCGAAATACAGGCCGGTGGCGCCCTGCGAGAACGAGCCGCGGATCAGGTCCGTGCCGTGCCCCATCGTCGAGGTGACGAGCAGGCCGCGCCCCACCTCGCGCATCAGACCGGCGAGATCGTGCGATCCGTTGGCCATGTGCACGTGCGTGGGCGCGACGCCGGGGGCGCCTCCGACACCGCGGCTGGCGTTGCGACCGTGCGCGCAGCCGATCCGCGCAGCCGTGCGCAGGTTGGTCAGAAAGGCCTGCAGCACACCGCCCTGCACCAAGGCGAGGCGGCGGCTGGCGAAGCCCTCGCCGTCGAAGGCGCGCGAGGCGGGGCCCCATGGCAGCAGCGGGTCGTCCCAGAGCGCGAGGTCGGCGGCGGCGACGGGCTTGCCGAGCTGGTCGGCGAGGTAGCTGGCCTTGCGGGCCACGCGTTCCCCGGAGAGGCCCGAGACGAAATCCCCGAGCACACGGCTGGCGACCGGCGCCTCGAAGATTACCGGCATCGTGCCCGAGCCCATTCCGCGCGCGCCCAGGCGACGCAGCGCGCGCTCGGCGGCCTTGCGACCGATGCCGGTGGGGTCGGGAAGTTGGTCGAGCCGGCGCCGGCTGGCGTACCACCAATCGACCTCCATCGCGCCGTCCTGCGCGGCGATCGGCACGGCGACGACACCCACCGACGTGCTGCGACGCTCGCGCTGCACCCCGCCCATGGTGACGAAGGTGACGGCGCTCTCGCCGGCGCTTGCCTCGCCGCCCTCGGAATTCGCGATGCGCGCGTCGGCTTGCAGCGCGGCGTCCTCGGCGGCGCGGGCCAACTCGATGAGGTCGGTCGCGCCGATGCCGAGCACAGCGGCGTCGTAGAGTTCCAGCTCCGTGGGTGCCTCCGCGAGCTCGTCGTTGCGGGCGACGCGGCTCTCGGCGTCGGCGTCCATGTGCTTGGCGGCGGCGATGGCGACGTCGGCCAGCTCACGCAGCGCCGAGGGGCGCAGGTCGTTGCTGGAGACCATCGCCGAGCGGTCGCCGACGAAGACGCGCAGGCCGACCTCGTGGCTCTCGGAGCGGGTGCTGGTCTCGACCGAGCCCATGCGCACGCGCACCTCGGTCGAGACGGCGCCGACGCCGATCGCGTCGCCGTCGGTAGCCCCGTGCTGTTTGGCGTAGGCGAGCAGGTCGCCGAGCAGTGTTGCGTCGATCATCTCGCGACCTCCTAGACCTCGGACCCGCCGACCGTCATCCCGTTGACCCGCAGCGTGGGCTGGCCGACGCCGACCGGCACCGACTGCCCCTCTTTGCCGCACACGCCCTGCGCCTTGAGATACTCGAGGTCGTTGCCGACCGCGACGACGCGTTCGAGCACGCTCGGGCCGTGGCCGATCAGCGTGGCGCCCTCGAGCGGCGCGCCGATCTTGCCGTCCTCGACGAGGTAGGCCTCGGTCATCTCGAAGACGAATTTGCCGCTGGTGATGTCGACCTGACCGCCGCCGAAGTCGACCGCGTAGATGCCGCGCTTGAGCCCACGGATGATGTCCTGCGGGTCGTCGTTGCCCGGTCGCATGTAGGTGTTGCGCATCCGCGGCAGGGTGATGTGCGCGTAGCTCTCGCGGCGGCCGTTGCCGGTCGGCTTCATGCCCATCAGGCTCGCGTTGAGGCGATCCTGCATGTAGCCGACCAGGCGACCGTTCTCGATCAGCGTGGTGCACTCGGCGGGGGTGCCCTCGTCGTCGATGTTCAGCGCGCCGCGGTCGCCCGGGATGCTGCCGTCGTCGACGATGGTGCAGAGCTCCGAGGCGACGCGCTCGCCGATGCGACCGGAGAACGCGCTGGTGCCCTTGCGGCAGAAATCGCCCTCGAGGCCGTGGCCGACGGCTTCGTGTAGCAGCACCGCCGGCCAGCCCGGACCGAGCACGACGTCGAAAACGCCAGCGGGCGCCTTGCGCGCGCCGAGGTTGACCAGCGCCTGCCGCACCGCCTCGGTGGCGAGCGACTCGAGCGTGGCGTCGTCGAGGATGCGCTCGACGTCGTGGCGGCCGCCGGCGCGGGCCGAGCCGCGGGCCAGCTTGCCGACCTCGTTCTTGGCGATGACGGTGCAGTCGATGCGCACCAGCGGACGGACGTCCCAGGCGGCGCTGCCGTCGCTGCGCAGCACCAGCACCGTCTGCTGCGAGGTCGAGACCTGCGCCATCACCTGCTGCACCCGCGGATCCAAGGCCCGGCAGCGGGCGTCGAGGCGGGCGAGCGCGCCGACCTTCTGGTCGACCGGCAGCGCGAGCGGCGAGCGATCGACGGGGTAGCGATCGGGCAGCCCGGCCGGGAAGCGCAGGCGCGCGAGCTCGCCGTTGCCGACGTCGGCGGTACCGGCGCCACGGCCGTCGGCGATGGCGCGGGCGGCGTCGGCGGCGGCACGAAGGCGCGGCAGCTCGAGGGCGTCGGTGTGCGCGAAGCCCTGCTTGTCGCCGGCGACCACGCGCACGCCGATGCCCTGGCGGGCGTTGCGCGAGGCGGTGCGGACGCGGCCGTCGTCGACGGCGACGACCTCGCTCTGCGCGGACTCGTAGTAGAGGTCGCCCCAATCGGCGCCGCGGGCGAGGCCGCCCTCGAGCACCTCGAGCAAGCGGGCCTCGTCGAGCGTGCTCTCGGCCAGCAGGGCGCGGCCCTGGTCTTTCGGATCCGGATGGCTGCTCATGGTTCCTCCGACGTCAAACCGTTGACCCGTACGCGAGCTGTGGCGGCCGCGAGCCGGCCGGCCTCCTCGCGCTGGGCGTCGCGGATCGCCGCGTCGCCCTCGGGGGTGCCCTCGGCGTAGGCGCGGCGCATCTTGCCCGCCTGGCGCACACCGTATTCGAGCCAGCGCGTCCGCAGCGCGGCGGCGCGTTCCGCCGGCAGATCGCCCGTGGCGCCGGCCTCCTGAAGCTGGCGACGCCGCGCGACGGCCACCCGCTCGAGCGAGATCGCCAGCGCGACCGAGAGATTGAAGCTCTGCACCATGCCGTGCATCGGCAGCACGTAGCGCACGTCTGCCGCCGCGCGCATCGCCTCGCTGATGCCCTCGGCCTCGTTGCCGATGACGAGCGCGACCTTGCCGTCGACGGGCAGATCGGCGAGCGCGTGCTCGGCGTCCAGATCGCTGACCCAGATCGCGAAGCCCTCGGCCCGCAGCGCCTCGATGGCGGCCTCCGGGGTGGCGTGGCGACGCGCCGTCAGCCATTGCTCGGCGCTCTTTGCGACGCTGCCGGGGCCGCGGAAGCCGTGCTTGCCGGTGACGACGTGTACGTCCTGCAGGCCGTAGCCGTCGGCCGTGCGCATACCGGCGCCGACGTTGTGGGGGTCGTAGATGTCCTCGAAGACGACCGTGACCGACGCGAGCCGATGCCGCAGCACATGGTCGATGCGTGCGACGCGGCGGGGCTGGTGGATGCGCTCGAGGGGGTCCAATGGGGTCGGGTCGCTCATCACGCCGGGAGCTTGCCCACGGCGAGACGCCCCTGCAAGGTTGAGGCCGTGAGACGCCCCCTGCTGGTTCTGCTGCTCGTCTTGGCGCTGGGCCTGCTCGCCGCCGTCGAGCTGCGCGTGGCCGTGGCCATCGACGGCAAGCGGCTCACGCTGGCGCTCTCGGCGATCGAACACCTGCTCGAAGGCGAGACGCATTGGCGCGTCTACGGCGGGCGGGTGCTGACTCCGGTCCTGCTCCGCGGCGCGATGGCGCTGACCGGCGCCGCCGCCCTGCCCGCCTTCCTCGGGCTGATGGCGGCGCTGCTGGCGATCGGCAAATTCGCGGCCTGGTGGGGGTTACGACCGCTCGCGCGCAGCGACGCCGAGGCCTGGGTGGCGCTGCTGGCGCTGACGCTCGGCGGGCTGCTGCTGCGCAACGGCCAGCCGCTCTACCTCTGGGACGCCGTCGACATGGTGCTCGCGGCGCTCGCCGTCGGGCTGTGCGCGCGCGGCGGCGGCTCCATCGCGGCGTGGGCCCTGCTGTTGCTGCTGGCGGCGTGCAACCGCGAAGGCGCCGTGCTCCTGGGAGTCGCGCCGGTGGTCCACGCGCTCACCGGCGGCCGCCGCGACGGACGCACGGCGATGCTGGCCGGAGCGCTCACGGCGGGGTCCTTCGGCCTGGCCTTCGCGCTGCGCGAGGCCGTCTTCGTGCGCGCCACGCTCGAGGTCGGCGAGGGCGCCGCGCGGGCGGGTGCCGGCATCGTCCACCTGCGAGTGGCCGAGAACTTCGCCACGCTCGGCACCGAGCTGCTCGGGCTGCTCGAGCCGATGCGGCTGCTGGCGCTGCGGCCCCTGGTGGTGTTGCCGGCGCTGGTCCCGCTGCTGGCGCTCGCGTTGCGACCGCGCGCGGTCTGGCAACGCCTGCCGGGCATCACCACCACGGCGTGGCTGCTGGTCGGCGCGACGTTGGTCGCTGGCGAGGTCCTCGAGGGCCGGGTCTGGGCCATCCTGCTGCCGTTGGACGCGGCGCTGATGCTCGCGATGCTGGGGGGTCCGAGCGCGCCATCGAGCGCCAAGACCGCCGTGAAGAAGACGGCGTAGCGTCGTTCAGGGCGCAGTCGGCGTCGATTCTGCCGGCAAGGCCTGATGGGTGGCGGCTGCGCGAGCGGCGACGGCGGCGTCGAGGATCGCGTCGAGGCTCTCGCGGCTGCGCGCGCCCTTGTGGAGGGCGCCGTCGACGAAGAGGGTCGGGGTCCCGGTGACGCCGTGCTCCTGCGCCCAGCTGCGATGTTCCACCAGCGCGCCGCTGACCTCCGCGCTCTTGGCGCGGACCTCGAGCGCGGCCACCGCGTCGCGGCCCGAGGCGCGGCCGGCGCGGCGCAGCCAATGCTTCGTCTCGATCTTGCCGAGTTTGCCGAACGCGCCTTTGACCACGCGCCAATGGCCCGGCGGCGCGTCTTCGAGCCAGAGCGCCTGCATCAGCCGCGCGGCCTCCTCGGCCTGCGGGTGCAGGCGCGTGATCGGGTAGTGGATGAGGACCAACTCGACGTCGTCCTTGCGGCGGGAGAGCGAGCGATCGAGGGCCGCCCAGAGCTTGGCGCTGTAGGGGCAGTGCAGATCGACGACGGCGACGACCTGCACGCCGTCGGGGACACCCCGCCGAGGCGCGCTCGTCGGCACCTCGAGCCGGACCGGCCCGGCCGTCGCGGCCGGTGCCTCGCGGCCGGCGCCGCCGAGGCGTTCGCCCCGCACGATCCAGGCCAACCAGCGCTCGGCCCGCGCCGCGTCCACCGCCGAGAGCGCCTGCTTCCAGGCGTTGGCCGGCGTCGCCACCGTGAAGCGCGCGTGCGCGACGCGCGCGGCGGAGGAGAGGGCGATGTCCAAGGCCCGCTGGCTGCCGAGTGCCGCTGGCGGAAGCGCCCGCGCGGCGACCGCCACCGCCGCCGGCGCGCCGAGGTCGAAGGCGGCGGCGACACGTGCCGATTGGCTGGCCCGCTCGACCACGGTCGGCTCGTCGAGCGCGCGCTGCAGCGTCGGGCCGTCGATGCCGAGGGCCTGCGCCCGCTTGGCCACCGCGTCGACGGTGAGCCCGCCGTCGCCGGCGATCAGCGCGTCGAGCGCGCCGGCGCCCTCTTCGTGGGCGGTGAGAACGCCGAGCGCGTCGAGCGCGAAGAGGTGCCGCGTGACGGGATGCTCGGCGCCCCCGAGCGGCAACAGCACCAGCCTCGGGGCGCGCGTGCCGGCGAGGCCGCCGTGCAGACCGCGCCCGAGCCAGGTCATCGCGGCGCGCAAGGTACGGATGCCCGCGTCGTCGGCGGGGTCGAACGCGACGACGATCGGCAGCACCGAGGACTGTGGCCCGATGGCGACGAGACCGTGCAGCGCCCGCGGCGTGTGACGCGAGGCGACCTGTGGCGCCTTGCCGGCGATCTCCTCGGCGACCGGGCTCTGCACGAAATGCTCGACCGCCTTCTCGGTCGCGATCATCGCCGCGAAGCCGAGAACGCCGAGCGCGACGAGCTGCACGAGGCAACCGGCACAGCCCCAATGCGTTTTGGTCTCGCCGAGGCCGGCTGCGGCCGCGACGGCAGCGGTCGCGGCGCCGCCTGCGTCGACGAACGCCTGCTGCGCGGCGGCGGCCTCGGCGCGGCGGGCGGCTTCGGCGGCGGCTTCGGCTGTCGCTTCCGCGGCACGCTGCTTCGCGGCGCGCGCCTCGGCTTTGGCGGCGGCACGCGCGGCGCGCGCCTCGGCCTCGGCGGCGGCGTGGGCGGCGCGGGCCTCCGCCTCGGCGGCGGCCTCGATCGCGGCGATCTCCTCGCGGACGCGGCCGTCGGTCTGCGCGATCAGCGCCTCCCGCTCGGCGGCTTGCGCGGCGCGAGCGGCTCGCAGCGCCCGCAGCGCACGGCGCCGCTCGACGAGCTGCGCACGGCGCTCCGGGTCGAGTTCGCCCTTGGTGGGCGACGCGGCAGACGCTCCGGGCGCCGCGTCGGCCGAGGGTTGGACCGTCCGCGCCTTGGCGTGCGTGGACTCGGGCTGTGGCATCGCGGCCCAGACCGGCGGCTCCCACGGCGGCAACTCGATGCGCGCGGTCGCCGGGTCTTTCCATTCCGGTACCGGAATGGGCCGCGACTGCGGTAGCAGCCAGGGTCGGCCCCAGCTCGGCACCTCGATCCGCTCGTCGGCGCGACCGGCGCGGACCGTCGCGATCGCCTCGTCCCGCGCGTCGCCGTCGTCGTGCCCGAAGTCGACCTCGATGCGGGTCTCGCTGGCGGACAAGTCGATCGCGCCGCCGGGCGGGCCGTCCTCGACGTGCAGGCGGCCCTCGGCGTCGGCGAGCGAGACACCGAGCAGGCCGACCAGGGAGGTCATGTCCAGTTCGCCCGCGCGATGTGCCGCGATATAGCGATCGTCGTCGGTATCGGGCCTCGCGACGATGCGCGATCGGAGCAGGTACCAGCGCGGCGCGGGCAACCAGCGGTTGGATTCCTCGTCCCAGATCTCGGCCGTCTCGGAGAGCTTGCCGTCGGCGGCGAGCGCGCGCACACGGGCCTCGTCGACCGCGATCTCGCGGTCACCCTGACGCATGCGCAGCGCGTGCTCGGTCAACGCTAGAAGCTCCACTGCAGCTGCGTCAGCAACCGAAGGCGATCGTAGGTCTGGCCGCCTTTGCGGCCGTCCTGCTCTTGTTGCACGGCGACCTGCAGCTTGCGGGCGTCGTCCTTGTCCGGACGCCAGCCCACGCCGGCCTCGAGCACGCGGCCCCAGCGGTCGGGATCGTCGCGATCGACGTCGTGGTGGGCGTAGCGGGCGACCAATTCCACCGTCGCGAAGGGCTGCCAGGCGATTTGGGCGACCGCGCCCAGTTGGGACGTCGCGGTCAGCCCGAAGGCCGTGCTCGTGTCGTTGCGCGCGTCGACCGGTGTGTCGCTCGACCACAGGACTTCGAAGCGCGCCTCGACCCGTCGCCAGCGAAGGGCGAGGAAGGCCGATGCACCGAGGTGATCGTCGGCCCGGGTGAGCAGGCCGTTTTTGTCGCTGCGCACGGCGGATTTGCGGCCGCTCACGCCGGCGAGCCCCAGCAGCGCGGCGAATCGTTTGCCGATGCGGGCGTCCTCGGTGGAGAAGCGGCTGCCGAGGCGCAGCGTGCCGCGGCCCTCGACCCAGAGCCGGCCGGTGTCGTTGCCGACCACGTTGGCCCCGGCGCCGTTCCAGACCGCGAGCCGCAAGTCCAGGCGACGGGTCGGGCGGATCCGCAGCGAGAGGCCGATGTCGCGGTTGCCGCCGAAGTCGTCGTGCAGCTCGGCGCGCTCGGGGAGGCGCTGGTGCTTGCTGCTGTCGAGGTAGCCTTGCGAGAGCAGCCGCTTGTGCTGGCCGAGCTCGAGATCGAGGCCGCGCCGCAACTTCCACCGCAGGGTGCCGGTCAGCAGGCGGGGCTTGCCGCGATCGACGGCGAAGAGCAGGCGTGCGCGGACATCGCCACGCTTCGCCTTGGCGCCGAGCCGCAGTCGGCGCAGCAGCAATTCGTTGCGGGTGGGCAGCGCGGATTCGTCGTCGCCGGTGGCCGGATCGTCGACGGCACCGGCGACGATGTGCCGCACCTGACCGTGCACGTCGAGCCGGACGTCGGGCTTGTCGGCGGCCGCGGAATGCGGCACTGCGAGCCCAACGAGCACCGCGGCGAGCGGCAGGAGTCGGCGATAGGGGGCGGGCTCGAACACGGGCAGCTCCTCGCGGGCGGATGACCTCTGCGCGCGAGTATGCTATCGCAGCGGCGCGCTCGGCCAGCCCGCCGACGCTCGCGGCGAGGACGGCGCCGCGGTCACGGCGCGCAGTCGCCGCAAGAGGCCCCGATGAGCGACATCCTGAACCCGGTCGGCGCGGCCGACGCGCAGCTCGACGAGCGCTGCGTCTCGACCCTGCGTGCGCTCGCGATCGACGGCGTGCAGCGCGCCAACAGCGGCCACCCGGGCATGCCGATGGGCATGGCCGATGCGGCCTTCGTCTTGTGGACGCGCTTCCTCTCCTTCGATCCGGCGGCCCCGGATTGGCACGATCGCGATCGCTTCGTGCTCTCGGCCGGCCACGGCTCGATGCTGCTCTACGGGCTGTTGCACCTGTGCGGCTTCGATCTCGGCATGGACGATCTGCGCGCGTTCCGCCAATGGGGCAGCCGCACGCCGGGCCACCCCGAGTTCGGCCACACGCCGGGCGTCGAGGCGACCACCGGCCCGCTCGGCCAGGGCATCTCGATGGCCGTCGGCATGGCGCTCGCCGAGCAGCGCCTGCGCGCGACCTACGGCGCCGAGCTCTGCGATCACAAGACCTGGGTCATCGCCGGCGACGGCTGCCTGATGGAGGGCATCTCGTCGGAGGCCGCCAGCTTGGCCGGCCACCTCGGGCTCGGCCGGCTCAACGTGCTCTGGGACGACAACGCGATCACCATCGACGGCAGCACCGAGATCGCCTTCACCGAGGACGTCGCGGCCCGCTTCGCCGCCTTCGGCTGGCACATCGAGCGCTGCGACGGCCACGATCGCGACGACGTCGCGCGTGCGCTCGCCGCCGCCGCCGCGCAGACCGAGCGCCCGAGCCTGGTCTGCTGCAAGACGCGCATCGGCCGGCGCTCGCCGAGCTTGGAAGGCTCGGCCAAGACCCACGGCTCGCCGCTCGGCGCGGCCGAGGTCGCGGCCACCAAGGAGGCGATGGGCCTCGATCCGACGCTCGATTTCCAGGTCGACGAGGCGGTCTACGCGCGCTTCCGGGCCGGGAACGCCGAGCGTTCCGCGCGACGCGCCGCCTGGCAGCAGCGCCTCGCCGCCTCGCCGCGGCAGGCCGAGTACCTCGCGCGCCTGCAGCCCGATCTGGCCGCCGCCGCCGAGCGTATCGCGTGGCCGAGCCAGCCGGCCGGCACCGGTCTGGCGACGCGCAAAGCCTCGCAGAAGGTGATTGGCGCGATCGCCGCCGAGGTGCCCGGCCTCTTCGGCGGCTCGGCCGACCTCGAGGGCAGCAACGGCACCCGGATCGGCGGCGAGGGTCACCTCGGCCGCGCCGATTGGACGCCGCGCAACATGCACTACGGCGTTCGCGAGCACGCGATGGGTGCGCTCGCGAACGGCATGGCGCTGCACGGCGGCCACCTGCCCTTCGTCGGCACGTTCCTGGTCTTCCACGACTACATGCGGCCGGCGGTTCGCCTCTCGGCGCTGATGCGGCAGCAGGTCGTGTACGTCTACACGCACGACTCGATCTTCCTCGGCGAGGACGGCCCGACCCACCAGCCGGTCGAGACCCTGCTCGCGCTGCGCGGCGTGCCGAATCTGCTGACCTTCCGGCCCTGCGATCTGGCCGAGACGGCGGCGGCGTGGCGCATCGCCCTCGAGCGCCGCACCGGCCCCTCGGCGCTCTGCCTCACCCGCCAGGACCTGCCCGAGATCGCGCGCGATCCGGCGCTGCGCACCGCGTTGGACGGCACCTCGCGCGGCGGCTACATCCTGCGCGAGGCCGAGGGCGGCCGCCCCGACGTGGTGTTGATCGCGACCGGCTCGGAGGTCGAGGTCGCGCTCGGCGCCCGCGAGCAGCTCGCTGGCCGCGGCGTGCAGGCGCGCGTCGTCTCGATGCCGTGCTGCGAGCTCTTCGACGTGCAGGAGCGCGAGCATCGCCGGAAGGTGCTGCCCGCCGGCGTCGCCAAGGTCAGCATCGAGGCCGGCATCACCCGCGGCTGGGAGCGCTACGTCGGCAGCGACGGCCTGGTCATCGGCCTCGACGATTTCGGGGCCTCGGCGCCCGCCGAGGTCTTGGCCGAGAAGTTCGGCCTGACCGCCGAGCAGGTCACCGCCCGCGTGCTCGAGTTCCTCGGCCGCTAGCGCCCGATCGAAGCGTCGGGCTCAGCGCGTCGCGCGCTCGTCGAGGCGCGCGCGCTCGGCCGCGTGGACCGCGCTCTGGCCGCGCAGACAGGCGTCGAGCAGGCGCAGCACCTCGCCCCGCAGGCTGCCGTCGGCGTCCGCAGCGAGCGCCTCACCGATATGCCGCAGGGCCGACTCGAAGCGGCCGCGCTCGCCGTCGACGAAGGCGATGCCGTAGTGCGCGCGGGCGTCGTTGGGCCGGATCTCCAGCGCACCGCGGTAGGCCGCGTGCGCCGAGGCGCGATCGCCGAGCGCCCAGAGCGCGTCGCCCAGCAGCGTCCACAGCTCCGGCGCGGTGACGGCGTTGATCCGCAAGCCCTCGCGCGCGAGCAGCGCAGCGAGCCGAGCGTTGCCGCCGCGTTGCATGGCGACCCGGCCGGCCTCGAAGAGCAGGACCCAATTGTCGGGCTCGGCGCGCAGGGCGTTGCGGAAGCCCTCGATCGCGGCCTCGACCGTGTCGGCGGCGCGGGCGGCTGCGGTCCGCGTCTCGGCGGCAGCGAAGCCGGTCGCGTCGAGCGCTGCGGCGAATGCGGCCTCGACGGCGGTCTGTTCGCGGCGCAGCAACAAACGCGAGGCCTGAGCCCGCGGACCGTCGTGCTCCGGGCCGACGAAACGCAGCGACGCGTCGCCCTCGAAGGCGCGATCGAGCTCGTAGAACGAGACCCCCACCGCCGTGGTCGGCCCGTAGTGCGTGAGCCCGCGCGGGACGGCGGCCTCCTCGGGCGTACAGAGCGCGACGTCGCGGAAGACGCCGAATCCGTCGGCGTCGAGGATGCCGCCGATGCGCCGCAGGACCTCGAGCGCGCCGCCCGAATGCAGCACGACGGAGCCCTCGGCGAGCGCCTCGTGATCGGCCCCGAGCGCGGCCTCGAGATCGTCGGCGACGCGCTCGAGCAGCGGCGTGTCCGGGTGGTCGTCCGGCGCGAGCGGGAAGGTGCGCAGCTCGAGCTGCAGCAGGCTCCAGATCGGCGCGAGCGCGGCCCACGCCGCGGGCCCGCCCGCGGCAACCAGCGCGCGCACGCCGTCGACATCGAGGTCGGTGTAACGCTCGAGCGCGGCGGGCTCGCGCAGCCACGTGCGCACCAATACGGCCTGCCAGCGGGCGTCGCCGTCGCGATGCCGGCGGAACAGATCCATCGGCAGCAGATCGAGCACGTAGTTGGCGAAGAACGCGTGCACCGGCGGAAGCGTCTCGGCCTCGCCGAGCTTGCCATCGACGGTGAGTGGCAGGACGCGGCCAGGCTGAACGACGTCGAGCAATCCGTAGCGGACCGAGAACGACTCGGGGTACAGCCCGCGATCGCGCGCCTTCTCGAGCAGCTCGGCGCTGACGTCGGTGACCCAGACGCGCAGCCGCGAGGACCAATCCACGCCGCGTGCCGCGGTCGCCTGCTCGACATGCCGCAGCAGGTAGCAGAGGTGCAGGCCGGTGCCGATGCCGGCTTCGACGAGCACGACCTCCTCGGGGAGGGTGCCGGCGGCGGCCTGTGCCTCGAACCAAGCGAGCAGCACCTCGGCGTGGCGGCGCGAGAGCGAGCCGGAGTCGTGCGCGAGGTGGGGCACCTGCTCGTCGTCGAACAGGCGCGCGGCGTGACTCGGCCAGGCAGCGCGGCCGAGGCGAACGTCGAGGCAGCGGCCGAGCGGCGTCCAATTCTCGAGCAAGACGGCGCCGTCTTCGGCGACGACGGCCTCGGCGTCGGCGTGCTCCTCGGGGGCGTTCGCCGATTCGGTGGCGGGCACGCGCTCAGCTGCCGCCTCGGTGGGCGCCGGCGTCGTGGTCCCCTGCTTCTTGCCGCCTCGCTTGCTCGCCATCGCTCCCTCCGTGCCCGCGCGCTCAGGCCTGCCGCAGCAGTCGGCCCAGCGCGATCAGCGGCAACCCTTCGATCGCGGTCGGATCATCGCACGCGACCCGGTCCATGAGCCAGGGGCCGCCCGCTTCGATCTTGTAGCTGCCGGCGCAATCCCAGGTCTCGTCTCGCTCGACCATGGCGCGGGCCTCGTCTTCGGCGAAGACGCGCATGGTCACGTGCACCGTCTCGTGGGCTTCGAGCAGGCGGCCACCCGGCAGCGCGAGCGCGACGGCGGTGAACAGTTCGTGCGTACGTCCCGAGAGCCGCATCAGCTGCGCGACCGCCGCGTCGGCGCTGCCGGGCTTGCCGAGCAGTTGCTCGTGGCCGGCGTCGTCGGTGAGCACGACGCCCTGATCCGCGCCGATGATCAGGCAGTCCTCGAAGCCGGGCAGCTCCTGCACCGCGCAGGCCTTGAAGGCCGCGCGCAGGGCGACGGTGCTGCGCGGGCCGTCGGCGAGGATGGTCTCTTCTTCGATGGGCGGCGCGATCGATTGGAATTCCAGGCCCAAACGCTCGAGCTGCGCGCGGCGGTAGCGCGAGGTCGAGGCCAGAACGAGCGGCGCGGGCAACAAGATCGTCATCAGCAGAGCTCCGGCACGGCGACGCGCACGCTGGCTTCGAGGGCACCGCTGCGGACGAGCTCCGCGGCGGTCTCGAGGTCCCCGTGCAGGACGCGGTCTTCGCGCAGGGAGGCGACGACCTCGCGGACCGCGGCGTGGGCCGCGCCCGTGCCGACGCCGGGGCGCAGAGGCGCGCGCAGATCGACGGCCTGGGCGGCGGCGAGCAGCTCGATGCCGACGACGCGCTCGAAGTTGCGCACCACGTCGAGCCAGCGCCGGGCGGCGATCGGACCCATCGAGACGTGGTCCTCGCGGCTGGCCGAGCTTGGGATGGAGTCGATCGACGCCGGCGTGGAGAGCCCCTTGCACTCGCTGACCAGGGCCGTGGCGGTGACCTGCGCGATCATCAGACCCGACTCCAGGCCCGGATCGTGGGCGAGGAAGGCGGGTAGCCCGTTGGAGAGGTGCGGATTGACCAGTTGCTCGACGCGCCGCTCGCAGATCGAGGCCACGCTTGTCAGGGCGATGCGCGCGAAATCACAGACGAGGCTGACGGGCTGGCCGTGGAAGTTGCCGCCCGAGATGACGGCGCCCTCGGGCACGTCGCCGTCGTCGGCGCCCGGGAAGACGAGCGGGTTGTCGGTGACGGCGGCGATCTCGACGGCGAGCACGCGGCGGACGTGGGCGAGCGCGTCGCGGGCGGCGCCGTGCACCTGCGGGGCGCACCGGAACGAATAGGGATCTTGCACGCGGTTGCAGTCGCGGTGGCTGGCGATCAGCGGGCTGCCCTCGCAGAGCCGGCGCAGGTTGGCTGCCACGGTGCGCTGGCCGTCGTAGGGCCGCAGGTCGTGGATGCGCGCGTCGGAGGGCCGCAACGAGCCGAGGAAACCCTCGATCGAGAGCGCGGCGGCGATATCGGCGGCGCGCAGCGCGCGCTCGGCGCGCTCGAGCGCGTGCAGCGCGATGGCGGTCATCACCTGCGTGCCGTTGATCAGCGCGAGGCCCTCCTTGGCGGCGAGCTCGATCGGGGCGAGCCCGACGCGGCGCAGCGCCTCGGCGCCGTCGAGGAACGCGCCATCGGAGGGATCTGCGGCGCCGCCTGGGCCGATCTCGGCCTCGCCTTCGCCGACCAGGACCAGGGCGAGGTGGGCGAGCGGCGCGAGGTCGCCGGACGCTCCGACCGAGCCCTGCTCGGGCACGCGCGGGTGCACGCGCTGCTCGAGCAGGGCGAGCAGCATGTCGATCACCTCGGGCCGCACGCCGGAGTGGCCGGCGGCGAGCACCTGCGCGCGCAGCAGCAACAACATGCGCACGATGGCGCGCGGCAGCGGCTCGCCGACGCCGGCGGCGTGGCTGCGCACGAGGTTCAGCTGCAGGCGGCGCAGATCGTGCGGCTCGATGCGCACCTCGGCGAGCGCGCCGAAGCCGGTGTTGATGCCGTAGTGCGCTTGGCCGTCGGCGAGGCTGGCCTCGACCACGCCGCGAGCTGCGAGGACGCGGGCGCGGGCGTCGTCGGGCAAGGCGGCGTGCGCGCGGCCGTGGCCGACGTCCAGGACGTCTTCGATGGCGAGTGTTCCGCCGAGTTGCACGCTGCGCATGGCACCTCCTCCCACGTGGAGACGCGGAGCATAGCGGATCGGCGGTGGCGGACCAGCCGGGGGGGCGGCGGCCGCGTTCGCCTTGACACCCCCGATCCGCGATGATCCCATGCGCCTCCCGCAGCCGACGTCGCGCTCGCGGAGGGATCGGGACGCGGATGCTCTGGCTCGGAATCGGCATCATTCTCGTGGCCTTCGCCATCGCCTGGCCGGCTGTGTTGGTGATCGGCCCGAAGATCGTCAGCCGCGTCGGGCGACATCGCCCGCAGCGCATGGATCCGCTCGCCTTGCTGGGGGATCGACCGCCGAAGGTCTCGGTGCTGATCGCAGCGCGCAACGAGCAGGACGGCATCGGCGCCCGGCTGGACAACCTCTTCGCGCTCGAGGTCCCGCCTGGCGGCTTGGAGATCGTGGTCGTCTCGGACGGCTCGACCGACGCCACCGCAGACATCGTGCGCGAGCGCATCGCCCGCTGCCCGCCCGACCGCACGCTGCGGCTGTTCGAGCAGCACCCGAACCAAGGCAAGGAGGTCGCGCTCTCGGTGGCCGCCAAGGAAGCGACCGGCGACATCTTCGCGCTCACCGACGCCACCACCGAGTGGCGCCCAGACGTGGCGCTGCGGCTGATCGAGGGGCTGAGCCAGCCCGGCGTCGGTGCCGCGAGCGGGCGCGTGGTCTACCGCGACGCCGATGGCGGTGTCGCCGACGCCTTTGCCGCATACCAAGCCTTCGTCGTGGCGCAGCGGCGCCGCAGCCGGAACATCCAGGTCTCGACGAGCGGCGCCTGCGCGGCGGCGTGGGCGTGCTGCTTCGAACGGTTCACGCCGACCGTGAATTCGGACCTGCAGCTGGCGATGCTCGCGGCCGAGCAAGGCCTCGGCACCGTGTACGTCGACGACGCGATCGCGGTGGAGGACACCCGCGTCTCGCTCGACGAGGAGCTGCGGGCGCGGATGCGTATCGCGCGGCGCTGCCTGGTCTCGGGGCCGCCGCTGGTGCGCCGCTTGGTCGCCGCCGGCGCGTGGTGGCCGCTGCTGCAGCTCGCGCTGCAGAAGTGGACGCGCTGGGCGATCTGGTTCCCGGCGGCGGCGGGTCTGCTCGGCTTGTTCCTGATCGCGGCGGGCTCGGACGGCATCCTACGCGCCGTGGCGCTCGGCGCTGCGCTCGGGGCGCTCGGCATGTACGGGCTCGGCTGGCTGCGGGTGCAGGGCCGCATCGCCGAGGGGATGCGCTGGCTCGACGCGCTGGCGTACCTGGTGGTCGGCATCGTCTCGACCTGGCGCGCGGCCGAGCAGATCGCGCGCGGGCAGCGCTCGCTGACGTGGACGCCCGAGCGGCCGACGACGCCGCCGATGGGGAGTGCGACATGAGTCTGGGCATCATCGTGGTCGGTCTGCTGCTCTTCGTGCTGCCGCCGGTCGCGATCGCGCTCTACGTGCTGTGGATGGTGCGCGACGAGTACCGCGAGCCGCGCGTGCCGATCCTCAACTACCACCGCTTCCTCGAGGCCGCCCGCGTCCGCAGTGGCGAGATCGTCGACGCCGAGCGGGTCTGGGCCGTCGAAGACGACGACCTCGACGACCAATGCCGGGCGCTGCGGGAAGCGGGCTACGAGACGGTCGACCTCGACCAGCTGCACGCCTTCTTGACCGGTCGCGGCCCCCTGCCCAAGCGCCCGATCATCTTCACCTTCGACGATGGCTACCTGTCGAATTGGACGCTCGCGGCGCCGATCCTCGAGCGCCACGGCATGCGCGGCGTCTTCTACGTCGCGCTCGATCCGGACGCGCACACCCGCGAGGGCGTGCTCGGCAAGGACGATTGGATGACGCCCGAGCAATGGAAGGCGCTGCGCGAACGCGGCCACATGATCGGCAGCCACTCGATGACGCACGGCCTGCTCTCGGAGATGAGCGAGGAGCAGGTGCGCTGGGAACTGACCGAATCGAAGCAGCGGCTCGAGGCGCTGTTGGGCGAGCCGGTGCCGCATTTCTGCATCCCGCGCGCGGGCGGCAACCGGCAGATCGTGCGCTGGATCGGCGAGGCGGGCTACGTCACCAGCACCGGCGCCGACAAGGGCACCGCCGGCCCCGGCCGCCACCCGCTGCGCCTACCGCGCATCGGCGTGCCGCGCGGCCAACGCGGCGCCGCCTTGCTCGCGCGCCTGCGCCCGCTGCGCGCCGCCAAGGAACGCATCCTGGCCGATATCCGCTTGGTGCCGACGCGCCTGCTCGGGCCGCGTGCCGGCTACAATATCCGCAAGGTGCTCTACGGCGGACCGATTCGGCGGGCGCTGCTGCAAGACCGCCTGGGCACCGTCATCGGCGCGCTCGGGCTTTGCTACATGGGGCTGGGCGTGGCGTGGCTGCTCTCGGTCCTGGGCTGAAGCCGGAGCTCACGCGGATGTCGCACGTCACCTTCGTGACCGACGCCCTCGGGCCCGGCGGGGCCGAACGGCAGCTCGTCCTGCTGGCCAGCGAACTGCTCCGGGTCGGCTGGCAGCCGGAGATCTTGCGCTACTACGCGCAAGACTTTCACGCGATCCCAGACGGCGTGCCGGCCCATCTGCTGCCACGCCGCGGACCGGCCGACCCACGCCTGATGGCGGCGCTGCTCGGCCGTCTGCGCCGGGATCGCACCGATCTCGTCCACACCTGGAAGCCGCAGGCTGCGGTCTATGCGGGCGCGGCGGCGCTCGGCCCGCGCAGACCGCCGGTCCTGTTGCACCTGCACACCGGCCGCGCCTTCCTCGAGCGCCGACCGCTCGCGGCACGCTCGTACCTGCTCGCGGCCGCGCTCTCGGACCACGTCGTGGGCGTCGCCGAGGACGGCCTGGACTGGCTGGCCGCGCACGGTCTGCCGCGCGAGCGGATGCGCTGGCTGCCGAATCTGCTCGGCCGAGCCTTCGTCGCGCACCCGGCGCTGCGAGGCGAGGCGGCGCTGGAGCCGCTACGCGACCTCGGCTACGCGCACGCCGAGCCGCCGGTGGCGATCATCGGCCGTGTCGACGCCAACAAGAACGCGAGCGGCGTGGTGCGCGGCCTCGCGGCGCTCGCGGCCCGGGGCGTGGACGTGCCGCCGGTGCTGATGCTCGGCGAGGTCACCGAGCCCGACGAGCTGGCCCGCGCGCACGAGGCAGCCGCGAGCGCCGGGCTACGCCTGCACCACCACACCCCGATCGACGGCATCGAGGTCGTGCTCGACGCGGCGCAGCTGGTGGTCCTCGGCTCCCACGCCGAAGGTCAGCCGATGGTCGTGATCGAGGCGATGGCGCGTGGCCGCCGCGTCGTCGCCCCCAGCACGGGCGCGATCCCCTCGCTGATCGACGACGGACGGACGGGATTCCTCGTCCCGCAGCAGGCCGGTCGCACCACCGACGACGGCCTCGCGGAGACCCTCGCACGTGCGCTGGCGCAGCCGCAGGCCGCGGCCACGGCGATGGGCGCGGCGGCGAAGCAGGCGGCGCTCGCCGGCTTTGGTCCGGACGCGGTCACGGCGCGTTGGACGGCGCTCTACGACCAGCTTCGCGCCGAACGGGCCGGCCCGATGCTGCCTTTCAGTGAGCTGGCCGGCGCGCGACGATGGCTCGCCGGGCTGCGTCACCCCGGCGCGTGAGCCGGAGCGCGACGCCTCAATCGCGCGCGCCGTCGAGCAACCGCACCACCCGATCGACCTGACCTTCGAGCGTCAGGTCGGCGACGTGCGCGAATGCGGCGCCCGTCACGCGTTCGCGTAGCGGTGGGTCGTCGAGCAGCTGTTGGACCGCCGCGCCGAAGCGGGCGGGCAGGCCCTCTTCCTCGGCTGCGACAAGGAGGCCGCGGTTGTCGGCGAGCAGCGAGGGCAAGCCGCCGATGGCGGTGGCCACGACGGGCACGCGCATCGCCATCGCCTCGAGCACCGTCGCAGGCACGCCCTCGGTGCGCGACGGCAACACGAAGACCTCGGCCGAGCGGATCTGCTGCATCAGCCCCGGCCCGTGCGCGACGTAGCCTCGGAAATGCACGCGGTCCTGCACACCGAGCGCGACCGCCTGTGCCTGCAACGCCTCGCGCTGCGGGCCGACGCCGATGATGGCCAGCGTCGCCGGCGTCCCGTCGGCACGGCGCAGCGAGGGCAGCGCGTCGAGCAGGCGATCCAAGCCCTTCTCGCGGACGATCCGGCAGACCGTGACGAGATCGGCGTGCAGTGCCGGATCGGCAGCGGGCGGGTCGGCGATCAGCGCGGCGTCGAGCAGCGTCGTCTCGAACGGCAGCGCGCGCATCCTCAGCGCCCTCGCCCGCGCCGCCGCCGCATCACCGTAGGCGAGCACGGGGACGTCGCGACGGCGCGCGAGCCGGGCGAAGGCGTGCATCATCCCGGTCTGCGTCCAGGCGGCGATGCGTGCACCTCCGCCCTCGCGGATGCTGGCGTCGTGCTCGTAGTTGCCGCGCAGGGCAGCGCAAAGTGCCGGGCGCCGGCGATTTCGCAGCCGCCACAGCGCGCGGACGCTGACCGGATGGCCGGTGTTGAGCCAGAGCGCGTCGAGCGCCTCGATCCCGTCGAGGGCGCGGTCGACGCCGGGCCAGTAGCGGTGCGGCGCCGAGAAGAGCGAGGAGATCCGGGGGTAGAAGGGCAACTCGACGACTTCGATCCCGTCCCCCTCGACGCGGACCGAGAGCGGCGTCGCGATCGGCTCGGGATGGACGCGCGAATAGAGCACGACGCGGTCGTAGCGCGAGCGGAACGCGAGCAGGAAGCGGATGAAGGCTTGGTCGCACGAGAGCCCGCCCGCCGCGTCGCGGTGCAGGATCTGGTCGTTCAAGAAGCCGATCGAGCCGTGCATGGCACCTCCGAGCGCGGAGGCTGCCCGAGCCGCCCGGCCCCATCAACCGCTTGCGGACCGCGCGACGAGTCGCGACGATGCGCGCCCCAGTATGGAGTCATCGATGACGACCGCACCGCCCACCCACGCACCGCCGCGCGTCGAATTGCGTCGCATCCGCCCGGAGCAGGACAGCGATATCGCCCTGCCCCGCTACATGAGCCCGCTCGCCGCGGGTGCCGACGTCAGCGCGGCCGTGGTCGAGGCGCTCGTCGTCCCGCCGGGGACCCGCGCGTTGGTCCCGACCGGCTTCGCGATGGCGCTGCCGCCGGGCTGGGAGGCGCAGGTCCGGCCGCGCTCGGGCTTGGCCTTCAAGCGCGGCCTGACGGTGCTCAACGCGCCGGGCACGATCGACGCCGACTACCGCGGCGAGGTGCAGGTGTTGGTGGTCAACCACGGCCGCGAGTCGGTGACGATCCGGCGCGGCGAGCGCATCGCGCAGCTGGTCGTCGCGCCGTGCCACCAAGCCCGCTTCCACGAGGTCGAGGCGCTCGACGTCACGGACCGTGGCGAGGGCGGCTTCGGCTCGACCGGCACCGCCGGCGAACCCGACCATTAGGGCTGCTTGTAGACCGCGATCTTGTAGCCGACGTAGGCGCCCGAGCTCGGGCTCTTGGCGAGTTCGAAATTGCCGTTCTGGCCCGGCGCGACGCTGACTTGGCCGCCGTTGCCGTTGGACAGGCACATCCCCGAGCTCCAGCCGCCCGAGCCGCCGCCACAGGAGCCGTTGTTGCTGCCGTAGAATCCCGCCTGGTTGTTGCACGGCCAGAGGTCGCCGCAGATCGACGTCGTGAGCGCAGCGCCGCAGTTGCAGCCGTCGAAATACTGGCCGCCACTCCACCAACTCGCCTGGCCCTTGAGCCCGGTCTCCCAGACGTCGACCACGACCTTGTCGCTCGGGTCCCAGATACGCAGGCGGATCTGCGTCGCAGAGCGGCAGTTGTCGAGCGCGTTGGGACCGACGTCGTCGGCGCTGGTGTTGACGAACCCCATGCACTGGACCCAACCCGACGGCGGCTGCGGATCCCAATACGCCGAGTTCGCGACCAGGGTCTGGCCGGCCGGATTGCAATCACCGGTCGAGCCGTTGCTGCACGGCTTGCCGTTGACCTTGCTGCAATCCGCCGCGCAGCCGTCGCCGTCGGCGGTGTTGCCGTCGTCACAGGCTTCCTTGCCGGCCCAGACCTTGCCGTCGCCGCACTTCGCCGCCTTGCAGGTCGTCAAGCAGGCGTCGGTGTCGTCGCTGTTGCCGTCGTCGCATTCCTCGTCCCCGCTGACGATCTGGTTGCCGCACGCCTTCTCGAAGGGGAGCGTGCGCCAATCGCCACCGTCGCAGACGACCAAGCGCCCCTTGCTCGCCTCGAGGTAGGTCGAGCCCTTGGTCTTTGCGGTGCAGGCGGGCGCGGGTGTCGGCAACGACGGCAGCTGGATCGCGCCGGCGAGGAGCGTTCCGGGAACCGAGACCGTCGCGGCCGAGAGCACCTCGATCTCGACGCTGAACGCGGTGATTGCACCGTCGGTGCCCTTGGCGACATCGCAGATCCCGGCGTTGCCGGGCGCCTGCGGGATGCAGAACGCGGTGTCGAGCGCCTTCAGCGTCCACAGCCCCTTGCCCGATTTGCCGACGTAGCCGGCGAGCGAGCCCGCCTTCTCCTTGGTCGGCGGGAAGGTCGCGGCAAACGACTTCTCGCCGGAGCCGCCACACGGATCACAGAGCGTGATGCCGACCTGCTTGTCGTCCGGCGGTAGCAGCAGCAGCCGAACCTGCGAGAGGTCGGAGTTCTGCAGCTTGGCGGTGACGACGATGGTCTCGATCTTGCCGTCGTCGGTGATGTTCGCCTGTGCGACGGCCTCGGCCCCGGTGTTGTCGGGGATGGCGATGGGCAGCGCGTCCGGCGCGCCGGTCGTCTTCAAGCGGTTGGTGAGCAGCCCTCCGGTCAGCGTGGCGAGCTCGCCGCCGCCGGCCATCGCGGCGCATTGCAGCGTGCCGTCGGCCGCGATGCCGACCACGGCGTGGCCGCTCTTGCAGCTGCCGGTCGGCTGCTTGAGCCCGGTGAGCTTGCTGCCGTCGCCGGCAAAGCTTTGCGCCGTCACGCTCTTGGCGGTGACGTCGCCGCTGAACAATGCGTTCTTGGCCTTGAGCGAGTTGCCACCGAGGTCGACGTCACCGTCGAAGAGCAAGGCGCCGACCGGGACGCAGCCCGAGCAGTCGAGCCCAGCGGCGACGCCGGCGAAGCGGGCGAACGCGACCGCGTGCACCGGCATTCGCGGCAGCTCGGGCTCGCTCGCGACGCGGACACCGACGAAGCCGGCCTTGGCGAGCGCGGCGTCGGTCATCGGCGTGACGCTGCCGAGCGCGTGCGCGAACTGCCCACCGCTGACGGCGACCTTGGCCGCCTGCTCGCTCCAGAGCGGACTCGCGTCGCCCTGCTGTTCGTACAGGGCGAAGGTCAGCGCATAGTCGCCGTCGGCCGCGGGGCCTCCGCCGGCGCTTCGCAACACACCTTCGAACAGCACGGTCGCCGGCGCGGCCATCGCCAGCGAGGGGGCGAGCGAGAGGGCGAGGAGCGCGGCGGCCATGCGCGCGCGCAGGCGGTGCCGACGCGATGGTGGCATTGGACGAGGGGGGTAGGGACGGTACGACATGCGAGGCCTCCTGCGACCATCGTAGCGGATCGCGGCCCGGTGCACTGCCTCCAGATGGGATCGACGCGTCCAAATGCGCGCGAATTCGTGAAGAGAGGCGGACTGCGGAGGTTCGTTCGCCGATGGGCATGCATCTTCTGGGCACTCGCGGCATCCTTCGCCGCGGGAGGGGTCCCGTGCAACGAATGTCACCACTCGATCGCAGTTCGGTCCGTCGCTTCGGCCTCGCGCTACTGTGCGCCTGCTTGTTCGCGGCCGCCGCGCCGGCTCACGCCGCGAAGGCCAAGGCTGCGGCACCGCTGGTGCCGCCGAAACTCGTCCAATACGCCGAGCCGGAGACGCCGCCCGAGATGGCGGCGCGCGGGCTGCGCGGCGCCGTCGTGCTGCAGATCGTGGTCGAGGCCGACGGCAGCGTCGGCGACGTGAAGGTCGTGCAGTCGGCCGGTCCCGAGTTCGACGCGGCCGCGATCGAGGCCGCCAAGCGCCTGCGCTTCGAGCCCGCGCGGCAGGGCGATCAGCCAGTTCGCGTCGCGATCCAGTTCCGCTACGTCTTCGCGCCGAAGGTCCGGCTGGACCGGCGCGGCCGCTCGGCCGGGCTCGGGCGCTACGATCGTCGCGCGGAAGAGCGAGCCCCCGAGGGCTTCTCCAGCCTCGAAGGTCGGATCGTCGAGCGCGGCACGGGCCGGCCCGTCGTCGGCAGCCTGGTGACGGTGCCCAAGCAGCAGGCCGAGGCCGTGACCGACGCCGACGGTCGCTTCCGCTTCGGGCTGCTCGAGCCGGGCAGCGCGGAGATCTACGTGCCGGGGGCGGAGCATCGTCCGGTGCGCGCGAAGGTGACCATCCGCGAGGGCGAGACGACCAGCGTGACCCTCCGGGCGACCCGGCTCTCGTACACGATCTACCGGGCGACCGCGACGGCGCCGCCCGAGCCGGGCGAGGCAACCCGCCGCTCCCTCTCGGTCGAGGAGATCCAGAAGATCCCGGGCGTGAACGGTGACTCGTTCAAGGTCGTGCAGAGCTTGCCGGGCGTCGCGCGTGCCCCCGGCGGCGCCGGCTTCATCATCGTGCGCGGCTCGGCCCCGGGCGATACCCAGGTCTTCGTCGAGGGCGTGCGCCTGCCGCAGCTCTACCACTTCGCCGGCATCTACTCGATCTTCAACACGGACGTGCTCGAAGGCATCGACTTCCTGCCCGGCGGCTTCCCCGTGCGCTACGGTCGCGGCACCGGAGGTGTGCTGCAGGCGCGCCTCTCGCTCCCGCGCGAGCAAGAGCGCTGGAAGGGCTACGTCGAGTCGAACGTCTTCCACACCGGCTTCTTCGCGCAAGGACCGGTGGGTGAGCGAGGCAACCTGACCTTGGCCGGTCGTCGCTCCTACATCGACGCGATCTTGGCCGTGCCGCCGCTCTCCAAAGCGCTGCCGCTCACGCTCGCGCCGCGCTACTACGATTTCCAGGTCAAGTACGACCATCGACTCGGACCGCGCACCAGCTTCACGGCGTTTACGTTCGGCTCGGACGACAGGCTCCGAGCCGTCCTGGACGCGCCGCCGGCCGCCTTCCCCGACGCGCGTGGCGATATCGAGACAGCGACGACCTTCTTCGGCGCGCTGGCCGTGCTGCGCCACGACGGCGACGGCTGGAAGAGCCGCACCACCTTCGGCTCGGTGCTGACGAACCTGAATTTCGGCCTCGGCGACCTGTTCCGCTTCGAGCTGACCAGCAACGAGTTCACCCTGCGCCAGGACTTCACCTTCGGGGACGGCCCCGTGCAGCTGCGCGCCGGCATGGATTGGGTCTGGCAGCCGTTCACCATCGAGGTGCTGCTACCCAACGTGGCGCAGGGCCCGGACCGCGGAACCTCGGCCGGCGGTCCGCCGAGCGCCGAGCGCATCTTCGCGAAGCAGACCGGCAGCCAGTACCAGCCTGCGATCTACGTCGACAGCGTGTTCAAGCTGCGCGACGACCTCGAGGTCGTGCCCGGCGTGCGCTTCGACTTCTACCGCAAGCTCGCGGACGCGCAGACCGTCACGCCGCGCCTGAACCTGCGCTGGAAGGCACGCGAAGACCTGACGCTGAAGGCAGCGACCGGAACCACGAGCCAGCAGCCGCAGCCACAGCAGCTCGCCGAGTCGGTCGGAACGCCGGGCCTGCTGCCGCAGCAGAGTTGGGAGACCTCGGCGGGGGTCGAGTGGAAGGCGACCGACTTCCTGAGCCTGGACATCACCGGCTTCCACAAGCGGCTCTGGAATATCGTGGTGCCGACCGACGCGCTCTTCCCCACCACGCCCTACGAGAACAGCGGCACCGGTCGCGTCATCGGCATGGAGTTGCTGCTGCGGCACGAGCTGGCGAACAACTTCTTCGGCTGGATCTCGTACACGCTCTCGCGCGCCACCCGCGTCGACCGGCCCGGCGCCGAAGAGCGCCCGTTCGGCTGGGACCAGACGCATATCTTCTCGATCTTGGGCTCGTACAAGCTGCCGGACAACTGGTCGATCGGCGGCCGCTGGCGCTACGTCACGGGCAACCCGCAGACCGGCCTCTCGACCGCGGTCTACAACGAGCAGAACGATACCTACACACGCGTCAGCTCGACCTGCATCCTCTGCCAGCGGGTGCCGTCGTTCCATCAGCTCGACGTGCGCGTGGACAAGACCTTCGTCTTCGACCGCTTCCTGCTCGGCGTCTATCTCGACGTGCAGAACGCCTACAACCGCGGCAACCCCGAAGGGATCCAGTACAACTTCGACGCCTCGCTCTCGCAGTATTCGAGCGGCCTGCCGCTCATTCCGAGCTTCGGCGTCCGCGGCGAGTTTTAGGGCGAGAGCCACCCAACGCCTCACGGCGGCGCTTGCAGTAGGCCGCGGCGGATGTGGGCGAGTCGTCGTCGTCGTCCTCGATGGCCATGTCGTAATAGGCGATGGCGGCCGCTGGCATCCCGAGCCGTTCGGCGAGCACGCCCCAGACCGAGTAGAGGTAGGCCGGCGCGGCGCCGGAGGCGTAGGACTTCATCATCTGCTGGGCGGTGCGGTAGGCAGCGTTGGTGTCGCCTGCGTCGCCCTGCAGCGACGCGAGCGTGTGCAGCTCGGAGCCGTTGGCAGTCTGCAGGGGCTCGCACGCTGCGAGGGCGAATTTCAGCGCCTCGGCGCGCGGGATGTCCGCGTGGAAGAGCGAAGCCCAGGCGATGTTGTTCAGATCCGAGTTGCTGGCCTTGCCCTTGGCGTGGAGGGCCGCCACCGCTTCGTACGCCTTCCGGGCCTGCCCGTGTCGGATCTGCCAAGAACGCAGGTTGCGGGCCACACGCTCGTTGTCGGGGTGGCGGGCGAGGAACGCCTCGAGGATGGAGCGCGCCTTCTCGGACTCGCCCGCCGCCTCGAGCGCGCCGAGGTAGTAGCCGAGGTAGCTCGCGTCGTCCGGCGCAGCCTCGTGTACGAAGCGGAAATGGCGGGCGGCCTCTGCGTTGCGATCGACTTGCAGGTAGCAGCTGCCGAGCATGCTGTGCAGCCACGTCGCGCGGTCGCCCCGAATCTCGGGCTTGGTGAGCAACGCTTCGGCCGCTGCGATCACACGCCCCTTGGGGTCATCCTGCAGAACGAGGCCGAGCGCAATTGCCCGCAGGTCCGAGGGCGGGGCGGTGTCGATATCGAGCTCGCGAAGCGCGAGGAAGATCGAGGCCACGCTGAATTGTGCGCTCGGCCGGATGTCGGATCGGAGGTTGTCCTTCATCCAACGGAGCCAAGCGCGAGCGGCGACGACGTCCTTCGCCTCGAGCGCGTCGAAGGCAGCCCGTCCGGCCACGCCGGCGCCGTAGCCCGCGCCGCTGCCGATGAGCTCGAAGGTCTTGCCCTTGCGGCGCAGCGCGAAGGTCAGTGGCGTGCGATCGCCGGGCGCGAGGAATTCGACGCGGACGGCGCTGCCATCCTCACGGACGGTCCAGGTGCCCACGCAGGGTGCGACGTCGAGCGCGAGGTGCTCGCCGAGCCGCTTCAGCTTGCCCTGATAGATATCGGCGCTCTTGAGCAGCTCTTCATAGGCCTCGGAGTAGGCGCTGGCCGGGAAGGCGGGCGGCGCGCTCGCCTCGGTCACCGCCTCGACGTCGACGTCGATCGGCCGCGACGCGACACCGCGCGCCCAAGCGAGGACGTGCTGCACCGCCGCGGGCTTCTCGCTCAGACAGACGGCCGCCTGATCCAGCTGCCCGAAAAACGTCGCGATCAGCGGGTTGGCGCGCGCGACCGACGGCAAGCGGGCGATGGCCGCGGTCGTCTTCAGATCCCGCATCGCGTAGGCGACCACCGCGGCACCGGCGATCAGCGTCGACGCCTTCTCGCGACCGAGCGCACGGGCCTTGCGCTCCGCGGCCTTGGCGCCCTTCTTCATCGCGGTGAGCGTGACGACCACCGCGTCGCGGGCGCTCCCCTCGGGCATCTTCTCGACGGCGGCGGACGCCTTGTCCAGTCGCCCCTCGAGGACGTATTGGTGCACCAGGACTTTGGGCTCGTAGCTGGGGTCCTCCTTCGCGATGCGCTCGCGGATCCGCGTGAGCTCGGCGGTGCACTTCGGTTCGACCTTCGGCTTGGCGACGCACGCCGGGCGCAACACCAAGTCGAGCAGCCGCAGGGAGTAGGTGTCGTCCGGGTCGAGCAGCGACGCCACCCGCAGGGCTTGCGCTGCTTCCTCGCGGTCTTGGCCGAGCGCGTTGTCGCGGCCGATCGTGTCGTAGAGGTAGACCAGGCCGCGAATCTTGTGCGCCAGCGCCGACTTCGGCCACCGCGCCGCAGCCTTGTCGGCGAGCGCCCGACCCGCCACGCCGAATCCGAAGGTCGTGAGCCGGTGCGCCACGCGCGTGTGGACCACGACATCGTCGGGGTTGCGGGCGAGCAGGCCACGGTCGGCCTCGACGGCACCGACGATGTCGAAGCGAGCCTGCAGGTCGGCGGCAACCCCGCTGAACTGCAACTCGAGCGTCGACGCCTCGTCGAAGTCCGAGAGCAGCTCCTGAACCGCGGGCAACGCCTCGGGGGCGACGTGCGCCGCGTCGACACGCAGCGCGTAGCGCACGACGAGGTGGCGGTCGTCCTTCTTCTCGACGACGGCCGAGACCTCGAAGCCATGGGCCGCTTGCTTATCGCCCTCGGGCAGCGAGTGCCAGTGGAAACCGTCCGGAATTTCGAACTCGTAGACGATCTCGGCGCGATGCGCGTACGGCACCAGCACCGGCATCTTCGGCACCTTGCGGAAACGCGGCGGGCCGTCGGCGGCGAGCGCCTCGAGCACCTCGTCCTTGGGCGCCTTGGGCTTGCTGTAGAAGAGCTCGGGCAGTCGGCCGTACAGGCCGTTCGGGGTGACCTCGAAGCGGCCGCCGTCGTCGTACGTCGAGTAGGCGTCCGACGCCTCGATCTCGATTTCGAGCTCGTAGGGCTGCGGGCCGACCTCGAGATTGCGGGTCTTCGCACGCACGACGCGGCCCTGGTAGGTCTCCTTGACGTAGCCGCTGACCACCTCTTCGAGGGGCTTGTCGGTCTCGGAGAAATCCGAGCGCAACGAGGCCGCGTCCAGCCCCGTGGAGCGAGTGGTCTCACGCACTTTGGCGCCGTCGGCCTGCTGGAACTGCACCACGATATGCTCGACGCGGGTGGTCTGGTCGGCCGGGGCACGCGGAATCGTCACGAGATCGCGGGCCTTGGGCGACGCGATCAGCGCCAGCCGTCCCTGCACCGAGCTCGTCAGCACGCCCGGGGCCGCGTGCACCGCGGTGGCGTCGATCCAGCGCTCGCCGCCGTCAGGCAAGGTGGCGCGGACGATGGCGTGGTTGAAGCGACCGAGCCCGGGTGCGCCGCGGTGGACGTCGAAGCCGGGGCCGGTTCGCAGCAGCGCGAGGTGGGCCTCGATGCCGGCTGCGCGCAGCAAGGCGACCAGCAAGGTGCCCTTGTCTTTGCAGTCACCGTAGCGCCGCTGCAGCGTGTTGCCGATTGGGTTCGGGATCAGCGATGCCTCGCCGAGTTCGAGCGCGACG